>JAQBXT010000060.1 GCA_027624175.1 Pseudomonadota bacterium | reverse complement strand
CCCCCCCCGCCATGCGCCGGCGCGCCTCGTCCGCCATGGCCGGCGAGAGCGCCGCGCCGAGCTGGACCACTTCGATGCCGGCCTCGCGCGGCAGGTGGGCGAGGGCGGCCGCGGCGCGGAAAGGATCCTTTTCCTCGCGCAGGTGGCCAACGACCGCCACCCGAAAGGCCCGGGTCGGCGGTGCGCGCCGCGCGTGGGGATCGGCAGACTGATACACGACTCGCGTTTTTCGGCGCAGGGGCGCAGCGAGAAGCTGCAGCGCATCGTCCTGTAGCACGATGATGCGATCGGCCAGTTCGAGCGAATGCCGCGCTTGCGTCGAACCCGGCAGGTCGCGGTACAGGTCGGTGCCGGTGAGCACCACGCACAGCGGGCCGTGCGGATGCGCCGCGCGATAGCGTGCGATGGATTCGTGGCTGCGGCGCGCGTGCAGCGCAATCAGGAGCGTGCAGGGCTTGCCGTCCCATTCCACGGCGACCGAGCACCGGTGTCCGGCACGGCGCAGCTGCGCGGCCCAGCGCAGGGCGGTGTGGCGGTTGCCGTTGCGGGTTCCGGCGCCGACAGGGGTGACGATCGCGATGCGCGCCATGGGATCTGGTTAGACTAGCGCGCGATGCACGGCGATCCGTCCAGGCTGGCGCGCGAACTACTCGAGGCGCGCGCGCGCACTTTTCGCATCACACAGGACCTCGACGGCGAGCGGCTGCTCGGCCCGAAGCTTGACATCGTCAACCCGCCGCTGTGGGAGCTCGGGCACGTCGCCTGGTTCCAGGAACGCTGGTGCCTGCGCACCGCGCGCGGCGGCGCACCGGTGGATTCGATCCTCGCGGGCGCGGACGCACTCTACGATTCTTCCGCGGTGGCGCACGATACGCGCTGGCACCT
The DNA here is from genome assembly GCA_027624175.1 of Pseudomonadota bacterium. Taxonomy (GTDB): domain Bacteria; phylum Pseudomonadota; class Gammaproteobacteria; order Burkholderiales; family SG8-39; genus JAABQT01. The sequence continues at coordinate 10,633 of JAQBXT010000060.1, read as the reverse complement.
GCCGCTGCCCGGACTCGAGTCGACACGCGCCTACCTGGCCGCGGTCCTGGAGCAGGTGCGGGCGCGCCTCGCGCGCGAGCCGGAGAATGCGGCGCTCGCGTACTACGCGCAGCTGTGCGTGCACCACGAGGACATGCACGCCGAGGCGTTCCACTACACGCGCCAGACGCTCGGCGACCCGGATCCGACTGGAGAGGGACCGGCGCCGGTGGCGCCGGACGGCGACCTTGAGATCGCGGGCGGGCGTTTCGAGCGCGGTGCACGGCTCGATACGGGTTTCACTTTCGACAACGAAAAGTGGGCGCACGAGGTCGAGGTGGCGCCGTTTCGCATCGCCCGTGCCGCGGTGTCGAACGCCGAGTACCTCGCCTACGTCGGGGACGGCGGGCACGCGCTGCGCTACTGGAAGAAGATGGACGGCGCCTGGCTGCGGCGCAGCTTCGGGCGCTGGCTGCCGCTTGTGCCCGGGGAGCCGGTGCTGCACGTCAGCGCGCTCGAGGCCGAGGCCTATTGCCGTTGGGCGAAGCGCAGGCTGCCGAGTGAAGCGGAGTGGGAATTCGCGGCGGCGCGGCTGCCGCAGATGCTGGGCAACGTCTGGGAGTGGACCGCGAGCGCCTTCCTGCCCTACCCGGGTTTCTCGCCCGACCCCTACGAAGATTATTCGCGGCCCTGGTTCGGCACGCACCGCGTGCTGCGCGGCGGGAGTTTCTCGACCCCGGGCAGGCTCAGGCGCGCGGGCTTTCGCAATTTCTATACGCCGGAACGGGCGGACGTGTTCTGCGGCTTTCGCACCTGCGCGGCCTAGGCCGCCTCCTTGCCCCTGACGGCGGCAGGGGTTTCCTCGAGCAGGTCGATCACGCGCTTGGCGTGGCGGTAGAGTTTCTCGCCCTGTTCCCACGCCGCGCCGGTGGCGCTCGAACAGTTGCACGTCGAGGAACAACTCAAGCCTGCGGATGCGCGCGGACACGTTGGATTGCACCGTGTCCAGCAGCTCGCCGGCGCGCGCGAATCCGCCTTCCTCGTACACGGCGACGAAATAGCGCAGATCCTTGATGTCCATCCTGCAGCAGACTATAGCAAAGCGTAGATGCCATCTGCATAAGAGTTATCGGACGCGCCGCCAAATGCAAGAAACTGTCAGTCAAGATTCCCGTGCGCTCACGCCGCGAGCTCTCGGGCGATGGCCGCGAACGTCGCTTCGTCGCCGGCCGCGACCTGCAGCACGCGCGCCTGCGGCAGGCGCGGAAAATTGTGCTGCGCCGAGCGCCGGTAGGCCGGATCGTAGTGCTCCTCGAGCAGGCGAGCGACCAGCGCCTCCCATGCGCCTTCTGCGGCCAGCGCCTTCCAGCTTTCCACGCGCTCGCGCCCATGCATGCGCAGCAGGCAATCCAGTTGCGCACCCAACCCCGCCGCGTCGACGAAGAAGTGGCGGTACTCCTCCATCAGCAGCGCGACGCGCGACGCGGTCCCGGCCTCGAGCAGCACGCATTCGGATGTGCGCATGGTCTCGATCAGCGTCTGCGGCACCTGCCTTTGGCCGATCTTGCGGCTCTCGCCCTCCACATAGACCGGCCGCGCGCGGTCAAGGGCAGCCAGCGCGGCATACAGGCGGCTCTCGAACATCTTCTGCGTGGGCTGGGGGCGGCCGGGCAGCTCGCCGAGCACCGAGCCGCGGTGCGCGGCGAGGTCCTCGAGGTCGAGCACCTGCGCTCCGGCGCCGGCCAGCGCGCGCAACAGGCGGCTCTTGCCGCTGCCCGTGGCGCCGTGCACCACGCGAAAGCGCATCGCGCGGGGCAGGGTCGCAAGTTGCTCGAGCACGCTGCGGCGGTAGGCGCGGTACCCGCCTTCGAGGGTGTGCGCATCCCAGCCGACTTCGCGCAGCACGTGCGCCAGGGCGGCGCTGCGCTTGCCCCCGCGCCAGCAATACACCAGCGGCCGCCAGCCCCTGGGCTGGTCGGCAAGCGCGTCCTCGAGGTGGCGGGCGATGTTCCTGGCGACCAGCGCCGCGCCGAGCCTGCGCGCCTGAAACGTGCCCACCTGCTTGTAGATGGTGCCGACCTGCGCGCGCTCGGCGTCATCAAGCACCGGCAGCGACAGGGCGCCGGGAACGTGGTCCTCGGCGAATTCAGCCGGCGAGCGTGCGTCGAGGATGGCATCGAAGGCCGTAAGGACGGACGGGTGCATTTCGACGGATTGGAATGCATGCTTCACCCGTAAAATTCTACGCTCCCGCCATCAGCCCTCCCGACCCCCGGGCCGCGACCGCTTTGACATTGCGCTAGGATCACGTCTATGAACGCACCCGAAAGAATCCGCCTCACCGAGTTCAGCCACGGCGGTGGCTGTGGCTGCAAGATCGCGCCCGCCGTGCTGTCCGAGATCCTTGCCTCGACCCCGATCCGCGGCCTGCCGAAGGACCTGCTGGTCGGCACCGAAACCTCCGACGATGCGGCGGTGTACCGGCTGAACGACACGCAGGCGCTGGTCGCGACCACGGATTTCTTCACGCCGATCGTCGACGACCCGTTCGACTTCGGGCGCATTGCGGCGACCAACGCGCTCTCCGACATCTATGCCATGGGCGGCAGGCCGATCATGGCGCTCGCCATCGTCGGCATGCCGCTGGAGAAGTTGCCGGTGTCGGTGATCCAGAAGATTCTCGAAGGCGGTGAGTCGGTGTGTGCCGCCGTGGGCATTCCGATCGCCGGCGGGCATTCCATCGACACGCTGGAGCCGATCTATGGCCTGGTGGCGCTCGGCCTGGTGCACCCGGACAAGGTGAAGAAGAACAGCACCGCGCGCGCTGGCGACGTGCTGGTGCTGGGCAAACCGCTCGGCGTGGGCATCCTGTCGGCCGTGCTGAAGAAGGGCAAGCTCTCCGACGCCGGCTATCGCGCGATGATCGCGTCGACAACGCAGCTGAATACGCCCGGCGAGGTGCTCGCCGACATGGCCGACGTGCACGCGGTGACCGACGTCACCGGCTTTGGCCTCGCCGGACATCTGCTCGAGATCCTGCGTGGTTCGAAGCTGGCTGCACAGGTCGCGTTCGATGCCGTGCCGATGATCGAAGAGGCGCTGCAGTGGGCGAAGCAGGGTGTCGCCACGGGGGCCTCGGACCGCAATTGGGCGGGTTACGGCACGCAGGTGCAACTGCCCGCGGGCGCGCCCGAATGGATGCGCAAGCTCCTCACCGATCCGCAGACCAGCGGCGGCCTGCTGGTCGCCTGCGCGCCGCAGGCGGAACAAGCGGTGCTGAAAACATTCAGCGAGCGCGGATTCGGCAACGCGCGCAGCATCGGGCGGCTGTCAGCCGGTGCGCCGCGCCTTACGGTGACCTGAGCAGGGGCAGCAGCGCCCGCCACACGTTTTCCAGCAGCACCGGCTGCGCTGCCTCGTTCGGGTGGATGCGATCGGGCTGGAACAAACGCAGGTCTTCGGCCACGCCCTGCAGCAGGAACGGCGCGAGCGCCGTCTTGTGGCGCCGGGCGAGCGCACCGAACGCCGCTTCGAATTCGCGCGTGTATTGCGGACCGTAGTTGGGCGGGATGCGCATGCCGACGAGCAGCACGCGCGCGCCGGCTTTTTTCGACAGGGCGATCATTGCCGCCAGGTTCTCGCTCATTTGCGCCACCGGCAGGCCGCGCAGGCCGTCGTTGGCACCGAGTTCAATGACCACCACCGCGGGCCTGTGCTGCGAGAGCGCGCGCGGCAGCCGTGCCAGCCCACCTGCGGTGACTTCGCCCGAGATGCTCGCGTTGACGACGCTATAATCGATGCGCTCGTGCTTCAGCTGCTCGACGAGCAGCGCCACCCAGCCGCGCTTCGCGGCGATGCCGTAGGCCGACGACAGGCTGTCGCCATGCACGAGGATGGTCTTTCCCCACGCGCCGAATGAAAGGCACATGAACAGGCAGGCAGCAAGCGTTCTGGCGGCACAGGGCATCGGCAAGACGGTCAAGAGCGGCGACAGCGACCTCGTCATTCTCCGCGATATCGAGCTCGCGGTCATGCCGGGAGAGGCGGTGGCCATCGTCGGCGCCTCGGGCTCGGGCAAATCGACGCTGCTCGCGCTGCTCGCGGGGCTGGATACGCCCACTGCTGGCACGGTGCTGCTCGAGGGCGCGGACCTGTTTGCCCTGGACGAGGACGCGCGCGCGGAACTGCGCGGACGCGCGGTCGGCTTCGTGTTCCAGTCGTTCCAGCTGCTGCCGTCGCTGACTGCGCTGGAGAATGTCATGCTGCCGCTGGAGCTCGCCGGGCGCGCCGACGCTCAGGCGGCGGCGTCCGAAATCCTGGCGCGCGTCGGTCTCGCCGAGCGCCTGCATCACTATCCGAAACATTTGTCGGGCGGCGAGCAGCAGCGCGTGGCGCTGGCCCGCGCCTTCGTCGTCCGGCCCAAACTCCTGCTTGCGGACGAACCTACAGGCAGCCTTGATGCCGAGTCCGGCGAAGCCATCATCGCGCTGCTGTTCCAGTTGAACCGGGAATCCGGCACCACGCTGGTGCTGGTGACGCATGACGAGCACCTGGCGCGGCGCTGCACGCGCATGGTGCGGTTGACCGCGGGGAGGATCGTCCCGTGATGCGCCAAGCCTTTCGCATGCTGGCGCGCGACTGGCGCGCGGGCGAAGTGCGGGTGCTGGCCATGGCGCTGGTGGTCGCGGTGGCGAGCATCACCAGCGTGGCTTTCTTCGCCGACCGCGTGAGCCATGCGCTGGTGAGAGACGCGCACCAGTTGTTGGGTGCGGACCTGGTGCTGGTGTCCGACCACGCCTGGCAGCGCGAAGTCGCCGACGAAATCGCGCGCCGCGGCCTGCAGCGCGCCGAGGCGGTCAACTTCATCAGCATGGCACGCGCCGGCGAGTCGAGCACGCTGGCCGGCGTCAAGGCGGTGACCGGCAACTATCCCTTGCGCGGCCGGCTGCGCATCGCAGCAAAGTTGAACGCGCCGGACGCCCCGGCGCAGGCTGGGCCGCCGCGCGGCGCCGTGTGGCTGGACGAACGTCTGGTGAGTGCGCTCAACGCGCCGGTGGGTTCCAGCGTCAAGTTGGGTACCGAGCAATTCAGGGTCGACGCCGTGCTGACACTCGAACCCGAGCGCGGCGCGAACTTCTTCAACATCGCGCCGCGGCTGATGATGAACGCCGAGGACGTGCCCGCCACCGGGCTGGTGCAGACCGGCAGCCGCGTCTGGTTCTATCTGTATGCGGCCGGCGAGCCCGCCGCGGTATCGGCGTTTGAAGCCTGGGTGCGCACGCGGCTGGAGCGCGGGCAGCGCGCGGAAAACCTGGAGAGCGGGCGGCCCGAAGTGCGCGCGTCGCTGGACCGTGCGCAGAGTTTCCTCGGGCTCACGGCCCTGCTGGCGGCGATCCTCGCCGGGGTTGCCATCGCGCTCGGCACGCGCCGCTTCGTCGAGCGCCACCTCGACAGCTGCGCCGTGATGCGCTGCCTGGGCGCGACGCAGAGCCGCCTGCTGCAGCTCTACGGCCTGGAGTTCCTCGCCCTCGGCATCGCCGCCAGCGCGCTCGGCTGCGTGCTGGGCTTCCTGGCGCAGGCGGCGATCGCGGCCGCGCTGGGCGACCTGCTGCGCGCGTCACTGCCGGCGCCTTCGCCGACGCCGGCGCTGCAGGGATTTCTCGTCGGCCTGGTCCTGCTGCTCGGTTTTGCGCTGCCGCCGCTGGTGCAGCTGCGCAATGTGCCGGCCGTGCGGGTGATCCGCCGCGAGGCCGGCACGCCGCGCCGCGATACGCTGGCCGTCTACGCGGCGGGACTCACAGCGCTGAGCGGCCTACTGGTGTGGCAAGCGGGCGACCTGCGCCTCGGCCTCACCGTGATTGGTGGTTTCGGGGTCGCCGTGGTGGTATTCGCCGCGGTCGCCTGGGGGGCGTTGCGCGCGGTATCCAGTGCCAGGGTGGCGCGCGCGCTGGGCGCGCGCAGTTTGGCCGTGCGCTACGGCCTCGCCAACCTGCGGCGGCATGCGCGCGGCAATTCGATCCAGGTGGCGAGCCTTGCGCTCGGCCTGACCGCGGTGCTGCTGCTCACCTTTACGCGCAACGACCTGGTCGACGCCTGGCGGCGCAGCGCGCCGCCCGATGCGCCTAATCGCTTCCTGCTCGGCGTGCAGCCCGACCAGGTGGCCGAGGTCGGCAGGTTCTTCGCCGCGCGCAACATCGCCGCGCCGGAACTCAGCCCGATGGTGCGCGGCAGGTTGAGTGCAGTGAACGGCAAGCCAGTGAGCGAGGCGGACTACGGCGAGGAACGCGCGCGGCGCCTGGTGGAACGCGAATTCAACCTGTCCTACGCCGACGAGCTGCCCGGCCACAACCAGGTCGTCGCCGGCCGCTGGTTCGCTCGCGGCGCGCAGGAGCTTTCGGTGGAGGAGGGCATCGCCACCACGCTCGGCTGGAAGCTGGGCGACGAGTTGGCGTTCACGGTCGGAGCCGAGCGTTTCGCCGCGCGCGTCACCTCGTTCAGGAAGCTGCGCTGGGACTCGATGAAGATCAATTTCTTCGTCATCGTGCCGCCGGCGCTGCTGCAGGGCTTTCCGGCGAGTTTCGTATCCGCGTTTCGCCTCGCAGCGGGGCGCGAGGAGGTGATGAACGAACTGATCCAGCGCTTTCCCAACATCACCACAGTGGACATCAGTGCCGCGCTGCGCCAGGCACAGGGCATCGTCGACCAGGTGATCAACGCGGTGCAGTTCGTGTTCCTGTTCGCGCTCGGCGCCGGCCTGCTGGTGCTGTACTCGGCGCTGGTGGCGACCGAGGATGAGCGGCGGCGCGAAGCGGCCGTGATGCGCGTCTACGGCGCTTCGCGCCGGCAGGTGACCGGCAGCCAACGCGTCGAGTTTCTCGCCATGGGCCTGGTGGCGGGCCTCCTCGCCACGCTGGGCGCGGCGGTCATCGGGCAGCTGCTGGCGCGGTGGGTGTTCGAGCTCGACCTGCCGCCGAGCCCGGCGCTGTGGATCGCGGGGCCGCTCGCCGGGGTGCTGCTGCTGTCGTTCAACGCCTGGATCTCGGCGCGCAAGGTGCTGACCGCGTCGCCGGCGCTGACGCTGAGGGATTCGGTGTAGTCTGATTCGCATGGGCGACGTACTCCTCATTGCCGTGCTGGTGGTTGCTGGCGTCACGCTCGCGCTGCTCCTGATGCTCCTGTCGCGCGAGAGAGCGTCTGCGCGCGAGGCGCGCGAGGAGCTGATGCGCGGGCTTTCCGCTTTCGCGCAGAACCTGACCACGCAACTGGCTTCGGGTAGCGGCGTGCAGAGCACGCAGTTCGAGGCGCTGCGCGGCGCGGTCGAGCAGCGCCTGGACAAGATCCAGAAAGACAACGCCGAGAAGCTTGAGCAGATGCGCAAGACCGTCGACGAGAAGCTGCACGAAACGCTGGACAAGCGCCTGTCGGATTCCTTCAAGACGGTGTCGGAGCGCCTGGAGCAGGTGCACAAGGGTTTGGGAGAGATGCAAGTGCTGGCCGCTGGCGTTGGCGATCTGAAGAAGGTGTTGTCGAACGTAAAGAACCGCGGCGTGCTGGGTGAGGTGCAGCTCGCCGCCCTGCTGGAGCAGGTGCTGGCGCGCGAGCAGTACGAGACCAATGTTGCGACGCGCCCAGGCTCGCGCGAGCGCGTGGAATTCGCCATCAAGCTGCCGGGGGCGGGCGGCGAGCAGAGCCAGGTGTGGCTGCCGATCGACGCCAAGTTTCCGCTGGAGGATTACGAGCGGTTGCAGCAGGCGCAGGATGCGGCCGACCCGGTGGCGGTCGAGGTGGCGGCCAAGGCGCTGGAAACGCGCATCAAGCTCGAGGCGAAATCCATCGTCGAGAAATACGTCGAGCCGCCGGCCACCACGGATTTCGCGCTGCTGTATCTGCCGCTCGAGGGCCTGTATGCCGAAGTGCTCAGGCGGCCGGGGCTGCTCGATAGCTTGCAGCGTGAGTTCCGCGTGACGATCTGCGGGCCGACCACGCTGACCGCGCTGCTGAACAGCCTGCAGATGGGATTCCGTACGCTGGCGATCGAGAAGCGCTCGAGCGAGGTGTGGATCGTGCTGAGCTCCGTGAAAACGGAGTTCGGCAAATTTTCGGAAGTGCTCGCCAACACCAAGCGTCAGCTGCAGTCGGTGACGAATTCGATCGACCTGGCCGAAGTCAGGACGCGCCAGATCGAGCGCAAGCTGCGCGACGTCGAAGTGCTGCCCGGTCAGGAAGCGGAGCGCCTGCCCGAATGAAGCGCGTTGCGGTTCTCACCAGCGGCGGCGACGCCCCTGGCATGAACGCGGCGATTCGCGCGGTGACGCGCGCGGCGCTGGCGAAGGACTGGGAGGTGTTCGGCGTGCGCAACGGTTACGCGGGCCTGCTCGCCGACGCGCTCGACCCGCTCGCCGCGCGTGACGTGGGCGGCATCATCCAGCGCGGCGGCACGGTGCTCGGCAGCGCGCGCTGCCGCGAGTTCGCCGAGCCCGCCGGCCGCGCCAAGGCGCTCGCGCATCTCGCCGCGCGCAATGTCGATGCGCTCGTCGTGATCGGCGGCAACGGCTCGCAGTCCGGCTCGGCGTCGCTGGCGCGCGAGGGCTTCACGGTCGTCGGGGTGCCCTCGACCATCGACAACGACCTGTATGGCACCGACGTCAGCATCGGTGCCGATACTGCCATCAACGTCACGCTGGAAGCCATCGACCGGCTGCGCACCACCGCGTCCTCGCACCATCGCGCCTTCGTTGTCGAGACCATGGGCCGCAACTGCGGCTACATCGCGCTCATGGCGGGCATCGGCGGCGGCGCGGAAGTGATCGCCATCCCCGAGTCCGAGGTCGAGGCATCCGAAGTCGCCGAGCGCCTGCGCGCGGCCTATCGCCGCGGCAAGACGCACGCTCTGGTAGTAGTCGCCGAAGGCGCGAAGCACGGCGTGCATGACCTGCTCACGCTCTACGGCGAGCAGCGCGCCAGCATCGGCTTCGACTTGCGCCTCACGCGCCTTGGTCATGTGGTGCGCGGCGGCGTGCCGAGCGCCGCCGACCGACTGCTCGCCACGCGCCTGGGCGCAGCCGCGGTGGATAGTCTCGCCGCGGGCCGGCACGGCGTTTTGGTAGGCATGCAGCGCGGCGAGATCAATGTGACATCACTTTCCGAGATCACTGGCCGCATGCGGCCGGCGGATACGGCGCTGGTTGAATTGGCGCGGGTGCTGGCGAAGTAATAACGGCGCCTCGGCGACGGGGCGCCCGGTCGCTGGCAATCGCGAATGGGTCGGCCTTTTCCCCGACGTGGCCGCCGCTGTTCGACTCGATGCGGAATTTGTAGGCTTGGCCGCGCTGCACGCCGGCAACGTGGCCTTCCCAGATGCCCGTTTGGTCGGAACGCGGCGCCAGTTTGTCTGCGCCCGCGCGCCAGCCGTTCCAGTCGCCGATCACGGACACTGCACGTGCATTGGGTGCCCACACGCCGAAGCGCGCGCCGCCGTGCTTGGGGTCAAGGTGGCAGCCCAGGTGCTCGTAAAGGCGCGCGTGCGTGCCTTCGCGAAAAAGATATGCGTCATCCGCGTTCAACAGATGTCAGCCTCCCGGTGATTTCATGGTGGCGTTCAACGAACTGGCGGAACCACCGCGCGAATCCGTCGCGACCGGCGGCAATTGGGATGCGCGTTGCGTTGCCGCATTGCGTGATGCAATTTTAACGCAGCGTCGCTCGGCGAACAATCGCTTGGCTGCATCGCGTACACAGCGGGAACTTCGTGAGTGAACAGTGTCAAAATGATGTTCTCGTTGCAAGAATAACTGGGGAGGATTCATTGCATCATCACCAACACGCATCAGCATGCGCGTGCTGAATCCAGCAGTGGATCTCGATCGCTTCTTTGCGCGCTTCGCCGGCGCGCCGGAGCGCGTGCTGTTCGCCGACTACGATGGCACGCTGGCGCCGTTCCAGGTGCGGCCCGAGCTGGCGCGCCCCTATCCGGGGGTTGCGGACGCGCTCGACGGCATCATGGCGCAGGGCCGCACGCGCGTAGTGATGGTCAGCGGGCGGCCGGCGCTGGACCTCGCGCGTCTTCTGCCACTCAAGCAGCGCCCCGAAATCTGGGGCGCGCACGGTTGGCAGCGGCTGCCGCCCGAGGGCGAGCTGCTGGAGGCGCAGCCGCCCGAGCCGGCGCGCGCCGCGCTCGACGATGCCGAGCGCGTCGCCAAGGGGCTGCTGCTGCAGGCGAGCGGGGCGCGCGTGGAGCGCAAGCTGGCAAGCGTGGCGCTGCACTGGCGCGGACTGCCGGTCGTCGTCGTGGCGCGCTTGCGCGACGCGGCGGCGCTCGCCTGGCAGCCGTTCGTGGACAGCGGAATGCTGCAGCAGTTGCCATTCGAAGGCGGGCTCGAGTTGCGCGTGCGCGGCATCGACAAGCGACATGCGGTGCAAACCGTGCTGGAGGAATCTCCCGCTGGCGCCGTATGCGCTTATTTGGGGGATGATGTCACCGACGAGGACGCGTTCGAAGCAATGCGCTCGCACGGCCTCTCGGTGCTGGTGCGCCCGGAGATGCGCGAGACCGGTGCCGACCTCTGGCTGCGGCCGCCGCGTGAGCTGGTGGCCTTTCTTGCGGACTGGCAGCGTCATTGTGAGGTGCGCCAATGAAGATCTGGGAGCGCTTGTT
>JAQBXT010000059.1 GCA_027624175.1 Pseudomonadota bacterium | reverse complement strand
CGCAGCTCGCGCGCCAGTCTCTGGCGGTCCGCCGCGCCGGCCGCCAGCAGGCTGGCGAGCTGCGCCAGCGGGGAACCCTGGCGTCGCGAGACAAGCGGCTCGAGCAGCGTCACCACCCGCGCGTCATCGCGCCAGGGCAGCGGCAGCGTGGACAGCAGCGCCGCCAGCCGCAGCCGGTTGGCGTCGTCCGGCACGGCGGCGTACATCTGTTGTGCATGCATCAGCTGCCGGCGCTGCTCCTCCGCGCTCGCGCGCGCCACGCTCGCGGCCGCGCCGACGATGTCGCGCACCTGCAGCGTTTCGCCCCCGTCCGGCTGCAGCCATGCGCACCCGGAAATCAGCGCCGCGCACAGGACAGTGGCGACCCTCACGCCGCCTCCGCCATCACCAGCAATGCCGGCCGCTTGGGCAGCGTCACGCGAAAATGTCCGCCCGGGCCCTCGGCGACCAGGGCGATGCGCCCGCCGTGCGCCTCGACGTATTCGCGCGCGATGGCCAGGCCCAGTCCGCTGCCTTCCACGCGACCGCCGGCCTTGGCGCGGCCCCTGAAGAAGGAATCGAATACCGCCTCGCGCTCCACCGGCGGCACGCCCGGCCCGGAATCGATCACCTCGATGATCACGGCGCCTTGCGCTTCGCGCGTCACGATGGAAATGGTGCCGGCCGCCGGCGTGAACTTGATCGCATTGCCGAGCAGATTGTCGATGATCGAGCGCAGCTTCTCCAGGTCCGCGTCCACCGTCACCGGCGCCAGGTCCAGGTCCACGCGCTGGGCCTTGGCCAGGGCCGCGAGCCGGTGGGCGTCGGCCACTTCGCGCACCAGCGTGTCGAGCTGCACCGTGCTCACCTCGAGCGACGCCGGAGCATGCAGCGCGCGCTGGTAGTCGAGCAGATCCTCGATCAGCCGTTGCAGCTTGACGCTATTGTCGCGCATGATTCCGACCACCGCGCGCTGCGGCGGCGCCAGCGGCCCGGCGACCTGGTCGTTGAGCAGCTCCGCGCCCTCGCGCAGCGACGCGAGCGGGGTCTTGAGTTCGTGAGACGAAGTGGCGCAGGAAACGGTTCTTCTGTTCCTCGAGTTCCGTCAGCCGCAGCCGCAGCCAGTCGAGCCGCTCGCCAAGATCGCGCAGGTCCTGCGGCCCGCTGACGCGGATCGGCCGTGAAAAATCGGCGCCGCCGAGCTGCCGGATGGAAGCATCGAGCTCGGCGATGGGCCTGGCAATGACGCGCGTCAGCGCCAGGGCGATGGCCAGCGCCACCGCGATGGTGGCCAGCACCAGCTGCAGCAGCCGGCGCTGCACGCTTTCGGCCGCGGCGCGCAGCCGCTCGACTTCACCATCGGCGACGCGATAGCTGATGGCGAGCACGTCGTGCGTGCTGTCGGCGAGCGTCGCCACCTTGGCCCCGACGATGCGCGCGTCCGGCGGCGCGGACCCCGCCGCGGTCAGCAATTCGTACAGTTCCTGCTCCCCGCCGATGGTGCGGCGGAGCGCGGCGAGCTGCTCGCCGTCCAGCGGCAGGCGAGCCAATTCGTCCGTCAGTTGCCGGAAGCCGAGGTGCAGTCGCTCGTGGTCGGTGAGCAGCCCGGGATCGGGCAGTACCGCGACCTGCTGCGCCAGCCGCTCGATCGAGCCGACGCGATTGACCAGCGCGCGGCTGCCGCGCGCGGCCTGCGCCGCGCTATACACCGCGTTGCGGCTCTGCTCCGCCAGGTGCTGCGTGTTCCATGCGGAATACAGCAGCGCCCCGGCGAGCGGCGCCGCGACCAGCAGGAAGCCGATGACGAGCAGTCCGAGGAAGGATCGCGGAAAACGCAGGGCCGCCCTCGGGGAGGTGTCCGATGACGAGCAGTCCGAGGAAGGATCGCGGAAAACGCAGGGCCGCCCTCGGGGAGGTGTCCTGAGGTGCCATGCTCCTATAATCTCACGTAAAACAATGTCAGGACGAGCCAAATGTCACAGAGTGCAGCAGCGTCCGCAACTCCGCGCGTGTATTTGGTCGCCGCCGTGGCGGCCAACGGGATCATCGGCGCGAACGGCAGGCTGCCCTGGCACCTGCCGGAGGACCTGAAGCACTTCAAGGCGCTCACGCTGGGCCATCCGGTGATCATGGGCCGCAAGACCTGGGACTCCCTCGGCAGGCCCTTGCCGGGGCGCGAAAATATCGTCGTCACGCGCGCGCCGGGCTACGAGGCGCCCGGCGCGAGCGTCGCGGCCTCCCTGGAAGGCGCGCTCGCGCTGTGCGCGGGGGAACCGTCGGTGTTCGTCATCGGCGGCCGCGAGGTTTACGCGGCGGCGCTACCCCAGGCCCACGGGTTGGTGCTCACCGAGATCCGGCGCGAGTACGCGGGCGACGTGCGCTTCCCCGAATTCGACCGCAGCGCCTGGCGCGAGACGCAGCGCAAGCCGCAGACCGGCGCCGACGGGCTGCAGTTCGACTTCGTACTCTACGAGCGGGCCTAAGCCCGGCCTAGCGCCTCGGCTTGGACTCGAACACCCGCACCTCGGGCAGCGGGAATCCGTTGAACTCGCTGGCGTAGGCGGTGGTGTAGGCGCCCGCGTTGCGCAGGTAGATGAAATCGCCCGCCTGCAGGTCCGAAGGCAAGGGCTCCTCGCGCATGATCACGTCCACGGAGTCGCAGGTCGGCCCGGCGATATTCCAGGCGACGTCCGGCCCCGAGCGGTCGGTGCGGATCTTGTATTTGAGCCCCTCGGTGGTCTCGATCACCCCGCCGAACAGGCCCGCGTCCCAGTGCATCCAGCGCTTGCCGCTGCGCGTGGCGGTGCCGAGCATCCGGCACACGAAGTAACCCGCGTCGGACACCAGGTAGCGGCCCGGCTCGGCAATCACCTGCACGTCTTCCGCAAACGCACTCAGTGCTTCGTTCACCACCGCGCTAATCACTTCGATCGAAGGGATGGGTTTGACGTGGCGCACCGGGAATCCGCCGCCGATGTCGAGCAGGCGCGGCCTGAGGCCGGCCTTGAGCATGGCGTCGAACACGACGCGCGCCTTTTCGATGCCCACGCGCCAGTTCTCCGGATTGCGGCACTGCGAGCCGGCGTGAAAAGTGACGCCCGCGAGGTCCGCACCGAGTTTTGCCGCGGTGGCGATGATCTCGCGCGTTTCGCCGGCGCCCGCGCCGAACTTGCCGGACAGGGGCCAGTCGCTGCCGATATTCTGGGACGCGATGCGCAGGTACAGGCAAGCCGCGGGATCGACCGCGTGCATGCGCCTGAGCTCGTCGACGCTGTCGACGACGAACCAGCGCACGCCCTTGGACGCCGCGTAGGCGTCGGACTCGCGCGAGCGCATCGGGTTGGAGTAAAACACGTCCGCCGCGGGCACGCCCAGCGACAGCAGCAGGTCGAGCTCGGTGGTCGAGGCGATCTCGAAACCCGCGCCCTCCTGCACCAGGGCCTTCAGCACGCGCCGGTCGGGATTGGCTTTCACCGCGTAGTGCGGGCGCACGCGCGGCATGGCGACGCGAAAGCGGCGCAGCTTGTCGCGCACGATGGCGTTATCCAAGATCAGGAAGGGCCGCGTGTACTTCTGGCGTGCGGCCTGGCGCACGATCTCGAAGTCGAGGCTGACTTCGGCATGCGTGTCGAAGAGCTGTTCTTGCGGAAGCGGGTTTTGCTGCCTGTTGCGTACGAGGTTGCTCGAGCGATCGCCCATCAAGGTTCTCCCGGGAGTATCTACGTCTCAGGAATGTCGCGCACCACGACCTGGGAATCCGGCACCGAGTTCCTCTGGCTTTTCATGATGACCTCCTTCTTAGCTCATTGACCCAACAGGGAAAACTTGGGGCGATTATAGGGATGACCCCCCGCGAGTCAAGGGCTTTGTACGGGTCTTGTTGGGGCGCCGTACTGGGAGCGGCGGCGCGCCGGGCTTGAGAAACTACTATAGGTAGGAGCGCTAACCGGCCGACCCACTACATCTTGCGGGCTCAGATGCGCGGCAAGGTGACGCCCTGTTGCCCCTGGTATTTGCCGCCGCGATCGCGGTAGGACGTCTCGCAGACCTCGTCCGACTCGAGGAAGATCACCTGCGCGCAGCCCTCGTCGGCGTAGATTTTTGCCGGCAGCGGCGTGGTGTTGGAAAACTCCAGCGTCACATGGCCCTGCCACTCGGGCTCGAGCGGCGTGACGTTGACGATGATGCCGCAGCGCGCGTAGGTAGACTTGCCCAGGCAGATGGTGAGCACGCTGCGCGGAATGCGGAACATCTCCACGGTGCGCGCCAGCGCGAAGGAATTGGGCGGGATGATGCACACCGCGCCCTTGAAGTCGACGAAGGACTTGGCGTCGAAGGCCTTGGGGTCGACGATGGTCGAATTGATGTTGGTGAAGATCTTGAATTCGTCCGAGCAGCGGATGTCGTAGCCGTAGCTCGAGGTGCCGTAGGACACCACGCGCTTGCCGGCGACCTCCTTCACCTGGCCGGCCTCGAACGGCTCGATCATGCCCAGCGCCGCCATGCGGCGGATCCACTTGTCCGACTTGACGCTCACGTGTTCTGCACCACGATGTTGGGAAACTTGCCGCTCATGTCCTTCTGCATGTCGGCGATCTTCACCGCGCAGCGGCGCGCGATGCTGCGGTAGATCTCGGCCACCTTGCCATCGGGATCGGCGACCACCGTCGGCTTGCCCGAATCGGCCTGCTCGCGAATCGATTGGTCGAGCGGCAGCTGGCCCAGCAGCACGGTGCCGTAGTCCTTGCACATGCGCTCGCCCCCCCCGCTGCCGAAAATGTGGCTCTCGTGGCCGCAGTTGGGGCACAGGTGGGTCGACATGTTTTCCACCACGCCGAGGATCGGGATGCCGACCTTCTCGAACATCTTCAGGCCCTTGCGCGCGTCGATGAGCGCGATGTCCTGCGGCGTGGTGACGATCACGGCGCCGGTGACCGGCACTTTCTGCGCCAGCGTCAGCTGGATGTCCCCGGTGCCCGGCGGCAGGTCCACCACCAGGTAGTCCAGGTCGCGCCAACGCGTGTCCTTCAGCAGCTGCTCGAGCGCCTGCGTCACCATCGGGCCGCGCCATACCATCGGCGTATCGACGTCGATGAGGAAGCCGATCGAGATCGCCTGCAGGCCGTGCCCCATCATCGGCTCAAGGCCCTTGCCATCCTTGGATTCGGGCCGCCCCGCAATGCCGAGCATCATCGGCTGCGACGGGCCGTAAATGTCCGCGTCGAGAATCCCGACCGTGGCGCCTTCGGCAGCCAGCGCCAGCGCCAGGTTCACCGCGGTGGTGCTCTTGCCCACGCCGCCCTTGCCGGAGGCCACCGCGATGATGTTCTTGATACCGGGCACCAGCTTCACGCCGCGCTGCACGGAGTGCGATACCACTTTTGCGGTGACCGCAACGCCAACGCTGGCGGCGCCGGCTTTCTTCAGCGCCGCGATCATCTCGCGGCGTATCGGTTCGAACTGACTCTTGCCCGGGTAGCCCAGTTCGACTTCCACCTGCACGTCGGCGCCCGTGACTTTGATGCTCTTCACGGAACGCGTGCTTACGTAGTCCTTGCCGGTGTTGGGATCGACCAATGTGGCGAGTACGGAACGAACTTCGGCGTCACTCAGGGGCATAGCGCAAGTGTAAGCTAAAATCCGCGTTTTCCTCGGGCCCGCAATGCCGCAACGCAGGCTGTTCGTCACCACCGCGCTGCCCTACGCCAACGGGCCGTTCCACATCGGCCACATCATGGAATACATCCAGGCCGACATCTGGGTGCGTTTCCAGCGCATGCGCGGCCACGAAGTGCATTTCGTGGGCGCCGACGACGCGCATGGCGCGCCCATCATGCTGGCGGCCGAGAAAGCCGGACAGGCGCCGGAAAAATTCGTCGCTGAAATCGCGCGCAGCCGAAAGCAGTACTTCGAGGGCTTCAACATCGCCTTCGACAACTGGCACTCGACGCATTCGGCGGAAAACACGGAACTGTCCCAGGACATCTATCGCCGCCTGAAGAAGGCGGGGTTGGTCTATACCAAGCCGGTCGAGCAATTCTACGACCCGGTGAAGAGCATGTTCCTGGCGGACCGCTACATCAAGGGCGAGTGCCCGAATTGCGGCGCCAAGGACCAGTACGGCGACGCCTGCGAAAACTGCAGCGCGGCCTATGCGGCCACCGACCTGAAGAATCCGTACTCGGCGCTCTCGGGCGCGGCACCGGTGCTGAAAACCTCGGAGCACCATTTTTTCCGTCTCTCCGACCCTAAGTGCAAAGCGTTCCTCAAGGGGTGGCTGGAACAACCGGGGCGGCTGCAGTCGCAGGTGGTCAACAAAGCGAAGGAATGGCTCGACGGGGAGGGCGACAAGGCGCTGGGCGACTGGGACATCTCGCGCGACCCCCCTTACTTCGGCATCCGGGTGCCCGACATCGAGGAGGAAAAATACCTCTACGTCTGGCTCGACGCGCCGATCGGCTACCTCGCCAGCTTCAAGAATTACTGCGGCAAGACCGGGCGCGACTTCGAACAATTCCTGCAGGACCCCGGCACCGAGCAGATCCATTTCATCGGCAAGGACATCATCTACTTCCACACCCTGTTCTGGCCGGCGATGCTGGAGTACGCGGGCAAGCCCTACAAGGTGCCCGACCACGTCTACGTGCACGGCTTCATCACCGTGTCGGGGGACAAGATGTCCAAGTCCCGCGGCACCGGGATCAGCCCGCTGCGCTACCTGGAACTGGGCATGAACCCGGAATGGCTGCGCTACTACATCGCCGCCAAGCTGAATGCCAACGTTGAAGATCTGGACTTCAACCCCGACGACTTTCTGGCGCGCGTGAATAGCGATCTGGTGGGCAAGTTCGTGAACATTGCCAGCCGGTGTGCCCCATTCGTCACCAAGTGGTTTGGCGGGAAGTTGAAGGGCGTAGAACTGAAGAAAGAGTCTGTCTTGGACATTGCCTTAACAGTGAAGCACGCTGCACCCGAAGTTGCGGCTTTCTATGAGGCTCGCGAGTTCGGCAAAGCGATTCGACGCATCATGGACCTCGCGGACGAAGTGAATCGATTTGTGGACGCCGAGAAACCGTGGGAACTGGCCAAACAGACTGGCCAAGAGACGCGGCTGCACATCGTATGCTCGGAGGCAATTGAAGCATTCCGATTCCTGGCGATCCTGCTGGCACCGGTGCTGCCGCGCACGGCAGAACTGTCGGCGCAGATGTTAGGCGTCAAGCAATTCTCCTGGAACGATCTCCAGAAGTATCTGGGCCAAGATCACGCGATCGGGGCTTACAAGCACCTCACTAGTCGTGTTGATGACAGGCAACTTGATGCGCTGTTCGACATCGCATCGGTGCCCCAGGCCACCGCCCCGCAGCGCCACGCCGAGCAGCAGCAGCACATCGCCAAGGAGAAATCCGTGTCAGACATTGTCACGATCGACGACTTCAACAAGCTCGATCTGCGCGTGGCGAAGATCACCCGCGCGGAGCAGGTCGAGGGCGCGGACAAGCTGCTCAAGCTCACGCTCGATCTCGGCGGCAGCACGCGCACCGTGTTCGCCGGCATCAAGTCCGCCTACGAACCCGCCAGCCTCGAAGGAAAACTTGCGGTGCTGGTCGCCAACCTGGCCCCACGCACGATGAAATTCGGGGTTTCGGAAGGCATGGTGCTCGCCGCATCGGGTGCAGAACCGGGAATATTCCTCATTTCTCCGGACGCCGGGGCCGCGCCGGGCATGCGCGTAAAATGATTCCCCGTCGGCCGCAGCGCCGACCCTAGCCGGACGCATGATCGAACAGCCCAGCCGCACGCTGGTTTGCAGCATTGTGTTCCTGGACATCGTCGAGTACTCGACGAAGCCGGTGGCGGAGCAATTGCTGCTCAAGCAGGCGTTCAACAAGTTGCTCAGCTCCGCGCTGGAGAACGTCGCGCCGCGCGATCGCGTGGTGCTCGACACCGGCGACGGCGCCGGCGTCACTTTCCTCGGCGACCCCGAGGACGCGTTGTTCGTCGCCATGTCGTTGCGCGCCGCGGCGCGTGCCGAGGCCACGGGCGCCATCGCCATCCGTATCGGCATCAACCTGGGCCCGGTGCGCCTGGTAAAGGACATCAACGCACAGATGAACATCATCGGCGACGGCATCAACGTCGCCCAGCGCGTAATGACGTTCGCGCAGTCGGGGCAATTGCTGGTGTCGCGCTCCTTCTACGAGGTCGTCTCCTGCCTGTCGCTCGACTATGCCAGCCTGTTCAGCTACGTCGGCGCGCGCACCGACAAGCACGTGCGCGAGCACGAGGTGTATTCCGTGGGCATCGGCACCGCATCGAGTACCGCGCGCGCGCAACGCTCGGTGCCTGCGCCAGTGCGACGCAACTGCGCCGGCGCCTGATCGATCTGGCGCTTGGCGCCGGGGGCGCATTCACGCCGGCGCACCTGCCGCACGCCAGCCGCGAGCAGGCGGCCGCCTGCTATCCGATGCTGGGCGCGTTCCTGGCCGAGAAAAGGCGCTACGACCCGGGCGAACGTTTGCTCGACCCCTGGTACCGCGGCGTGCGCAGCCTGTGGCGGCGGGAGGCCTGCGCGGTGCGCTGGTCGCGCGGCTAGGCGCCGCTCGAATACACGATCTGCACGTTTTCCGGCGCGAGCCAGGCGCCCAGCTGCTCGATCAGCTGCGCGTCCGGCCGCACGCGCCAGGCGTCGCCCAGGGCGACGTCGCAGGCGGCGGCCCCGGTCTGGTGGTGCACGAACACCGGGCAGGCGCCCTCCGACCGGTACGGCGCGAGCAGCGCCATCAACTGGCGCGCATCGGCCTGTCCGTTCATCTCGAGGCGCAGGTGTGCGGCATAGCGCGCGCGCAGCGCGGGCAGGTCGTAGAGCTCGTCAGCGCTGACGCGCAGGCCGCCCGAGAAGTCGTCGCGCTGCGCCTTGCCCTGCACGATCAGCAGCGCATCCTCCTTCAGCTTGTCGCGGTGCTTCTCGAACAGCTCGTTGAACACCGTGACCTCGAGCTGCGCCGTGCCATCGTCGAGCACCACCACCATCATGCGGCCGCGACGGGTCATCTGCGTGCGCGCCGAGGCCACCACGCCGGCGAGGAACGCGCGTTGCTCCGGCGAGGTAAGCCTGGCGAGCGGGGTGCGCGCAAATCCCGCGAGCTCGCGCTCGTACACCGAAAACAGGTGGCCCGACAGGGTGAAGCCGAGCGCAGCCTTTTCTTCGAGCAATTGCTGCTTGAGATCCCAGGGCCGCGCCGCGATCAGCGCCGAGTCGCCGATCGGCGCGCCGTCGGCGTCGCCGAACAGGCTCACCTGCGCGGCCTGCCGCGCCGCCTGCTCCGCAGTCTCCATCGCCCGCGCCACGCTGGCGAGCAGGCTGGCCCGGTTGCGCTCGAGTGCGTCGAACGTGCCGGCGCGCACCAGCGCCTCAAGCGCACGGCGGTTGACGATGCGCTTGTCCACGCGCGCGCACAGGTCGAACAGGCCGGTGAACGGACCCGCCTTGCGCGCGTCGAGGATCGCGCCGATCGCCGATTCCCCGGTGCCGCGCACCGCGCCCAGGCCGTAGCGCAGCGTCTTCGCGTCCACCGGCACGAAGCGGTACTCGGACGCATTGACATCCGGCGGCAGCACGGCCAGGCCGTTGGCGAGCGCATCCTCGTGGAATTGGCGCACCTTGTCGGTGTCGTCCATCACCAGCGACAGGTTGGCGGCCATGAACGCGGCGCCATGGTGCGCCTTCATGTAGGCGGTCTGGTACGCGAGCAGCGCATAGGCCGCGGCATGCGAGCGGTTGAAGCCGTAGCCGGCGAACTTCTCCATCAGGTCGAACAGCTGCGTGGCCTTGCTCCTGGACAGCCCGTTGTCCTGCGCGCCGGCGACGAACACGTCGCGCTGCTGCGCCATTTCCTCGGCATTCTTCTTGCCCATCGCGCGCCGCAGCAGGTCCGCGCCGCCCAGCGTCAGGCCGCCGATCACCTGCCCGATCTGCATCACCTGCTCCTGGTAGACCATGATGCCGTAGGTCGGGCTGAGGATCGGCTCGATGCGCTTGTCGAGGTACTCCACGCGCTGGCTGCCGTGCTTGCGCGCGATGAAATCCGGGATCAGGTCCATGGGGCCAGGCCGGTACAGCGCCACCAGCGCGATCACGTCCTCGAAGCGGTCCGGCCGCGCGCGCTTGATCAGGTCGCGCATGCCGCGGGATTCCAGTTGGAATACCGCGGTGGTATTGCCCGAGGACAGCAGCTGGTAGGTCGCCGGGTCGTCGAGCGGCACCTGCTCCAGCGAGAATCCGGACTCGCCCAGCGCGCGCACGTAGCGCACCGCCCAGTCGAGAATGGTGAGCGTGGTGAGGCCGAGGAAATCGAACTTCACCAGCCCGATGGCCTCGACATCGTCCTTGTCCAGCTGCGAGATGACGCCGGTGCCGCCTTCGGCCGCATACAGCGGGCAGAAGTCGGTGAGCTTGCCGGGCGCGATGAGCACGCCGCCGGCATGCATGCCGACGTTGCGCGTCAGGCCCTCGAGTTTTTCGCCCAGGGCGAGCAGCTCCCTGACCTCATCCTCCTTTTTCTCGCGCTGCGCCAGCAGCGGCTCCATGGCGCGCGCATCGGCCAGCGTGATGGTGCGCCCGGGCTGCACCGGGATCAGCTTGGCCACCTGGTCGCAGAAGTTGTAGCCGAGATCGAGCACGCGGCCGCAGTCGCGCACCACCGCGCGTGCCGCCATGGTGCCGAAGGTGACGATCTGCGCCACGCAGTCCGCGCCGTACTTGCCGCGCACGTAGTCGATGACCTTGTCGCGGCCGTCCTGGCAGAAATCGATGTCGAAGTCCGGCATCGACACGCGCTCCGGGTTCAGGAAACGCTCGAATAGCAGGTCGTAGGTGATCGGATCGAGGTCGGTGATGCCCAGCGCATACGCCACCAGCGAGCCCGCTCCCGAGCCGCGCCCGGGCCCGACAGGCACGCCGTTCTGCCTGGCCCAGCTGATGAAGTCGGCGACGATCAGGAAGTAGCCTGAAAATCCCATCTGGATGATGGTGCGGATCTCGAAGTCGAGCCGCTCCCCATAGCGCGGCGCCGCGCGGCCGCGCGCCTCGGCGTCCGCGTACAGCTTGCCGAGCCTTGCCGCGAGCCCGTGCTCGGCCTGCTGGCGCAGGAATTGATCGACGGTGATGCCAGGCGGCGTGGGAAACGCAGGCAGCCGGCTGCGGCCCAGCTCGATCTCCAGGCTGCAACGCTGCGCAATCTCCAGGGAATTGGCGAGCGCCTGCGGCACGTCGGCGAACAGCTGCGCCATCTCTGCCTGGGACTTGAAGTACTGCTCCGCAGTGAACAGGCGCGGGCGGCGCTGGTCGCCGAGCACGTAGCCCTGGGCGATGCACACGCGCGCCTCGTGCGCCCTGAAGTCCTCCGGCGCGAGGAACTGCACCGGGTGCGTGGCGACCACCGGCAACGCGAGGTGCGTGGCCAGCTCCACCGTGCGCGCGAGCAGGGCCTCGCCCTGGGGAAATCCGGCCCGCTGGATCTCGAGGTAGTAGCGTCCGGGAAACAGGGCGGCCCATTCCCGCGCCAGTCGTTGCGCCGCCGCGGCG
>JAQBXT010000058.1 GCA_027624175.1 Pseudomonadota bacterium | reverse complement strand
ACGGGCGCCGCCAGCGCGAAAGCGCCACGCGGCGCCTGGTGGTGCTGCGCCGCTACCACGAGCGCGGCCTCGAAGCGGTCGAGCAGCTGCGCCGCGACCTGGAGGGCCTCGCCGCGGGTGACCTCACCGTGCGTGCCGCGGTGGGGAGTGAAATCACCCACGCCGCCGCTGCCGCGCTGAACGACGCGCTCGATGGCCTGCGCGCTCTGGGCATGGCGCGCACCGTCAACGACCTCTCGGCGCGCGCCAACCAGTCCGCGGATCTCGCGCGCGCGTCGGTGACCGCGGCGGTGCAGGGGCGCCAGGCGGTGCAGGCGGCGCTCGCGGTGGTCGAGGACATCGGCCGGCGCGTGCGCGTCGCGGCGAAAAGCGTGGACCAGGTGCGCGGCGCCTCGCCGGAGATGGCAAAGACCGCCAACCTGCTCACGCAGGTCGCAACGCAGGCCGAGGCGCTCGGCAGCAGCGCCTCGGGCCGCACGCTGGTGGAGCTCGGCGAGCGGCTGCGCGAGCTGGCGGAGCGTATCGGGCAGGTCTCGAAGACCGCGCAGTCCCCAGGGCGCGGCGGCGAGCGCCATCGCCGGCGGGGTGCGCGAGATGCTCTCCGGGGCGCAGCAGGCAGCCGCGGCGGCGACGCGCGCTGCCGCCTCGGTGGAGGAGGTGGCCGGGTTGCTGCGCGAGCTGCACGAGGCGCTGGAGAACTTGCGCTACTAAGGCGGGGTCGAAGGGCATGCGGTAAAATGGCGCCCGCGCGTGTCCTCGATCAACCTGACGCACCACTTCCTGATCGCCATGCCCAGCATGGCCGACCCGTACTTTGCCAGGAGCCTGACTTACGTCTGCGAGCATAACGACCAGGGCGCGCTCGGCGTGGTGGTCAACCGCCCCATCGACATGACCCTGCAGGCGCTGTTCGAGCGCCTGTCGCTCACGCTCAAGGACCGCGAACTGTCGGACGCCCCGATCTACTTTGGCGGCCCGGTGCAGACCGACCGCGGCTTCGTCCTGCACGAACCCGCCGGCAACTGGCAGTCGACGCTGAAAGTGGGCGAGGCCGTCGGCCTCACCACCTCCAAGGACATCCTGGAGGCGGTCGGCCGCGGCGAAGGCCCTGCCAAGATCCTGGTGACCCTGGGCTACGCCGGCTGGTCGGCGGGGCAGCTCGAGCACGAGTTGGGGCAGAACGCCTGGCTCACGGTTGCGGCGAAGGACGCCATCATCTTCGACCTGCCTTGGGAGGAGCGCCTGCCGGCGGCGATGGAGCTGCTCGGCGTCGACTACGCGCGCCTGTCAGAATCGGCGGGACATGCCTGAGGCTGCCCGCACCGTCCTCGCCTTCGATTTCGGTTTGAAGCGCATTGGCGTCGCGGTCGGCGAGCCCGAACTCGGCACCGCGCACCCGCTGCCCGGCATTGCCGCGCCCGGCTTCGCCGCGATCGAGAAGCTGGTGAAGGAATGGCGCCCCGCCACGCTGGTGGTCGGCCTGCCGGTGGCCGAGCGCGGCGAGCACCCGATGGCGCGCCGCGTGCAGCGCTTCGCGCGCCAGCTCGAAGGGCGCTTTCGTCTGCCGGTGGCGCAAGTCGACGAACGCTACACCTCGGTCGAAGCCGAAAGCTTGCTGCGCGGCACCCGGCGCAAAGCCATCGACTCGGTGGCGGCGCAATTGATCCTCGAACAATATTTCTATGGCCAGCCTGCCTGACGTGGAGCAGCTGTGCGAGCGGCTCGCGCGCGAGCTTGCGGCGCGCGTCGGGCCTACTACCGCCATGATCGGCATCCACACCGGCGGCGCCTGGGTGGCCGGGCGGCTGCACGCGGCGCTGGGGCTGAAGGAACCGCTCGGGCTGCTGGACATCGCGTTCTATCGCGACGACTACGCCAAGCAGGGCCTGGCCAAGGATCCCAAGCGCTCGAAGATTCCCTTCGCGGTGGAAGGCAAGGACCTGCTGCTGGTGGACGATGTGCTGCATACCGGGCGTACGGTGCGCGCGGCGATCAACGAGCTGTTCGACTACGGCCGCCCGGCGTCGATCGCGCTGGTGGTGCTGGCCGAGCGCGACGGTCGGCAGCTGCCGATCTGCGCGCAGCACGCCGGCGCGAAAATTAAAGTACCCGCCGGCATGCGGCTGCGACTGAAGCGCGATGATCAGGGCGGACTCAGGCTGGAGTTCGTGCATGCAGCGTAACCCGCAGCTCAACGAGCACGGCGAACTGCAGCACCTGCTGTCGATCGAGGGATTGCCGCGCGAAATCCTCCTGAAGATCCTGGATACGGCCGAGTCCTTCGCCGGAGTCACCGAGCGCGACATCAAGAAGGTGCCGCTGCTGCGCGGCAAGAGCGTGTTCAACCTGTTTTTCGAGGGCTCGACGCGCACGCGCACCACATTCGAGATCGCTGCCAAGCGTCTCTCGGCCGACGTGATCAATCTGAACGTCGCCGTGAGCTCCACCTACAAGGGCGAATCGCTGCTCGACACCGTGGCCAACCTCTCGGCGATGCAGGCCGACATCTTCGTCGTGCGCCACGGCTCCTCCGGTGCGCCGTTCCTCGTCGCGCGCCATGTGAAGCCGCACGAGCACGTGATCAACGCCGGCGACGGGCGCCACGCGCATCCCACGCAGGGCTTGCTCGACCTCTACACCATCCGCCATTACAAGAAGGACTTTGGCGCGCTCACGGTGGCGATCGTCGGCGACGTGCTGCATTCGCGTGTCGCGCGCTCGCTGATCCACGGCCTCACCACGTTCGGCGTGCCCGAAGTGCGCGTGATCGGGCCGCAGACGCTGATTCCCGCCGGGGCCGCGGCGCTCGGCGTGCGCGTGTGCCACTCCATGCGCGAGGGCCTGAAAGGCGCCGACGTGGTGGTGATGCTGCGCCTGCAGAACGAGCGCATGAGCGGGGCGCTGCTGCCCAGCGCGCAGGAATTCAACAAACATTACGGCATGACGGCGGAGAAGCTCGCGCTGGCCAAGGCGGACGCGATCGTCATGCATCCCGGACCGATGAACCGCGGCGTGGAGATCGATTCCGCGGTGGCCGACGGACCGCACTCGGTGATCCTGCCGCAGGTCACCTTTGGCATCGCGGTGCGCATGGCGGTGATGAGCATGGTGGTGGGGGGCGCATGAAGCTCCTGGTGAAAGGCGGCAGGGTGATCGATCCGGCGAGCGGGCGCGACGCGGTGGGCGACGTATTCATTGCCGACGGCAAGATCGTGCAGGGCGGCGGCACACCCGATCGCACTGTCGACGCCAAGGGCCTGGTCGTCGCCCCGGGACTGATCGACCTCGCGGCGCGGCTGCGCGAGCCGGGCCACGAGCACAAGGCGACGCTCGAATCGGAAATGGACGCCGCGGTGGCGGGCGGCGTGACCAGCCTCGCCTGCCCGCCGGATACCGATCCGCCGCTGGACGAGCCGGGTCTGGTGGACATGCTGCGCCGCCGGGCGAAGGCGTTGTCGCGCGCGCGCGTCTACCCGGTGGGCGCGCTGACCGTGAAGCTCGAGGGCAGGCAGCTCACCGAGATGGCGGAACTCGCCGAGGCGGGCTGCGTCGCGTTTTCACAGGCCAACGTGCCGGTCAGCGACACCCAGGTGCTGTGGCGCGCGCTGCAATACGCGGCGACGTTCGACTTTCCGGTGTGGCTGCGCGCCGAGGACGCGTGGCTTGCCAAGGACGGGGTGGCGCACGACGGCGAGGTGGCCACACGCCTCGGGCTCGCCGGTATTCCGGCGTTCGCCGAAACCATCGCGCTGGCGCAGCTGTTCGAGCTGGTGCGCGCCACCGGCGCACGCGTGCACGTCTGCCGCGTTTCGAGCGCAGCCGGGGTCGCCATGCTGCGCCGCGCGCGCCACGACGGATTGCCGCTCACTTGCGACGTCGGCATTCACCACCTGCATCTGTCCGACATGGACCTGGGCTACTTCGACTCGCACTGCCGCCTCGAGCCGCCGCTGCGCAGCCAGCGCGACCGCGAGGCGCTCGCCGCCGCGCTCGCCGACGGCACTATCGACTGCGCGGTGTCGGACCACACGCCGGTGGACGAGGATCAGAAGCTGCTGCCATTCGCGGAAGCCGAGCCCGGCGCCACCGGGCTGGAACTTCTGCTGCCGCTCGCGCTCAAGTGGGGGGTGGAGCGCAAGCTCAACCTCGCGCAGACGCTGGCGCGCGTCACCAGCGCGCCGGCGCGCGTGCTCGGCGTGGCCTCGGGCCGCATCGAGCCGGGCGCCCCGGGAGACCTGGTGGTGTTCGATCCCCAGGCGCATTGGCGCGTGTCACCGGGAGAACTCCGCAGCCAGGGCAGGAATACGCCCTTTCTTGGCGTGGAACTCGCGGGTCGCGTGCGCACCACCATCGTTGCGGGCCACGTGGTTTTCGAAGCGTGAAGCGCATCGCGCTGCTGCTGGTGTTCGTCGCGGGTTGCAGTTCGACGCCCGACCAGCGCCCCGGCGGCTATTACAAGGACGACGGCCCCCCGGGACACGTGCCGGACCTGGCGTCGATTCCGGACGCCGTGCCGCGGCACGAGCCGCTGCACCGCTGGGCCAACCGGCCCTACGAGCAATTCGGCAAGGGCTACGTGCCGCTCACGCGCGTCGGTCCGTTCCAGCAGCGCGGCGCGGCGAGCTGGTACGGCAAGCGTTTCCACGGCAACCCCACCTCCAGCGGCGAGAAGTACGACATGTACAAGATGAGCGCGGCGCACCCGATCCTGCCGATCCCGAGCTACGCGCGCGTCACCAACCTCGCCAATGGCAGGACGGTGGTGGTGCGCGTCAACGATCGCGGGCCGTTCCACGCCGGGCGCGTCATCGACCTGTCCTACGCCGCCGCCTACAAGCTCGGCTACGTGGCGGCCGGCAGCGCGCGGGTCCTGGTCGAGCAACTCGTTCCGGGCGGCGCGCCGCTCGCGCTGCGGTAGTTTTCTTCGCATGCGCGCGCTTCTCGTCGCGACGGTCCTGCTTTCTTTCCTCGCCGCGGCGCAGGCGCAGACCCAGACCGGGCCGCAGCTCGCGGGCAAAGCCTGGGTGCTGGCGGACCTGAGCAGCGGGCAGGTGCTGGCGGAGGAGAAGGCCGACAAGCGCTTCGCCCCCGCCTCGCTCACCAAGCTGATGACCGCCTACGTGGTGTTCAGCGCGCTGCGGGAAAAAGCCCTCGCCGCCACCGCCGCGGTGCAGGTCTCGGAGCGCGCCTGGCACACGGGAGGCTCACGCATGTTCATCCAGCCGGACAAGCCGGTCAGCGTGCAGGAGCTGCTCCTCGGCCTGGTGGTGCACTCGGGCAACGACGCCGCGCTCGCGCTCGCCGAAGCGCTCGCCGGCTCGGAGGCCGCGTTCGTCGCGCTGATGAACCGCGAGGCGGCGCGCCTGGGCATGGCGCACACCACCTATGCCAACGCCACCGGCTTCTCCGCGCCGGGGCATGCCAGCACGGCGCGCGACCTGTACGTGCTGGCCGCAGCGCTGATCCGGGATTTTCCGGACGAGTACGCGCGCTACTACGCGCAGAAGGAGTTCCGCTACAACGACATCACGCAGATGAACCGCAATCGCCTGCTGTGGCTCGACCCGAGCGTGGACGGGGTAAAAACCGGCTATACCGAAGACGCGGGCTACTGCCTGATCGCCTCGTCGCAGCGCGGCGGCCGGCGGCTGCTCTCGGTGCTGCTGGGCGCGAGCACCGAATACGCGCGCACGCAGGAATCGCAGAAGCTGTTGAACTGGGGCTACCAGAACTTCGATGGCGTGCAGCTCTACGCGCCGGGCGAGGCGGTGAAATCGGTCCAAGTGTGGAAGGGCGCAGAGACCACGGTAGCGGCGGGGTTCGCGCGCGGGCTGGTGGTCACCGTGCCCAAGGGAGCGGCGGGCAAGCTGCAAGCGGAGCTGCTGACGCTGCCGCCGGTGCTGGCGCCGGTGCCCAAGGGACACAAAGTCGGCGTGCTGCGCGTCACGCTGGGCTCCGAGCCGCTGGGGGAATACCCGGTGGTGGCACTGCAACGCGTGGCTGCGGCGGGTTTTGTCGGCCGCGCCTGGGATACACTGCGTTTGTGGGTCAAGTAGCGGGGCCGGCATGGTTTTCCTGAATGGCAAGTTCCTCCCGATCGAGCAGGCAATGGTGCCGGTGCTCGATCGCGGCTTCATCTTCGGCGACGGCGTGTACGAGCTGATCCCGGTGTATTCACGTGTGCCGTTTCGCATGGACGAGCACCTGGCGCGGCTCGAGCGCAGCCTCGCGGCGGCGCGCATCCGCAATCCCTATGCGCGCGAAAAGTGGCGCGAGATCATCCGCGAGCTCGTCCGGCAGCAGCCCTGGGAGGACCAGGGTGTGTACTTCCAGGTGACGCGCGGGGTGGCCAAGCGCGACCACGCTTTCCCGGCCGATATCGAGCCTACGGTGTTCGTGATGTCCAACCCGCTGGTCAACCCGCCCAAGGAATTGGTGGACCAAGGCGTCGGTGCGGTCACCGCGGTGGACAACCGCTGGCTGCGCTGCGACATCAAGTCAATCTCGCTGCTCGGCAATGTCCTCGCGCGCCAGGCGTCGGCGGACGCGGGCGCGGCAGAGACGATCCTGTTCCGCGACGGCAAGCTCACCGAGGCTTCGGCCTCCAACGTGTTCGTGGCGAAGAACGGCCTGCTGCTCTCGCCGCCGAAATCGAACCTCATCCTGCCGGGCATCACTTACGACGTGGTGGTGGAAATCGCGCAGATCACCAAGATTCCCCTCGAGTTTCGCGACGTCTCGGAGGCCGAGGTGCGCGGCGCCGACGAGGTGTGGGTGACCTCCTCCTCCAAGGAAATCCTTGCGGTGGTCACGCTGGACGGCAAGCCCGTCGGCGAGGGCAAGCCCGGGCCGCTGTTCAGGAAGGCCTGGCAGGCGTACCAGGAGTTCAAGGCGAAGGTGATGCGCAAGGAGGCGGTCTCGGCCTGATGCCGATTGCCAACGCAGAATCGCTGCTCTCCTATCCCACCGACTTTCCGATCAAGGTGATGGGGCGGAAGGAAGCGCGCTTCGCGCACACGGTGATCACCATCGTCCGCAGGCACGCGCCGGACTTCGACGCGGCCACCATGGAGCTGCGCCCCAGCCGCCAGGGCAAATACCTGAGCGTCACCTGCACCATCCGTGCCCAATCCCGCGAGCAGCTCGACGCCCTGTACCTCGACCTGTGCGACCACCCCTCGGTGGTGATGGTGCTTTGATGGACTTGGCGGTGGCGCCGCGCATCAAGAGCCTTGGCCTGACCGACTACGCGGCGGTGCTCGCGCGCATGCGCGAATTCACGCTGGCGCGCGACGCGGAAACGCCCGATGAGTTGTGGGTGGTGGAGCATCCGCCGGTGTACACGCTGGGGCAGGGCGCGGATCCGAAATTCGGACCGAAGGTGGCGAACGGCATCCCGGTGGTGCAAGCCGGGCGCGGCGGGGAGATCACCTATCATGGGCCGGGGCAGGCGGTGATCTACACCATGGTCGATATCGGGCGGCGCGGCATCAAGGTGAAAGCGTTCGTGCACCTGCTCGAGCAGTGCGTGATCAATTTCCTTACCAGCTACGGCATCGAGGCCGAGCGCCAGGCCGGCGCGCCCGGGGTGTATGTCGGCAGCGCGAAGATCGCTTCTCTGGGCATCCGCGTCACGCGCGGGCGCGCGTGGCACGGACTGGCATTGAACGTGGACATGGATCTGGCTCCTTTTGCCGCCATCGATCCCTGCGGGTATCCGGGACTGAAAGTGGTGCAGGCGCGCGATTTCGGCGTCACCGGCACGGCGAAGGAAGTCGGCATCCGCCTCGCGCGCCTCTTGGCGAGCAGGCTCTGAGATGCGTGAAGCCGGCATCAAGGAAAAGGGCCGCGAGAAGACCGCCCGCATCCCGATCAAGATCGTGCCCAAGGCACCGCTGGCCAAGCCGGCGTGGATCCGCGTCAAGGCGGCGAGCGCGGGCACGCGCTTCTACGAGATCAAGAAGATCCTGCGGGAACAGGAACTCCATACCGTGTGCGAGGAAGCCTCCTGCCCGAACATTGGCGAGTGCTTCGGCAAGGGCACGGCGACGTTCATGATCCTGGGCGACATCTGCACGCGGCGCTGTCCGTTCTGCGACGTGGGGCATGGCCGGCCGCTGGCCCCGGATGCGGAGGAGCCCGCGCATCTTGCGGACACCATTGCGAAGCTGAACTTGAAGTACGTCGTCATCACCAGCGTCGACCGGGATGACCTGAAGGATGGCGGGGCGCAGCACTTCGTGGATTGCATTCGCGCGGTGCGCGAACGTTCGCCGCAGACCGCCATTGAGGTTCTGGTGCCCGATTTCCGCGGGCGCATGGACCGGGCGCTGGAGATACTGCTGGCTGCGCCGCCTGATGTCATGAACCACAACTTGGAAACCGTACCGCGCTTGTATCGCCAGGCGCGTCCGGGCGGGGATTACCGACACTCGCTGAAGCTCCTGCAGGAGTTCAAGCAGCACGTGCCGTCGGTGCCCACCAAGTCAGGATTGATGGTGGGGCTGGGCGAGACCGACGAGGAGATCCTCCAGGTGATGCGCGATTTGCGCGCGCATGGTGTGGGCATGCTGACCATCGGGCAGTACCTGCAGCCGTCGCCACACCATTTGTCGGTGGAGCGCTACGTGCATCCGGATGTGTTTGGGATGTTCGAGCGCGAGGCGCAGGCGTTGGGGTTCAGGCACGCGGCGATCGGGTCGATGGTGCGCTCGTCGTACCACGCGGACAAGCAGGCAGAGGAAGCGGGGGTGGGTAGGTTCATTGCCCTTTGAATAGAGGGCGGTTTTTCGCTTCGCTGCAGCCTATCTCCCCTGATATCCGCCTCGACGGGGCGCAGAACCCGGATAGTGTAGATACGTACAGTGCGCTAAACGCTTGATCCTGAGGGACAGATGTCAGGCTGAGGTGGTCGGGTGTCTAATTGACCTCCGTTTAGGGAGTTCACATTACGTTCGGCGCTGGAGGTCTTCCGATGAACCGATCAACGGTGGCATGTTTGGCCGCACTCGCTTTTTCCTGCGCGACGCCGTGTACCGCGCAACCGGATCTGGCTTTCCCGAAGGAACCCGAGCGCGAGGTCAAACTGCCTGGCCGGGGCGCGTTCACGGGCGCGAGGCTCTATGCTCCCGAAGGCGCTGGTCCGTTTCCTGCGGTAGTTCTCTCGCACACGTGCGGACCGCTGCGGCAGCACATCTTCGAATGGGCGCAGCGCTTCCTGGCCGCGAGCTACGCAGTCCTGGTCGTGGATCATCTCGGCCCGCGCCGCATGAATACGAACTGCGGGAGCTTCAACGTAAGCGTGACCGAGTACGCCCAGGACGATGTCACTGCCATGCGGCATTTGCGTTCCCTGCCGTTCGTGGACGGCAAGCGCATCGTGCAGATGGGATTCTCCTATGGCGCTATGGCGGGATTGCGCGAAGCGAGCGAAGGCTTCCGTGCAAAGCATCTGGGCGGGGAGCGGTTTGCCGCGATCATCAGCGTGTACCCATGGTGCAACCAACAGGGCGGACAAGCATACCGCGACCATCAATGGAACTTCTACGATGACACCGATATCCCGCTGCTGGTGCTGGTGGGCACCGACGATGATGAGGCGGATCCGCGTTCGTGTATCGACCAGGCGAAAAAGAATGCGGCCAGGGGAATGCCTGTGGAACTCACGGTCTTTCCGGGTACCACCCACGCGTTCGACCACACGTGGATGGGCGACAAGCCGTTCACGGAGCGGCAGGGAGGGCGGACGGTCACTTACCGGTACAACCGGGAATCTGTCGAAG
Source organism: Pseudomonadota bacterium (assembly GCA_027624175.1). Classification (GTDB taxonomy): domain Bacteria; phylum Pseudomonadota; class Gammaproteobacteria; order Burkholderiales; family SG8-39; genus JAABQT01. Next base: position 2,015 of record JAQBXT010000058.1, on the reverse strand, counting down.
CGACCTGGAAGCTGACGCTTGATTTCCTGGCGCGGCGGATCGGTGGCTCGGGAACCCGCTGATGGCTCCTCTCGCTGGAGTCCTTCGCCGAACCATCCGTTCAACGCCGACGGGCCGCAAGCGGCCCGCGCGTTAACGGCACGTTAGACCGCTCTTACCATGAAGCAAGCGATCGAGCAGAAGCTACGGCCGATTCTGGGCCTTCCGATCTGGGGCATTGAAAATATGCCAGGCCTCTTGAGCCTCGAGATCGGCGACCACCAAGTGTTGTTTCAGAACGGCGGCGAGTCGAAGGAGCGTGGAACTTTCGCAATGAACATCGAATGCTCGTGGTCATGGAAGAAGGGCAACGAGGTCGTCGCAGACCCGAACAGTTCTGCGGCGGCTATTGGTCGCCTTGTCCCTGTCACCTGCCTCGGCCTCAGTGCTGGTGACGACGGTTCGCTTGAAATAGTTTTCGACAATGGCGCTCGACTTTTGGTGTCTACCCCCATGGTCCAAACTAGGATCGGGGTGCGTCCGCCAGAGCGGCAGTTTTGGGCGTTTTTTGAACCTGCCGAGGACGATCCTCGATTCGTCGTCGGGTCCAGAGGTATCAAGTAGGGAGCGGTCCTATGGGGCTAGAAGAACTAAAAAAACAATTGCGGGCCGCAAAGCTGCACCCGGTTCTTGTCGAGGGTAGTCCGTTCGATGATGACCCAAGAGGCCGTACGTTCATTGGGGGGGGCTGACTGAGTTCGTTGAAGCGGCACACGCACCCGGGACGCCGATAGTCCTGATCTATACCGAAGTCCTTACGGAGACGCGTTTTTCGTATGCGCCTGAAGGGGAGAATGAAACTGGCGCTGAAGAGGAAATAGACCTTTGTACGCTTGTACCTAAACTGCGTGAGTTCAAAGCGCATATTGGTGAAATCGCGACGTACAAGCTCTCACTTGTATCGCCCAGTGTCACTCTCAATTTCTTCCTCAACGAGGATTGGTGGCTCAAGTTCATTGGCCTTTGGGAAAAGGCCACCGATCAAGTTGAGAGCAGTCACGCCGCTGCTGAAGAGCGGTCACAGGTGGCACAGGAGGAGAGAGATCGTAAGGCACTAGCGGCATTGCCGCGCCTTCTTGATGACTCTCGGTTCGTACGCCTTCCGACTCAACGCGCGATGATCGCGTACGCACAGAACAAGATCCCAGAATTGAATGACGTAGATGAGTATGCGCTAAAGAACGAGATCCGGAACCTAAACGCGCAGATCAAGGCCAAGGGCGTAGGGCGGAAGAGATGATCGGTCTAACCGCCGCACGCACACCGACGCGCGCGAGAGCGGCGCGCGCGGGTGGTGCGGAACGTTGGACCGCACCGTAAGAGTAGCCCACAGGTGTTAGCCGGGCTTGCTTTTTGTATATACGTATATACAATAACCGTGTGGATAAGGATCCCCAAAAGGAAGGCCGCAATATTTCAGAGCGCGGTCTTTCATTGGACCTTGCCGAGCAACTCGACTGGGCAACAGCCCTGATCTGGGAAGACAAGCGCAAAGACTATGGAGAACGGCGCTACTGCGTACTTGGCTTCATTGAGGATCGGCTGCATAGCGTGGTGTTCACGCCACGCGATGGCAAGCCTCGGGTCATCAGTCTGCGAAAGGCCAACAAACGCGAGGTAAACCGGTATGAAAAAGCAGCCAAAATCTAGAAAGACCACCCGCACAAATCCGGAATGGACCGCGGCCATGATTGCGAAGGCCCGCCCGGCGCAGAAAGTTCTACCGAAAATCTTTGGCGCGCGCACTGCGGCCAACATGCTCAAGCCACGTGGCCGTCCTAAGTCTCCGAATTCAAAAGTCGCCATTAGCCTCAGGTTATCGCCCGATACGCTTGCGCGCTGGAAGGCCACCGGCCCAGGTTGGCAGACACGCATGGCTAGCGTTCTGCGTGAGTCAGTGTAAGTGCGGTCCAACAACGCAATCGACAGCGACACTTATTCGGCGCCGCTCCGCGCGCCGATCGGTGCGCGTCATT
>JAQBXT010000057.1 GCA_027624175.1 Pseudomonadota bacterium | reverse complement strand
GGATCTGGTAGTAGGCGAGCAGCCAGCCGAACGCGGACGCGGTGCCGACGCAGAACAGGGCCACGCCGGTGAGCCGCCCGGTCTCGAGCAGCGCGTGGTGCAGGCCCTTCAGGTCCATCTCGCGGTACACGAACATGGTGAGCGTACCCGCGTACAGCACCGCGATGCAGGCCGACTCGGTGGCGGTGAACCAGCCGAAAATCTTGCCGCCGATGATGATCACGGGCGTCATCAGCGCCGGCACGGCAATGCCGATCGCCTTGAAGGTCTCGATCAGCGTGGCACGCGGGTAGGTCGGGTAATTGCGCAGCTTGGCGTACACGTGCACCGTGGCCATCTGCGCCACCGCGATGAGCAGGCCCGGAACGATGCCGGCGAGGAACAGCCCGCCGATGGACACCGTGAGCAGCCCGCCCCAGACGATCATCAGGATCGAAGGCGGCACGATCACCGCCAGCACCGCCGAGACCGCGGTGATCGCCACCGAGAAGCTGTCGTCGTAGCCTTCCTTTCTCTGCGCTTCGATGAAGATCTTCGACTGGCTCGCCGCATCGGCGGTGGAGGAGCCGGAGATGCCGGCGAAGAACAGCGACAGCACCACGTTCACCTGCGCCAGGCCACCGGGGAAATGTCCCACCAGGTCGCGCGACAGGCGTACCAGGCGGTTGGTGATGCCGCCCACGTTCATCAGGTTGGCGGTGAGGAGGAAAAACGGCACCGCCAGCAGGATGAAGGAGTTGTAGGCGTTGAAGGTCTCCTGCACCAGGTTCTGCGGCGTGAGGCGGTCCTCGATGACGAAGATCGGCAGGCAGGCGAGCCCCAGGGCGAACGCGACCGGTACGCGCAGCGCGAGCAGCAGGAAGAACGCGCCGAACATGATCAGGCTCGCGGTGGCCGGGTCGAGCAGGGTGGCGCCCGTCATTGCCGGCCTGCCGTGAGAACCCGCAGGTCACTCCACATATGCTCGCCCTGGAACAGGATCCAGGTCCCGCCGGCGAGCGGCCAGGCGACGTGGATGATCCACAGCGGCAACTCGGCCAGCTCGGAGATGCGGCCGAACGCGAAGCGGGTGAAGTCGATGCCCCACCACAGGAACACCAGGGCGAACACCAGCACGAACACCGCGGACACCAGCCGCAGCGCCGCCTGCGCGCGCGCGTTCATCGCCGGCCACAGGTCCACCACGAAGTGCGTGCCCTCGCGGATGCCGACCATGGCGCCGAGCATGATGGACCAGATGAACAGCACGCGCGCCATTTCCTCGGTCCAGATGTAGCTCGGGATCAGCGCGGTGTAGCGCGAGAAGATCTGCAGCGACACAGGAATGATCAGGATCGCCACCGAGGCGACCAGCAGCCAGGACAGCAGCGTCCCGTACCCGTGCGTGATCTTCTTGAACACGAAAAAGCGGCGGCGCGTCAGCGCCGCCGCATCTGCATCGTCAATGCGCTACTTGATGGCGTTGATTTTCGCCAGGATCTTCTCGGCGCCGATCTCTTTCGCGTAGGCCGCCATCACCGGGTCGACCAGCTTCTTCATCTGGCTTCTGCCGGCGAATGGCACGCGCTTGAGCTTGCCTTCGCCTTCCATCTTGACCAGCTTCGCCTCGTCCTCGCTCGACTCGATCTTGCGGCCGTAGGCGCCCGCCTCCTTGCCCGCCTTCAGCACCGCGGCCTGCAAGGCCTTGTCGAGCTTGGCGAAGGTCTTGCCCGAGAAGCACAGCGGCCGGATGGTGATGGCGTGCTGCGTCATCGACAGGTGCGGCGCGACCTCGTAGAACTTCATCTGCTCCACGCCCGCGGCCTCGTTCTCGCCCGCGGCGATGACCCCGTTCTGGATCGCGTTGTAGACCTCGTTGTAGGCGATCACGGTGGGCGCCATGCCGGCGGCGGCGAAAGTCTTGGACCAGATCGGCGCACCCTGCACGCGCACCTTGAGCGCCTTCAGCTCTTCCATGTTGCGCACCGGCTTGTTGACGAAGATGTTGCGCGTGCCACCGCCGGCGAATCCGATCAGCTTCACATCGGCCTTTTGCGCGATCTCGTCGGCAACGGGCTTGAGCACGTCCGCGTCGAGCACCTTGTTCCAGTGCTTGAGGTCGCGGAACAGAAACGGTGCGTCGATGAACGGCGCGGCCTTGGAAAAAGTCGACATGTGCGCGGGCGACACGATGGCGTAGTCCACCGCCTTGCCCTGCGCCATGTACTCGAAGTACTGCTTTTCCAGGCCGAGCTCGGAGTTCTTGTGCAGCACGAAATCCACCGGCTTGCCGTAGTACTTCTTCACCAGCTCCTCGAATTTCACCATCGCCTTGGTAAAGGCATGGTCGTCGTTGAACTGGGAAGCGCCGTGCAGCGTGACGGTTTGCGCGGCAGCGGGAATCGCGAACGCCGCACACAACGCGGCCACCAGCAATTGACGTTTCACTTTTTGCCCTCCTCTTTGACGGTTATGCGCCACAGGGTGCGCGGATCTTCTGGAGCGGTCAGCGTCGCCGAGTGCAGCAGCGATGCATTGTCCCAGATTACGAGATCGCCGACGCCGTATTTCAGGCGCAGCTGATACTTTTCCCGCGTGGCGTGGCGCTTGAGCTCATCGAGCAGGCCGAGCGCCTCATCCTTGGGCATGCCCTCGATGCCGAAGGAGCTGCCGGAGACGGCGTACAGCGCCTTCCGGCCGGTGACCGGGTGGCACCGCACCAGCGGATGCTTCACCCACCCCAGTTTGTCCTCCTGATCCCCGGTCAGGACGGAGGCTACGGTGCGCGAGGCCTGGTCCAGGTCGTCCCGGTTGCCGTAGTGGTGCAATGCAACCAGACCTTCGATGCGCTGCTTCAGCGGCGATGACAGATCGTCGTAAGCGGCGTACTGATTGGCGAACAGCGTGTCGCCCCCGCGCTGCGGCACTTCGATCGAATAGAGCAGGGTGCAGCGCGCCGGCACCTCGAGGTAGGAGTAGTCGGTGTGGAAGTAGGTGCCGGCGTCCGCCAGACCCACCGGCTCGCCGTCCTTTTTCCGGTTCGACAGGAGCAGGATGTCGGCGTGCTCGGGGTGGTGGAACTGGTCGATGACGTGCGGCTCGGGCCGCCCGAAGCGACACGCAAACTCGAGGAACTGGCCCGCCGTGAGGCGCAAGCCGCGCATCACCAGCACCTGCGCGGCGAAGAACGCGTCCCAGATCTCCTGGAACGGCGCGCCGAAGGCTTCGCTCTCCGCGCCGAAGCCGGCGCTGAGCTTTCTCAGTTGCATCCGTTCACCGCCAGCTTGAGGCTCAGGCCTTCAGCTTGGGGATGTCGATCCATTTTTTCTGCTTCCAGCTCTTCAGTCCGAGTTCGGCCAGCTGCACGCCCTTCGCGGCCTCGAGCAGGCCCCAGAGGAACGGCCCGTCGCCCGCGACGTGGCGCAGGAACATCTCCCACTGCACCTTGAAGGCGTTGTCATAGTCGCCGTCCGGCACTTCTTTCCAGCCGGCGAAAAAATCGATCGGCTGCGCAATGTCCGGGTTCCACACCGGCTTGGGCGTGTCGTCGCGCGATTGCACCAGGCAGCGCCGCAGCCCCGCCACCGCGCTGCCGTGGGTGCCGTCCACCTGCAGCGTCAGCAGGTCGTCGCGCCGCACGCGTACCGCCCACGAGGAATTGAAATGCGCGATCACGCCGCCCGCGAGCCGGAAGGTCGCGTAGGCCGCGTCGTCCGCGGTGGCCTTGTACTTCTTTCCGTTCTCGTCCCAGCGCTGCGGGATGTGCGTCGCGCCCAGGCAGCTCACGGCCCGAACCTGCCCGAAGAGGTTGTCGAGCACGTAGCGCCAGTGGCACAGCATGTCGAGGATGATGCCGCCGCCGTCCTGCTTGCGGTAGTTCCACGAGGGCCGCTGCGCGGCGGACTGGGAAGACTGCGGGTCGCCCTCGAACACCCAGTAGCCGAACTCGCCGCGCACCGCGAGGATGCGGCCGAAGAAGCCCTGCTCGCGCAGCCTGGCGAGTTTCAGCAATCCCGGCAGCCAGAGCTTGTCCTGCACCACGCCATGTTTGACTTTCGCCTTCTTCGCCGCCTTGTACAGGCTCATCGCTTCGGCGAGCGTGGTCGATACCGGTTTTTCGCAATAGATGTGCTTGCCCGCGCCGATCGCCCGCTTGAGCAACGCCGGACGCAGTTGCGTCGAGGCAGCGTCGAAGAACACGCTGTCCTCCTTCGATGCGAGCGCCGCGTCGAGGTCCGTTGTCCAGCGCCGGACGCCGTGCGCGCGCGCGAGGGCTTCGATCTTGGCAGCATTGCGCCCGACGAGCATCGGATCGGGCATCAGGCGAGTGCCGTCCTTCAGCCTCACGCCGCCTTGCTTGCGGATCTCCAGAATCGAGCGGATGAGGTGCTGGTTCATGCCCATGCGCCCGGTGACGCCGTGCATGATGATGCCGATGCGCTTCGCGCTCACGCCGACTCCTTGTGCAGTTTCATCTCCCGCATGCTGTTCCAGTCGGGCAGCGCCGCGCTGGCGTAGCCCGGGCAATCGAGCGAGCCGATCGAGAGCATGCCGTCGGCGATCCTCACCCGCACCGCGCCATGGCTGCGCTCGTAGAGATCGGGGTGCGCGGCGAGAAAGGCATCCTGCTCGGATTGCGGCAGGCCCGCCATGCCGTTCACGTAATGGTGGCCGTTGCGCTCCAGGTGCGTGAGCCCCAGCAACGACACCAGCGCCGTGTCCTGTTGCAGCGCCAGGCCCGCCTGCATGGTCAGGTCCTCGCCCGACATGAAGTAGCCCTCGCCCCAGGCGGCGCAGCGTGCGCGGTTGACGAGCGACTTGTACAGGCCCTTGCAGGTCTTGGAAGACACGCCGCGGTAGCCGAGCGCCTTCGCGCGCGGGAACGCGTCGAGCGCATCGTCCGACTCGTCGATGATCACCGGCTTGTCGATGCCTTCCACCCTGGCTTCGAGCGCGCGCTGGCGCTTCACCGGCTGCTCGATGAACAGCACCGAGTCCACCAGGCGGCGCAGCCGGGGCTCGGCCTTCATCGCCGCCCAGAGCGCGGCGACGCCTTGCATGTCCTCGTACTGCTCATTGCCGTCCAGCGAGGCGTGGTAGGGCGCTTGCATGGCGTCGAGCACCGAAGCGATCGCGGCGAGGCGCTCCACGTCGGCGCGCAGGTCGCCGCCCACCTTGAGCTTGAAATAGCGGTGGCCATAGCGCGCCACCACTTCGGCCAGCGTTTCGGGCAAGCCGTCGCCGACGCGGCCCTGCTGGTCGCCGGCGGTGATCGGGTCCACCATTCCCACCGTGTGCCGCGCGGCGATGGTCACCCGCGGCTTGAGCGAGGCGAAGAAGGCGCCGAGGTCCATTCCCTCGAAGCTGCCCGCGCCGACAAGGTTGGTCTGCACCGCCCGGTAAAAGGACACGCCGAGCGCGCGGCACAGGGCGTCGAGGAGCGCGCGGTCGAGGAGCGCCGGGCCGTAGTTCTCGACCAGGCCCCGCGACGGCGAAGAATGGGCCCAGGCCGTGCGCGCCTCGTGGGCCAGGTACTGCTCGCGCGCCCCGCCGAGCGAGGCGCGCAGCTGGTCGAAATTGTCTTCGTTCGACAGCGCAGGGTCCTTGTCGAACCACTTGGGCGCCAGCAGCTCGGCGGCCGCGCCTTCGGCCTCGCGCCCGTCCTCCAGGCGGATGCGCACGCGTGCGAAGGCCTGCGGCGCTTCCGTCAGGGTCACCACGCCGAAGCGGAACGGCATGCGCAGCTTCACGTCGCGTTCCAGCAGGTCGATTGCCGCGACGCGGAATCGCGGCGCGCCTCGACTCGGGGAGTGTGGCATTCCCATTGATTAAGCCCTGGTGACTTCCAACCGCGAGCGCTGGCGGCCCGCCGCATCGAAGTTCGACGGGTCGAGCCAGCGCTCGTAGGCCGCGCGCAACCGCGGCCATTGCGCGTCGATGATGGCGAACCAGGCGGTGTCGCGGTTCGCGCCCTTTGCCCACATGTGCTGGTGGAAGATGCCCTCGAATGAGAAGCCGAAGCGCAGCGCGGCCTTTTTGGAGGGCTCATTCAGGTTGTTGCATTTCCACTCGAAGCGGCGGTAGCCAAGATCGTCGAACACGTAGCGCGCGGCGAGGTACAGCGCCTCGGTGGCCACGCGCGTGCGCGCGATCGCGGGCCCCCAGAGAATGTTGCCGATCTCGATCACCCCATGCTCTGGCACGATGCGCATGAAGGTCTGCCGCCCGCCGGCAACGCCCGTCGCCCGGTCGACGACGGTGTGAAACAGTGGATCCTCCGACAGCGCTTTCTGCCCGATCCACGCGCCCAGATCCTCGCGGCTCCCGGGCGGCACGTCGAACAGGTAGTCAAAGCTCTTCGCGTCCGCGGACGCTGCGAGCAAGCCATCCAGATGCGCCGCTGCCAGCGGCTCGAGCCGCGCGTAGCGGCCCTCGAGCACCACGCGCGACGGGCGCGGGCAGGGAAGTTTCGGCGTCATTGCAGCGCCTCGCTCTCCATGCGCCCGGCGGCGCTGCAATCGAGCATGCTGCGTACGGCGCGGCTGCCGACCGCCTCGACCAGCGCGGCGGCCTCCTGCAGGGTGTTGATGAGCGGCGTGTGCTCGGACGACAGGGGCTCGATGCAATAGAGCACGCCCGCCTTTTCCGCGCGCCCGGCCACCGCCGCGAAACATTCCTGCGCACGCCCGAGGGCGGCAGCACGCGTGTCGCCGGGATCGATGCGCCGCTGGTGCGGCGAGCCATGCACCAGGTAGCGCCCGCCCAGCTCGGCGCACTGCTCGATCAGCGCAAACATCATGTCGAGCGTTTTCCGGCGCACGGCGTCGTCGCGGGTCGAAATGGAGAGCCCGGCGGGCTTCACCAGCAGCCAGTGCAGGCCGGTGACCGCGATGCCCGCATCCTTGGCGGCGGCGCGCGCCGCCGCAAGCTGCGCGCTGCCCAGCAGCTGCGGCGCCTCCGACAGGGTGTAGGGCGCGATTTCCAGGCCGTCGTAGCCGAGCTTGGGCGCGTACTCGCATTGCTGCGGGAACGGCATCGGCGCGATGACCTCGTTGCACAACGCGATACGCAAGGCGCTATTTCCTCCGCCAGCCCAAGACCAGTGCTTCACTGAGCACCGACCGGTGAGCGCCGATTCTCTCGCACCAACGCAGAGTCCGCGAGCCCGGTAAGCTCCATTGTTGACTCTGGGAGCAAGGTCGGCTAACAATCTGGCACAGGAAAAAAGAGCGCGCGCGCGGCGCCACGGAAAGAATCTCTTGGAGGAGGGGTGATCGACCCGATTGCTGCAGGGGCCTTGTTGCGCGTAGAAGGCGTGGGGGTGCGCTTCGGCGGCATCGTCGCGCTGGACGGCGTCTCCTTCGACGTCGAGGCCGGGCGCATCGTCGGCCTGATCGGGCCCAACGGCGCCGGCAAGACCACGCTGTTCAACTGCCTGTCGCGCCTCTACGAGTGCGGCAGCGGCGACATCCTGTTCAATGGCGTTTCGCTCCTGCAGGTGCCCAAGCACGGCATCGCCGCGCTTGGCATCGGGCGTACCTTCCAGAACCTCGCCCTGTTCAGGACCATGACCGTGCTCGACAACATCATGGTCGGGCACCACTGCCGCACGCACAGCGGTTTCTTCGTCAATTCCCTGCGCCTGCCCGCGGTGACGCACGAGGAGCGCGCCACGCTGGAAAAGGCGAAATCTCTGGTGCGTTTCCTGGGACTGGAGGCGGTGGCGGGCGCGCGCGTCGCCGACCTGCCCTTCGGCACGCAAAAGCGCGTGGAACTTGCGCGCGCCCTGGCCGCGGAACCCAAGCTGCTGCTGCTCGATGAGCCGGCGAGCGGCCTCAATCACGAGGAAGTCGGGGACCTCGGCACCCTGATCAAGGAGATCCGCGACCGGTTCGGGCTGACAGTGCTGCTGGTCGAGCACCACATGAGCCTGGTGATGAGTATCTCCGACCGGGTGGTGGCGCTCAATTTCGGCAGGAAAATCGCCGAGGGCACGCCCGCCGAGGTGCAGGCGCATCCCGAGGTGATCCAGGCCTACCTCGGGGGCGCGCACTGATGGCGGCGATCCTCGAGGTCTCCAACCTGCACGCGGCATACGGGCCAACGCGCGTGCTGCACGGCATCGAGTTTGCCATGGAGGACGGCACTATTACGACGCTGCTCGGTGCCAACGGCGCGGGCAAGACCACCACCCTGCGCGCGCTGTGCGGCATGGTGAAGACGCAGGGCGAAGTGAAGTTCGCCGGCGAGAGGATCGACGGCAAGGCCACCGAGGACATCGTGCGCAAGGGCATCGCGCACGTGCCCGACGGCCGCGGCACCTTCGTCAACCTGACCACCGAGGAAAACCTGCGCCTGGGCGCCTATACGCGCCGGGGTCGCGACGCGGTCGAATCCGACCTCGAGCGCGTCTACGGCTACTTTCCGCGTCTGCAAGAGCGCCGCGAGCAGCAGGCGGGCACGCTCTCGGGCGGCGAGCAGCAGATGCTCGCCGTGTCGCGCGCACTGATGCTGCGGCCCAAGCTGATGCTGCTCGACGAGCCCTCGTTCGGCCTCGCCCCGCTCATCGTGCGCGAGTTGTTCGAAATCCTGCGCACCGTGAACGCGAAGGAGAAAGTCAGCATGCTGGTGGTGGAGCAGAACGCGGCCATGGCGCTGGACCTTGCGGACCACGCCTACCTGATCGAGACCGGGCGCGTGGTCCTGTCCGGGACCGCCGACCAGATCAAAAGCAACGACGCCGTGCAGCGCTCTTACCTGGGATACTGAGGACACCGGCATGGACGCGTTCCTGCACCAGGTACTCGCTGGCCTCGCCACCGGCGGCATCTACGCCAGCCTCGCGCTGGCGCTGGTGATGATCTACCAGGCGACGCACCTGGTGAACTTCGCGCAGGGCGAGATGGCGATGTTCGCTACCTACTTCGCGTGGAGCCTGATCAACGCCGGCATGCCGTACTGGCCCGCGTTCCTGCTAACCGTGGTCTTCGCCTTCGTGCTCGGCGTGGTGATCGAGCGCGTCATCATCCGCCCGGTGGAGAACTCGCCCGTGCTCGTGATCGTGGTGGTGTTCATCGCGCTCCTGGTGATTCTGAACAGCGTCACCGGCTGGGTCTTCAGCTACACCATCAAGACCTTCCCCAGCCCCTTCCCCGCCGAGCCGATTTTCGGCCAGTACATCACTTCGCACGGCGGTGGCGCCATCGGCGTCACGCTGGTGGTGCTGCTGCTGCTGTACGCGTTCTTCCGCTTCACGCCGCTCGGCCTTGCGATGCGCGCGGCGGCGCAGAATCCCGAGTCCGCACGCCTGGTGGGAATTCGCGTGGGCTGGATGCTGGCGCTCGGCTGGGGTCTCGCGGCCGCCATCGGCAGCGTCGCCGGCATGATGGTGGCGCCGATCGTGTTCCTCGACCCGAACATGATGGGCGGGGTGCTGCTCTACGCTTTCGCCGCGGCGCTGGTGGGCGGCATCGACAATCCGGGCGGTGCGGTGTTCGGCGGCTTCCTCGTCGGCGTGCTGGAGAACGTGCTCGGCGCCTTCGTCATCGGCAACGAGCTCAAGCTCGCGGTGGCGCTGGTGCTGATCATCGGCGTGCTGGTGGTGAAGCCCTCGGGGATTTTCGGCAAGGTGATGGTGACGCGGGTATGAGCCGGCGCCAGATCATCCTCGTCGCCGCGTTGGTGCTGGCTGCCGGCGCGATCCCGTTCCTGGTCAGCGATTACCGCACCTTCCAGTTCACGCTGACGCTGGTGTACGCCATTGCGCTGCTCGGTCTCAATCTGCTCACCGGCTACAACGGCCAGATCTCGCTCGGCCACGGCGCCTTCTACGCCATCGGCGCCTATACCGCGGCCATCCTCATGGACCAGTACGGCATGCCTTACTGGGCCACGCTGCCCTTCGCCGCGCTGGTGTGCCTCGTCGCGGGATTCCTCTTCGGCCTGCCGGCGCTGCGCCTGGAGGGCCTGTACCTTGCGCTCGCCACGTTCGCGCTCGGCGTCTCGCTGCCGGCGCTGCTCAAGTACCACCACCTGGAGAAATGGACCGGCGGCGTGCAGGGCATCGTGATCAACAAGCCCGATCCCCCTTTCGGGTTGCCGATCAACCCCGACCAGTGGCTTTACTTATTCACGCTCGCGGTGGCGGTGCTGATGTTCGTGCTGGCCTGGAACCTGCTGCGCGGACGCATCGGGCGCGCGATGATCGCCATCCGCGACCAGCATATCGCCGCCGAGGCGATGGGCATCAACACGGCGATGGTCAAGTCGCTCGCCTTCGGCGTGTCCGCCATGTACACCGGCGTGGCCGGTGCGCTCGGCGCGATCGCCATCCAGTACGTGGCGCCCGACAGTTTCAACATCTTCGTGTCGATCGTGTTCCTGGTCGGCATCGTGATCGGCGGGCTCGCCTCGATCTCCGGCGCGATCTATGGGGCGCTGTTCATCCAGTTCGTGCCCAATATCGCCGATGAGATCTCCAGGGCCGCTCCCTGGGCGATCTTCGGCGTATTCCTGCTGGTTTTCGTGTATCTGATGCCGATGGGAGTTGCGGGCGCCGTACGCATGGCCCTAGCCCGGCTGGCGCGAAAGGCGCAAAATAGGTCACAGTCCACCTGAGGAGGAGGAACACATGAAGCTCGTACCGATTGCAGCATTGCTCGCCGTCGCGCTGGCGTCCCCTGCCGCGCTGGCGCAGAAGAAATACGACCCGGGCGCGACCGACAAGGTCATCAAGATCGGCAACACCAATCCGTACAGCGGCCCCGCGTCCGCCTACGGCACGATCGGCAAGTCGATCGGCGCCTACTGGAAAATGGTGAACGAGAAGGGCGGCATCAACGGCCGCATGATCGAGTGGGTCTCCTACGACGATGGCTACAGCCCGCCGAAGACGGTGGAGATGGCGCGCAAGCTCGTCGAGCAGGACCAGGTGCTGTTCCTGTTCCAGACGCTCGGCACACCACCCAACACCGCGATCCACAAGTACATGAATTCGAAGAAGGTGCCGCACGCGTTCGTCGCCACCGGCGCGACCAAGTGGAACGATCCACGCGGATTTCCGTGGACCATGGGCTGGCAGCCGAACTACCAGACCGAGGGACGCATCTACGCCGAGCACATCCTGAAGAACAACCCCAAGGCGAAGATCGGCATCCTTTACCAGAACGACGACTACGGCAAGGATTACCTCAAGGGCTTCAAGGACGGCCTCGGCGCCAAGGCGAACATGATCGTCAAGGAAGTGTCCTACGAGGTGGCGGATCCCACGGTCGATTCGCAGATCGTGCAGCTGCAGGCTTCCGGCGCGGACACCTTCTTCAATATCACCACGCCGAAGTTCGCCGCGCAGGCGATCCGCAAGGCCTACGACACCGGCTGGAAGCCGACGCACTACATCAACAACGTGTCGGCCTCCATCGGCTCGGTGCTGAAGCCGGCGGGCTTGGAGAAATCGACGGGCCTGATCTCAACGCAGTACCTCAAGGATCCGCTCGACGAGCAGTGGAAGGACGACGCGTCGGTGAAGGAGTGGCGCGCGTTCATGGGCAAGTACTACCCCGAGGGCAACCTTGCCGACGCATCCAACATGTACGGCTATACGGTGGCGAAGACCATGCACCAGGTGCTGACGCAGGCCGGCGACAATCTGACCCGCGCCAACGTCATGAAGCAGGCGGCATCGCTGAAGGGATGGCGCGCCGAAACCATGCTGCCGGGCATTCGCATCACCACCGACGCGGGCGACTTCGCGCCGATCGAGTCGGAGCAGTTGATCCGCTTCGACGGCCAGCAGTGGAAGCGCTTCGGCCCGATCATCGGCAAGTAGCTCTCCGATCTGAAAGCCAGTCCAGGGCGGGTGCCTCGCACCCGCCCTTTTTTTTTGCAGGACCCGCC
>JAQBXT010000056.1 GCA_027624175.1 Pseudomonadota bacterium | reverse complement strand
TGCGCCGCCGTCGCCGCCTTCCGGGCGCGCGCTGGGCGGCGGCGCCGGCGTGCTGCTGGCGCTGGTGGTCGGCATCTGGCTGGCGAGCGGCTTTTACATCGTCGACGCGGCCTCGCAGGGCGTGGTGCTCACCTTCGGCAAGTTCTCCAACCTGACCGATCCCGGGCTACGCTGGCGCATGCCGTACCCGCTGCAGTCGCACGAGATCGTCAACCTGAAGCAGGTGCGCACCATCGAAGTCGGCTACCGCAACAGCGTGAAGTCCAAGGTGCTCAAAGAGTCGCTGATGCTGACCGACGACGAGAACATCGTCGACCTGCAGTTCGCGGTGCAGTACGTGGTCACCGACGCGCAGGCCTGGCTGTTCAACAACCGCAGGCCCGAAGAGGTGGCGATGCAGGCCGCCGAGACGGCGATGCGCGAGATCATCGGCAAGAGCAAGATGGATTCCATCCTGTACCAGTCGCAGGACAACATCGCCAACCAGTCGCAGTTATTGATGCAGCAGATCCTCGATCGCTACAAGACCGGGATCGACGTCAGCCGGGTCACGATCCAGAATGCGCAGCCGCCCGAGCAGGTGCAGGCGGCCTTCGACGACGCAGTCAAGGCCGGGCAGGACCTCGAGCGCCAGAAGAACGAAGGCCAGGCCTATGCGCGCGACGTGATTCCGAAGGCGAGCGGCACGGCCTCGCGGCTGAAGCAGGAGGCCGACGGCTACAAGGCACGCGTCGTCGCCAACGCCGTGGGCGAGGCCTCGCGCTTCCGCCAGGTGCTGGCGGAATACGCCAAGGCGCCGGCGGTGACCCGCGAACGCATCTACATCGAGACGCTGCAGGAGGTCCTGTCCTCGACCTCGAAGATCATCGTCGACACCAAGGGCAGCGGCAACCTGCTGTACCTGCCGCTGGACAAGCTGATGCAGCAAAGCGGAGCGGCCGGCATGTCCGAGGCCCAGGCTTCGCAGCGCGCGTCGCCCGAGCCGGTGTCGCCGGATGCGGGACCGCGCGAGCGCGACGCCCTGCGCAACCGCGAGCGGGGTGGGCGCTGAGATGAGAGCCATCGGCCCGGTCGCCGCCGTCCTCATCGCGCTGGTGCTGATCGTCTCGAGCGTGCTGTTCACGGTCGACCAGCGTCAGAACGCGATCGTGTTCCAGTTCGGCGAAGTGAAGGAAGTGATCACCAAGCCCGGATTGAATTTCAAGTGGCCGATGATCCAGAACGTGCGCCTGTTCGACATGCGCATCCTCGCCTACGACGATGCCGAACCGCTGCGCTTCCTCACGCAGGGCAACAAGCCGGTGCTGGTGGATTCCTTCATCCGCTGGCGCATCGTCGACGTCAGGCTGTATTTCGTTTCGGTGCGCGGGGACGAGGTGGAGGCGACACGGCGCCTGCGCCAGACCATTTCCGGTGCGCTGCGCGACGAGTTCGGCGGGCGCACCGTGCACGACGTCGTGTCCGGCGAGCGCGATGCGGTGATGGACCGGGTGCGCGAGAAGGCCGACAAGGATCTGCGCCGCATCGGCGTCGAGATCGTCGACGTGCGCCTGAAGCGCGTCGACCTGCCGCAGGAAGTGAGCGAGTCGGTGTACCGGCGCATGGAGGCCGAGCGCAAGAGAATCGCCAACGAGCTGCGCTCCACCGGCTCGGCGGCGGCCGAGCGCATCCGCGCGGACGCCGACCGGCAGCGCGAGGTGATCCTCGCCGAGGCCTACCGCGACGCGCAGCGCGTCAAGGGCGAGGGCGACGCCACGGCCGCGGCCACCTACGCGCAGGCCTTCCGCCAGGACGCGGAGTTCTATTCCTTCTACCGCAGCATGGAAGCCTACCGCTCGACCTTCCGCGGGCGCAGCGACCTGTTGCTGCTGGAGCCCAATTCGGAGTTCTTCCGTTTCCTGAAGGACCCCAGTGGCAGAAGCGGCGGCAAGAAATGACGCGCCATGGCGACCACGCTCCTCCTTGCCTTCGCACTGATGCTGATCATCGAGGGGTTGCTCCCCTTCCTTGCGCCTAATCTCTGGCGCGACACGTTCCGCCGCATCACCCAGTTCTCGGACGGCCAGATCCGCTTTTTCGGCCTGACCTCGATGCTGATCGGCCTGCTGCTGTTGCTCCTCGCGCGCTGATGCGCTGGCTGCTGCCCGAGTACATCGAGGACATCCTGCCTGCCGAGGCGGCGCGCATCGAGCGCCTGCGCCGCGCGATCCTCGACCTGTTTGCCGGGGCGGGCTACGAACTGGTGATGCCGCCGCTGCTCGAGTACACCGACTCGCTGCTGACCGGAACCGGGCACGACCTCGATGTGCGCACCTTCAAGGTGGTGGACCAGCTCTCCGGGCGCATGATGGGACTGCGCGCCGACATCACGCCGCAGGTGGCGCGCATCGATGCGCACCTGCTCAACCGCAAGGGCGTGACCCGGCTGTGCTACTGCGGCAGCGTGCTGCATACGCGGCCCGCCGGGCCGGCGGCGACCCGCGAGCCGATCCAGATCGGCGCCGAGGTCTTCGGCCACGCCGGCGTGGAGAGCGACCTGGAAGTGCAGCGGCTCCTGTGCCGGTCCCTGGCGCTGGCGCGCGTGAAAAAACTGCGCCTGGACATCGGGCACGTGGCGGTGTTCCGCTCCATCGCCCACGCCGCGAAAGTCGGCGCCGGGCTGGAGGCGGAATTGTTCGAGGCGCTGCAGAGGAAGGACCTGCCGTCGCTCCGGGGCCTTACGCGCCCGCTGGACGCGAAGACGCGCGCAGCGCTGCTGCTGTTGCCCGAACTCTACGGTGGCGCCGAGGTGCTGGCGCTGGCGGAGAAAAGGCTCCCGAGGCTGCCGCAACTCACACGCGCGCTCGCCACCCTGCGTGCGTTGGCGAAGGCCTGCCCGGTCCCGGCGAGTTTCGACCTCGCCGAGCTGCGCGGCTACCATTACCACTCGGGCGTGGTGTTCGATGCCTACTGCGAAGGTGTGGCGGGCGCAGTTGGCCGCGGCGGGCGCTACGACGAGGTCGGCAAGGCTTTCGGGCGCGCGCGGCCGGCCACCGGATTTTCCATCGATCTCAGGAGCCTGGCCTCGGCGGCCGGGAGCAAGGCACGGCGCAAATGAGCAAAGTGGCACGCAACGTCGTCGTCATCGGTACCCAATGGGGCGACGAGGGCAAAGGCAAGATCGTCGACTGGCTCACCGACCGCGCGCAAGGCGTGGTGCGCTTCCAGGGCGGGCACAACGCCGGCCACACGCTGGTGATCGGCACGAAGAAAACCGTGCTGCACCTGATTCCCTCGGGCATCCTGCGCGGCAATGTGGACTGCTACATCGGCAACGGGGTGGTGGTGTCGCCGCAGGCGCTGGTGCAGGAGATGGATGAGCTCGAGGCCGCGGGCGTGCGCGGCGTGGAGGCGCGGCTGTGCATTTCGGAGGCCTGCCCCCTGATCATGCCGTATCACGCCGCGCTCGACGCGGCGCGCGAGGCGGCCCGCGGCGAGCGGAAAATAGGCACCACCGGCCGCGGCATCGGCCCGGCCTACGAGGACAAGGCGGCGCGCCGCGCGATCCGGCTGCAGGATCTGTTCAAGCCGCAGCGATTCGCCGAGAAACTGAAGGGGCTGCTCGAGTTCCACAATTTCGTGCTGGTGAACTACCACCACCAGCCGGCGGTCGATTTCCAGCGCACGCTGGACGAGACACTGGCGCTGGCGCCGCGCTTTGCGCCCCTGGTCACCGACGTGCCGCGCGCCCTGTACCACGCCAATCGCGCCGGCAAGAATCTGCTGTTCGAAGGCGCGCAGGGCTCGCTGCTCGACATCGACCACGGCACCTATCCGTACGTGACCTCTTCGAATTGCGTGGCCGGCGCGGCCGCGGCGGGGGCCGGCATTGGCCCGAATCACCTGCACTACGTGCTCGGCATCACCAAGGCCTACAACACGCGCGTGGGCAGCGGGCCGTTCCCGACCGAGCTCTCCGACGACGTCGGCGAGCAGCTGCGCCAGCGCGGCCGGGAGTTCGGCGCCACCACCGGACGGCCGCGGCGCACCGGCTGGTTCGACGCCGCCGCGCTCAAGCGCTCGATCCAGCTGAACGGCGTCTCGGGGCTGTGCATCACCAAGCTCGACGTGCTCGATGGCGCGGAAGGCGTGAAGATCTGCGTCGGCTACCGCATCGAGGGCGAGCTTTCGGAAATCCTGCCGGTGGGCGCCGAGGAACTGGAGCGCTGCGAACCGGTGTACGAGGAGCTGCCCGGCTGGAAGGAGAGCACCGTCGGCATCAACGCCTACGACGCGCTACCGCAGGCGGCGCGCGATTATCTCAAGCGCATCGAGACGCTCGCCGGCGTGCCGATCGACCTGATTTCCACCGGACCGGAGCGCGATGAGACCATCGTGCTGCGCCATCCGTTTGCTTGAGAGTGGTGCCGAGGAAGGGATTCGAACCCCCACAGTGTTGCCACCGCTAGGACCTGAACCTAGTGCGTCTACCAATTCCGCCACCTCGGCAGGGGAGGCGAATTCTAGTGTCTGAGGTAATGCGTGTCAAAGAAACGTCGCGCTGAAAAGCGCACCGGCCGCGGGCCGGCGGCGCCACCGGCGCTGGGAAAATTCACCGGCCGCGTCGAGGGCCATCCCGACGGGCACGGCTTCCTCGTGCCCGACGGCGGCGAGACGCGCGTGTTCCTGTCCGCCGCCGAGATGCGCCAGGTATTGCACCGCGACCGCGCCGTGGTGCGTGTCACCGGCATCGATCATCGCGAGCGGCCGACGGGCGAGATCGTCGAGGTGCTGGAGCGCGTCAACCGGCGCATCGTCGGCCGGCTGCACAGCGAGCACGGCGTCCTGTTCCTGGTGCCGGAGGACCGCCGCATCGCGCTGGACATCCTGATCCCGCCGGCCGATACCGGGCGCGCAAAGCCGGGGCAGGTGGTCACCGTGGACCTGGTGGCCCAGCCGTCGAAGCACGCGCAGCCGATCGGCCGCGTCGCCGAGGTGCTCGGCAACTACGCTGATCCCGGCATGGAGATCGAAATCGCGCTGCGCAAATTCGACCTGCCACGCGAGTTCTCCAGGCGCGGCGAGGCGCAGGCGCGTTCGCTGCCGGAGGCGGTGCGCGAGGAGGACGCCAGGGGCCGCCGCGACCTGCGCGAGCTGAACTTCGTCACCATCGACGGCGAGACGGCAAGGGACTTCGATGACGCGGTGTACGCGGTGCGGGAGGGCAGGGGATTCCGCCTGTGGGTGGCGATCGCCGACGTCAGCCACTACGTGCGCGACGGCGATGCGCTGGATGCGGACGCGCGCGAGCGCGGTACCTCGGTGTACTTCCCGCGCCGCGTGCTGCCGATGCTGCCGGAGAAGCTCTCCAACGGACTGTGCTCGCTCAACCCCGAGGTCGACCGGCTGGCGATGGTCTGCGAGATGGCGCTCACGCCCGCCGGCGCGGTGGCGCGCTACGAGTTCTATCCCGCGGTGTTCCGCTCGCACGCGCGGCTCACCTACACCGAGGTGTGGGCGAAATTGTCTTCCGGCAAGGCGCCGGTGCATCTGGCCACGCTGTACGAGGTGTTCAAGACCCTGCACGGCGCGCGCGGCCTGCGCGGCGCGATCGATTTCGACACGCTCGAGACGCGCATGGAGTTCGACGCCGGCGGGAAAATCCAGCGCATCGTCGCCGAGACGCGCAACGACGCGCACCGCCTGATCGAGGAGTGCATGCTGGCGGCGAACGTGTGCGCCGGCAATTTTCTCGCCGCGCGCGAGCAGCCGGCGCTGTACCGGGTGCATGAAGTTCCGGCGGAGGAGAAGGTGCGCGCGCTGCGCGAATTCCTCGCCGAGCTCGGCCTGCAGCTCAGCGGGGGAGGCAAGCCGCGGCCCAAGGACTACGCGCAGCTGCTCGAGCGCATCAAGAAGCGGACGGATTTCACGCTGCTGCAGACCATCCTGCTGCGCTCGCTCAAGCAGGCGCTCTATACGCCGGACAACGTCGGCCACTTCGGGCTCGCCTTCGACGCCTACGTGCATTTCACCTCGCCGATCCGCCGCTACCCGGACCTGCTCACGCACCGTGCGATCAAGGCCGCGCTCGCAGGGCGCCGCTACGAGGGGGTGGACTGGGACGAGCTCGGCCGGCACTGCTCGGAGACCGAGCGCCGCGCCGACGATGCAAGCCGCGACGTCGAGAGCTGGCTCAAGTGCCACTACATGCAGGACCACGTCGGCGGGGTGTTCGTGGGCGCGATCACCGGGGTGACGCCGTTCGGGCTGTTCGTGACGCTGGACGAGTATTTCGTGGACGGCCTGGTGCACATCTCCGAGCTGGGGCGCGATTACTTCGAGTTCGACGCCGCGCGCCACATGCTGCTGGGCGAGCGCACGAAAAAGCGCTACCGGTTGGCGGACCGCATGAAAGTGAAGCTGGTGCGGGTGGACCTGGACAGTCGCAAGATCGATTTTGTGCCGGCGTGAAGCTTGGTGGTACACTGTAAGACACTGTCTTACGGGTAAAACGATCATGACCACGCTGACCATCAGGCTGAATCCCAAGCTCGAGAAGGCCCTCGACCAGATCGCGAAGCGCACCGGTCGCACCAAGAGCGACATCGCGCGCGAGGCGCTGGAACGGCAAGTTTCGGTGGCGCGCTTTCGCGAGCTGCGCGCAAAGGTCCTGCCATTCGCGGAGGCCCAGGGGCTGCTGACCGACGAGGACGTTTTTCGCGCGATCTCGTGAGGCTGTTCCTCGATACGAACGTGCTGGTGAGCGCGTTCGCGGCTCGGGGCCTGAGCGCAGATCTGTTCGAGCTGGTGCGGGTCAAACATGAGTTTGTCACGGGCCGCACGGTTCTGGTGGAGTTCGAGCGCGCATTGCGTCTGAAGATCAGGTTTCCGCCTGCTCACTGCGAAGAGATCGTGGCGTATGTTTCCAGCGAAGCGGCGCTTGTGGTCGACTCCGCGCCGGCGGCGGATTGCGACGCGGACGACGACGACAGGCAGGTGCTCGGCGAAGCACTCGCCGGTCAGTCTGAGATATTTGTCACCGGGGACGCGGCCGTCGTTGCCTTGAAGGTACTGGGTCCCATGCGGATACTGACCCCTAGACAGTTGTGGGAAGCGCTGCGGACGCCATGAGCAGGAATTCGCCGCGCGAAGCTCGAGTCATCTTTGGCTTTCATGCCGTGTTGGCCCGGCTACGTGCCGAACCGGCGTCAGTCGTGGAGATCTTCCTCGACGAGACGAGGCACGACGGCCGCATCAAGGACCTCGCGGCGACCGCGGAGCGCGCCGGCGTCAAAGTGATGAAGGTGCCGACCAAGCGCCTCGACGGCTTCTACGGCGGCGGCCGGCACCAGGGCGTGGTGGCGCGCGTGGAAGTGAAGAGCCTGAGCCACAGCCTCGATGAGATCCTGGAGCAGGTAAAGGGACCGCCGTTGCTATTGTTATTGGATGGGGTGACCGACCCCCACAACCTCGGCGCCTGCCTGCGGGTGGCGAACGCTGCAGGCGTGCACGCGGTGGTGGCGCCCAAGGACCGGGCGGCCGGGATCAGCGCCGCAGTCTCCAAGGTGGCGAGCGGGGCGGCCGAGGTCACGCCTTACATCATGGTCACCAATCTCGCGCGCACCATTGACGAGTTGAAGGAGCGCGAAATCTGGGTGGTCGGCACCGACGAGCGCGCAGAGCAGTCCCTCTACCAGGCCAACCTCCCCGAAGCGATCGCGTGGGTGCTGGGGGCGGAAGGCGAAGGCATGCGGCGGCTGACGCGCGAGAAGTGCGACCTGCTCGTGCGAATTCCCATGGCCGGCGACGTCGGAAGCCTGAACGTGTCGGTGGCGGCAGGGCTGTGCCTGTTCGAGTCGGTGCGCCAAAGGCTGCCCAAGTCCTAGATTCTCCTGTAGAATCCGCCCCCTTCCTTGCCATACCACCCGCATGAGTGGATGGCTTAACCCATAAGGAGATGTTGAACATGCGGCATTACGAAATCTGTTTCATCGTCCATCCGGACCAGAGCGAGCAGGTGCCGGCGATGATCGAGCGCTACAAGGGCGTCATCGACCAGCGCAAGGGCATCGTGCACCGCCTCGAGGACTGGGGCCGGCGCCAGCTCACCTACCCGATCGAGAAGCTGCACAAGGCGCACTACGTGCTCATGAACATCGAGTGCGACCAGGAGACTGTCAACGAACTGGAGTATTCGTTCAAGTTCAGCGACGCAGTGCTGCGCCACCTGATCGTGAAGATGACCAAGGCGGTGTCCGCACCTTCTCCGATGATGAAGGAGGAGAAGTCCAGGTCGGTGATGGACCGCGGCGCCGAGGCGAAGCCCCCCGAGGCCGCACCCGCCGAGGCGCCGGCGGCCTGAATCAGGTCGGAATCCAGGGACGGCTGATCGAGCTCGGTGCGCTGCGGCATACGCCCGCAGGCGTCCCGGTGATCGAGTTCCGGCTGAGCCACCAATCCGAGCAGACTGAAGCAGGAGCAAAACGACAAGTGACCGCAGAAATCCCCGCCATCGCCTTCGACGTGCAGGCCCGCCTGCTGGCCGGCACTGCGCTGGACCGGGCACTGCGGGTGGAAGGTTTTTTGTGCGCGAAGAGCCGGCGCTCCAGGAAGCTGGTGCTTCACGCGACCCGAATCGAATTCATTGAAGGAGCGTAACCATGCCCCCGCCACGCAGAGGCAAAGGCAAGTTCAAAGGTAAAGGCAAGTTCGACAAGGACAAGAAGAACCGCGGGCAGCGGGCGCTGTTCCGGCGCCGAAAGTTCTGCCGCTTCACCGCCGACAAGGTCGAGTGGATCGACTACAAGGACATCGAGGTGTTGAAGGACTTCATCAACGAGAACGGCAAGATCATCCCGGCGCGCATCACCGGCACGGCGGCCCACTACCAGCGCCAGCTGTCGACTGCCATCAAGCGCGCCCGGTTCCTGGCGCTGCTGCCCTACACCGACCTGCACTGAGGACCCGGCCATGCAAGTAATACTTCTGGAGAAAGTGGCCAACCTCGGCGACCTCGGCGCGGTGGTCAAGGTCAAGGACGGTTTCGCGCGCAACTTCCTCATCCCGCAGGGCAAGGCCAAGCGTGCCACCGAGACCAATCTGAAGGCGTTCGAGGTGCTGCGTGCCGAGCTGGAGAAGGCGCAGGCCGCGCAGCTGGCCGAAGTGCAGCAACGCGGCGCCAAACTCGACGGGCTGACGGTGCAGATCGTGCAGAAGGCCGGGGTCGACGGGCGCCTGTTTGGCTCGGTGACCAACTACGACATCGTCGAGGCGCTGAAAGCGCAGGGGCACGAAGTGGAGCGCTCGATGGTGCGCATGCCCGCCGGCCCGATCAAGCAGGTCGGCGACTTCCCGATCCAGGTGCAGCTGCATGCCGATGTGCTGGTGGCGGTGAACCTGTCGGTGCTGGGAGAAAGCTAACAGGCTATCGACAGCTTAGTCACAGGTTTTGCACAGGGGCCGTGCGGAATTTCCGGGCGGCCTGTTACTTTGTGCAACCGCATAGCGCGGCGGCGCAGGCGAGGTTCAGGTAAATTGCGGGCATGGCACTTCCGCAACCGGCAGCGAGGAACGACGGCGGCGATCCGCAGCTGCTCGCACTCAAGGTCCCGCCGCATTCCATCGAAGCCGAGCAATCGGTGCTGGGCGGGCTGCTGCTCGACAACCAGGCCTTCGACCGCGTCGCCGACCTGATCTCCGGCAGCGATTTCTACCGGGACGACCACCGGCGCATCTGGCGCCATCTCGCCAAGCTGATGGAGGCCGGCAAGCCGGCCGACGTAGTCACCGTCTCCGAGTCGATCGAGGCGAGCGAGGACAAGGACAAGACCGGCGGCCCGGCCTATCTGGGCGCGCTGGCGCAGAACACGCCCAGCGCGCTGCACATCCGGCGTTACGCCGAACTGGTGCGCGAACGCTCCGTGCAGCGCCGCCTGGCGCAAGTGGCCACGGAGATTGCCGAGGCCGCGCTGTCGGGCAGCGGCAAGGATTCCAGCCAGCTGCTGGATGAGGCCGAGTCGAAAATTTTCCAGATCGCCGAGACCGGTGTGCGCCGCGACCAGGGGCTGCTGGAGATCAAGCCGGTGCTGGCGCGCGTGTTCGAGCGCATCGACCACCTGTACCACCGCGATAATCCGTCGGATGTCACCGGGGTGCCGACCGGTTTCACCGACCTCGACAAGATGACCGCCGGATTGCAGCCGGGGGAGCTGGTGGTGATCGCCGGCCGCCCGAGCATGGGCAAGACGGCGCTGGCGCTGAACATCGCCGAGCACGTGGCGGTGGACAACGGCCTGCCGGTGGCCATCTTCAGCATGGAGATGAGCGGCACGCAGCTGGCCATGCGCCTGCTCGGTTCGATCTCCAAGGTCGACCAGCACAAGATGCGCACCGGCCGCCTCAACGACGAGGAATGGAGCAAGCTCTCCGAGGCCATCGGCAAGCTGCACGACACGCCGATCTACATCGACGAGGGGGGTGCGCTGAATGCGCTCGAGGTGCGGGCGCGCGCGCGCCGGCTCAAGCGCCAGTTCTCCAAGCTCGGGTTGATCGTCATCGACTACCTGCAGCTCATGAGCTCGAGCAATCCGAAGGCCGGCGAGAACCGGGCCACGGAGATCTCGGAGATCTCGCGCTCGCTCAAGGCGATGGCCAAGGAGCTCGACGTGCCAGTGATCGCGCTGTCACAGCTGAACCGCGCGGTGGACCAGAGGCCGGACCGGCGCCCGGTGATGTCGGACTTGCGCGAGTCGGGTGCCATCGAGCAGGACGCGGACGTGATCATGTTCATCTACCGCGAGGTGGTGTACAAGCCGGACCTGCCCGAAGAGCAGCGCGGCGTCGCCGAGGTCATCGTCGGCAAGCAGCGGAACGGGCCGATCGGCACCGTCAGGCTGACCTTTCGCGGCCAGCACACGCGCTTCGACAATTACCTCGACCCGTCGTCGTATTAGCGGCGCACTCAGGGAGGCAGGCGATGACCGAGCCTTTGATCCCGCAGAAGTCCTCGTACGCGGTGGAGCTTGCCCCGGGCGATTACTGGTGGTGCGCCTGCGGGCAGTCCAGGCGCCAGCCGTTCTGCGACGGCTCGCACAAGGGCGGCCCGTTCACCCCGGTGAAGTTCTCAGTGGCCGAGGCGCAGAAGGTGTGGCTGTGCGGCTGCAAGCACACCGGCAAGCAGCCGTTTTGCGACGGCTCGCACCAAAAAGTCACGTAGAGGCGACGCCCCGGCGTTGCGCCGGGGCAGGATTGCAGAAAGGGAGTTACTTCCTGGTGGCGGTCCAGCGGCCTTCCGTGCCGTTGTCGGCGCGAAAGCCGCCTTCCATGCGGGCGCCGCTCACGCGGCCGCTGAATTCGCGGCGCACGCCGTGGTCGTCGACGTAGGCGAAGGCGATCTGGAAGCCGCTCAGCCGCGGCTCGCGCAGCCCGCCCAGGCCTGCGCGTATGCCCACCGTGCCCTCGATCTTCTGGTAGCGCTGCTCCAGCGCCAGTTCGA
The DNA here is from genome assembly GCA_027624175.1 of Pseudomonadota bacterium. Lineage (GTDB taxonomy): Bacteria > Pseudomonadota > Gammaproteobacteria > Burkholderiales > SG8-39 > JAABQT01. The sequence goes on along the minus strand of JAQBXT010000056.1, from coordinate 783 downwards.
GACGCTCTGCCACGCCGCCGCCCGACAGATTCAGGGTCCAGTTGCCGCCCACGCTCGCCGGCACCACCCAGAAATACGCGCGCCGGCCGTCCATGCTCGAGCTCTCGTCAGGCTCCCAGTCGTCCATGTTGAACGAGTGCGAGACCACGCGCGTGCCCGCACGCATGTTGAGGATCTGGGGGCGCAGCTTGAGATTGAGCGCCGGCAGCAGGTACATGGTGAGCACCGTGGCCTGCGTGAAGTCGGAGGCGAAGATGTCGCCCTGCACGATGCGCGCCTTGCCGGTGACGCCCGCCTTGGTGATGTTGCCCTGCGCGTGCCTGGCCATCTCCGGGTCGTACTCGATGCCCATGGCGCGCGCACCGAATTGCTTCGCCGCCATGATCGCGATCTTGCCGTCGCCGGCGCCGAGGTCGATGACGTAGTCGTTGGCCGTGACCTGCGCCATGCGCAGCATGCGCTCGACGACGTCGTCGGGCGTGGGCACCCAGATCACGTCCTTGCCGGGCTGGCCGACGCTGGGTTCGTATTGCTTGGTCGGCTGCGCGGCGGCGGGTGAGCAGATGAGCAGCGCGGCGAGCGCGGCGGCGGTGGAGGTGGACCGGAACCAATGCACAATGGGTGCTCCTGGAGTCGGGGGATGAAAATCTAGCAGAACGAGCGCCGCGCGTGGCAAAACACCGCGCACGGCGGGCTATTCCTTTCGTCCGCCCTTAGAGTGCTTCGGCCGCGTGGTCGGCGAGGCGCGAGCGCTCGCCGCGCGCCAGGGTCACGTGCCCGGCG
>JAQBXT010000055.1 GCA_027624175.1 Pseudomonadota bacterium | reverse complement strand
CTACGGCTACTTCGTGCTGCCCGAATCGCTGCCGCCGGAGCGCCGGCGCGCTTTCGAGTGGAAGGCGCTCAACCCGTTCGGCGCGCTGCGCGGCCTGGCGCAGACCAGGGGCGTAGGGCTGCTGGTGGCCGTGATCGCGTGCAGCGGGCTGGCGCAGTTCGTGCTCTACACCACCTGGGTGCTGTACACGACCTTCAAGTTCGGCTGGGGGCCGATGGAGAACGGCTGGTCGCTCGCCGCAGTCGGCGTCGTGTCGGCCATCGTGCAGGGCTTGCTGCTCGGGCGCCTGCTCAAGCGCTTCAGCCCGCGGCGCCTGGCCGTGCTGGGCCTGCTGTCATCGACCCTCGCCTACCTGATGTGGGGCGCGGCGACGCAGGGCTGGATGATGTTCGCGATCATTTTCGTCAACCTGCTCGGTGCCACGGTGGCGGCGTCCATCCAGAGCCTCATTTCGCAGGCGGCGGATGCGCGCAACCAGGGGCAGGCGCTCGGCGCGGTGGGCGGCCTGAACAGCCTGATGGCGGTGATCGCCCCGACGATCGGCGCGCCGCTGCTGGCGATGGTTTCGCACCTGCCCCAGGGAGACTGGCGCATCGGCGCGCCGTTCTACTTCTGCGCGGCGCTGCAGGCAGCCGCGCTCGCGCTCGCGGTGATCCACTTTCGCGGAGAGCGCCGCGCGCGGCTCGCCGGCTAGCGCTTCCTCGCCAGCGCGGCGCCTGCCGCCAGCGCCTTCAGCTTGGCGATCGCGATCTCGCGCCGCATCGGCGCCATGCCGCAATTGGTGCAGGGAAACAGGCGGTTGCGCGGCACGTACTTGAGCGCCCGCTTGATCGTCGCCGCGACTTCCTGCGGCGTTTCCACCCTGTCGGAGGCGACATCGATCACGCCCACCAGCACGTCCTTGCCCTTGAGGAGCTTCATCAGCTCCGGCGGCACATGCGAGTGGATGCACTCCAGCGACACCTGCTTGATCCTGCTCTTCGCCAGCGCCGGGAAAATTTCCTCGTACTGGCGCCATTCGCCGCCCAGCGTTTCCTTCCAGTCCAGGTTTGCCTGGATGCCATAGCCGTAGCAGATGTGCACGCAGGTCGTGCACTTGAGGCCCTTGGCGGCGCGCTCGAGCGCCTTGATGCCCCATTTCTTCACGTCGCTCATGTAGACATTGAACGCCGGCTCGTCGAACTGGATCACGTCCACGCCGTCCTTCTCCAGCGCGCGCGCTTCCTGGTTGAGCAGCTCCGCGAACACCATCGCCAGCTTCACCTTGTCGCCGTAGTGCCGGTCGGCGATGGTGTCGACGATGGTCATCGGGCCCGGCATGGTGATCTTCAATTTCTTCTTCGTGTGCGCCCGCGCGATGCGCGCTTCGGTCTGGTGCACCCGGCCTTTGAGCCGCAGCGGGCCGACCACCACCGGTACCATGGCGTCGTAGCGGTTGTTGCGGATCCCCATCTTTACCTTGTGCTCGAAGTCGATGCCTTCGAGAGCCTCGAGAAAGCCGTGCACGAAGTGCTGGCGCGACTGCTCGCCGTCGGTGACGATGTCCAGCCCCGCGTCCTCCTGCTCCTTCAGCCACAGCAGCGTCGCGTCGCGCTTGGCTTTTTCCAGGTCCGCGCCCGAGGACTTCCATGCGGGCCAAAGCTTGTCGGTTTCGGCGAGCCAGAACGGTTTGGGCAGGCTGCCGGCGATGGTGGTCTCGAACATGAATTCCTCCCTGGCGCGCAGTCTACTGCTTCAGGCGCATGGGCAGCAGCCACAGCACCGCCGCCGCCTGCAGCGCGGCGAGCGACCAGAAGGCCGTCGCATAGGCGCCGGCGGCGTAGCGGCCGTCGACCTCGGGGTAAAGTCGCAGCACGGCGCCGATGCCCCACTGGAAGAGAAACGACGTGCCGAACATCATGACGTTGGATGCGGTAATCACGCGCCCGGTCATCTCCGGCGGGAAGATCGGCGTCAGCAGCGCGTAGGCGAGCGACACCGAGATGGCAGTAAAGGCGTACACGGTGAGGATCGCGGGCAGTCCCGCGGTGACGCCCGCGGCCAGGAGCGCGAACATCGCCAGCGAGGTGACGATGCCGATCTTGTAGGTGGTCATGCGCGAGACGCCGGCCTGCGCCAGGCGATCGCTGGAGACGCCGAAGAACACCGAGCCGGCGGTATAGGCGATGGCCGCGGTGAGCAGCGCCGTGGCCACGGCCGGGCGCTGGTAGCCGGCGACGTCGTAGAGCCAGGGGGCGAGCCACAAACCCTGCAGCGCCTGGTAAACCGCGTGGCAGACGACGAGCGGCAGGGCGATGCGCCAAAAGGGAACGCTGGAGAAGATTCTGCCGAAGCCGGCGATCTGCGCGCGCAGCGTCTGGCCGTGCCCGGGAAGCGGCTTCTCCGGCACCAGCACGAAGATGAGCGCCGCTACGCTCACGGAGGCGGCGGCGAGCACATAGAACAGCGCGCGCCAGCCGAACGGCCCGAGAAATGCCTCCGCCGGCGCGGTGGCCGACAGTCCGCCCAGCCCGCCAACCGCGAGATACAGGCCGTTCAGGGTCGCGAGGCGCGACAGCGGAAACCAGAGCGTGAACGCCTTGATGGCGCCCATCAGGCAGCCCGACACCCCGAGGCCGATGAGCGCGCGCCCGACCGAGAGCATGACGAAGTCCTGCGCCAGCGCGAAGACCAGGGCGCCCGTGCCGGCGATGCACAGCAGCGCCGCCAGCACGCGGCGCGGACCGTAGCGATCCAGCAGCACGCCGAGCGGCAGCTGGAACGCGGCGAAGGCGAGAAGGTAGGTGGCGGTAAGAAAGCCGAGGTCGGCGCTGGAAAGGGAAAAATCGCGCGCCAGGTCGCGCGAGATGACGGCGTTGACGTTGCGGAAGAAGTACGACAGGTAGAAGCCGGCGGCGAACGGGCAGAATACGACGAGCAGCAGCCGCGGATTCATGCGTCGATTGTAGCGGCGCAAATGGGCTAAGCTTGCGCGCATGCCAGCCAAGCGGCTCATCGTCGGCATCACCGGCGCCACCGGATCGGCCTACGGCATTCGCCTGCTCGAGGAGTTGCGCGCGCTCAAAGGCTGGGAGGCGCACCTCGTGCTCACCGATGCGGGGGTGCTCAATGCGCACCAGGAGTTGGGACTGAAGAGGAAGGACATCGAGCGCCTCGCGCACCAGGCTTACCATCCGAAGGACATCGGCGCGGCGATCGCCAGCGGGTCCTTTCTTACGGAGGGCATGATCGTCGCCCCGTGCAGCATGAAGACGCTGGCGGCGATCGCGCATGCGCACGCGGACGATCTGGTCTCGCGCGCTGCGGACGTGGTGTTGAAGGAGCGCCGGCGCCTGGTGCTGCTGCCGCGCGAAGCGCCGCTCAACCTCGCGCACCTGAGGAACATGGTGCAGGTCACCGAGATGGGCGGGGTCGTGTTCCCGCCCGTGCCGGCGTTCTACGCCAGGCCGAAGACGATCGACGATCTGGTCCTGCATACCGTGCGCCGCGTGCTGGACCTGTTCGGCATCCATTCGCCGAAGCTGGTGCGCTGGAAGGGTATCGATGGCTGACCTGTCGGTGTTCTCCGCTTCCTACCTGGAAGCGCGCGCCAAATTCGTGGATGCGGCGCGCGGCGCGGGCGCCACGGTGTACGAGTATCGCCACCCGACGCTGAAAGGCCCGGACGGGGAGCCCTTGTGTCTGGATGTGGCGGTGGCCGGGCCGGAGGACGCCGAGCGCGTGCTGGTCGCCGGCAGCGGCACGCATGGCATCGAGGGCTATCCAGGTTCCGCGGCGCAAACGGCATGGCTGCTGGGCGGGGGCGCGCAGCGCCTGCCCAAGCGCACGGCGATGGTGTTTTTCCACGCGCATAATCCCTGGGGCTTCGCGCACAAGGCGCGCGGCACCGAGGAGAACGTGGATCTGAACCGCAATTTCCTCGACCACGCCAAACCCTATCCCTCAAACCCGGGCTACGCCGAGGTGCACCCGATCGTCACGCCGGAGGAGTGGAGCGACGCCAGCGTCGCCGGCATCCTCCGCGGGCTGGACGCGTACCGGCAGAAGGTGGGCGAGAAGGCCTTTTCCACCGCGTTCAACGGCGGGCAGTATTCGCACGCCGACGGCATCTACTTCGGCGGGCAGCGCGAGCAGTGGGCGACCTATTCGTTTCGCGAGGCGGTGCTGAAGCACGTGGCGCACGCCAAGCACGCCGCGATCATCGATTTCCACACCGGCATTGGCCCCTGGATGGAGCACATCTACCTGTGCTTTCACAAGGAGGGCTCGCCGGCGCGGGCGCGCGCGCGCACCTGGTGGGGCGAGCGCGCCGTGAACCTCGCCGGCGTCACGCACAAGGCGCTGGCCGATTACCAGGGGGTGCTGATCGACGGCTTCGCCGCCATGCTGCCCAAGGCCGCGGTCACCTGCGTCGTGGTGGAGTTCGGCACGCTCAAGCGCGAGGAAGTGCAGCGCGCCAATATGGCGGGGCGCTGGCTGCGCTACTGCGGCGCGAAGCAGCCGGCGCTGGCGCGCAAGGTGCACCAGGAATTCTGCGAGTGCTTCTATCCCAGCGACCCGAAGTGGCGCGCCGCGGCGCTCGAGCAGTCGAGGGAGATTCTCGACCGGGGGATTGCCGGGATCGGCCGCGTTTAGGCGGCTACTTCAGCTCGATCTCGACGAAGCGGAATTCGAAGGCGTTGGCGTTGATGACGTTGTGCGCGACGCCCTTTGGGCGTGCGTAGGACGCGCCCGCCTGCAGCGGCGCGTCGCGCATGCCTTCGGGTTCTTCCAGGCGCAGGATTCCGGTGGTCAGCGGCACCACGACGTAGTCGTGCGCGTGCACATGGTGGCCGGTTTCGGCGCCGGGCTGGAAGCGCCATTCCGTGACGATCACGCGGTCGGTTTCGACTTGGCGATGCGAGGTGGCTTTCATGGGTCAGTCCGGTTCAGCGGCGCGCGCCGTCGCGGGGCAGGTCGGTCAGGAACATCTGCGAAGGCTCGTGGGTGATCATGAACTCCACGCGCGCCTTGACCGCGACCGCCTGCGGTGTCACGCCGCAGCCCCAGAACATCGGTATTTCCTTCGCCTGGATGGGCACGGGCTCGCCGTAGTCAGGTCGCTCCAGGTCCGTGATGCCGATCGCCGCCGGGTCGCCGATATGGATCGGCGCGCCGTGGGCGTGCGGGTAGCGGCCCGACAGCTCACGCACCAGGTCGACGCGCGCTTCGGGGATCGGGCGCATGGTCACCACCATCGGCCCGTGAAAGCGCCCCGCGGGAACGCAGGCGAGGTTGGAAACGAACATGGAGACCATTGTGTCACGCTCCACGTTGCGCGGGGTCACCCCGGCCTCGACCAACGCGTGCTCGAAGGTGAAGCTGCAGCCCAGCAGAAACGCCACCAGATCGTCCCGCCAGAGGTCACGGATGTCGCCGCGCTGCTCGGCCAGCTTGCCGTTGCGGTAGATGCGGTAGCCCGGCACGTCGGTGCGCAGGTCCGCCCCCGGGGCGCAGCGCGCGGGCTCCGGCTCGCCCGGCGGCGTGATCTCGATGATCGGGCAGGGCGTGGGATTGCGCGTACAGAATGCGGCGAATTCCAGGGCCGCATCCTGCGGCAGGATCACCAGGTTCGCCTGCTGGTAGGCCGGACAGTGTCCGCCGGTCGTGCCGCGCCATTCGCCGCGGCGCGCGGCGGCGCGCAGTTCAGCCGGGGAGGTGAGCGTTGGCATTGTTGAGGTTCTCACCTGGCGTTCGGCATAACCCACCTGCTGCGCTCAATGCGCCGCCAGAAACCCCTGCACCGCCTTGGTGAACGCCGCGGGATTCTCCAGGTTCGAAAGGTGCGCCGCCTGCGGAATCATCACCAGCTTGGAGCCCGGCGCATTGTCGTGGATCTCCTTCGCCATCGCCGGCGGCGTGCCGGGATCCTGGTCGCCGCAGATCACCAGCATCGGGGTCTTGATCTCCTTCAGCCGCGCGGTGAGGTTGATTTTCGGAATGGCGTGGCAGCAGCCGGTGTAGCCCGCGACCGGCGTCGAGGCGATGAGCTTGCCGATCGCCGCCACCGGCCCGGGATTGGACTTGCGGAACGGTTCGGTGAACCAGCGCTCCAGCGTGGGCTGCACCAGCGGCGCCATGCCCTTTTCCTCGGCCAGCTTGATGCGGTCCTGCCATTGCGGCCAGGCTTCGGCCGGATAGCGGCTGGTGGTGTCGGCGAGCATCACGGTCTTGAACACGCCCGGATTCTTGAGCGCGAAGGTCTGGCCGATCATGCCGCCCATCGACAGGCCGCAGTAGTGCGGGTTCTTCACGCCGAGCGCATCGAGCAGCGCCTTCAGGTCGTCCGCCAGCGTCTCCAGCGTGTAGGCGCCCTTCGGCGCTTCGCTCGCGCCGTGCCCGCGCGTGTCGTAGGCGAGGATGCGGTAGCTCCCTTTCAGCGCCGCGATCTGCGGATCCCACATGCGCACGCTGCACGCGAGCGAGTGACTGAGCACCAGCCAGGGCGCGCCTTCCTTGCCATGCAGTTCGTAGTTGGTTTCGATGCCATTGGTCTTGGTTTTCATACGCTCCCCACAATGAGTGGAATCAACATTTCGTCTGCGCTCGCGCCGCCATGGTGGCCGACGTGGCGGTGTCGCGGCTCGCCCGGTATCCAGTCCTTGACCGTGGCGCGCCCGTTCATCTGCAGCGCAACGTCGCCGATGCGCTCGGCGAAGCGCGGGTGCGCATCGCCGCCGCCGAACCAGCCTTCCTGCGCCAGGTCCATGCTCGGGCGCACCTGCGCCCGCGGTCCGAGCCAGTCGGCGGCGCGCTGCAGAAATTCGCGCTCGCGGCCCGCCTGCACGTGGCAGAACGCCATACGGCTCTCGCCGCACAAAGGATAGCGCAGCAGGCCGGAAAGTCCCGGCGCATCTGCGAAATCAAGGGCGTCGGGGCCGACGCTGTCGACGAAACCGTGGTCGGCGGTGGCGACCACCAGCGTGTCCGTGCCAGCGAGCTGTCGCATCAGTTCGCCGAACGCGGCGTCCACCGCCTTGAAATGCGCGCGCACCTCGGCGCTGCCATTGCCATGGCGGTGCGACAGCGCGTCGAACTCGGGCCAATAGGCGTAAACGAACTTCGGTCCGGGTCCGGACTTCACCGCGGCGACCGTCTGTTCGACCAGGCCCTCCAGCTTGTCGTAGGCGAGGCGCTCGGCGCGCCCGCAATGGTGCAGGTTGTAGGTCGAGTCGATGATCGGGCGGTAGGACACGACGAGGCTGCGCCGCGCGAGGCCGTCGAACAGCGGGCCGGCGCGGTACAGCGCAGCGGGCGCAGCGTTCAGTGCCGCGCGCTCGCCGCGGCGCTGGAACGGCAGCGGCGCGCCCACGCAACCCGCCTCGCCGAACAGCGTGAACCAGCCCGTGAGCCCGTGCTCGAGCGGCGTCCAGCCGGTGTGGGCGGTGGTGATGGCGCTCGCCGTGGTGGAAGGGAACACCGAAGTGATGGCGCCGCGCCGCCGCGCGAGCAGCGAGCCTCCCGCGCCTTCGCGCTGCAGGTAGTTGTCCCCGAGGCCATCCACGATCAGCAGCAGGATGTTGCCCGCGCGCGCGGCCTCCGCCGCGGGCAACGCAGCGAGCGGCGCATGGCGCGGCGCGCCGCCGCAGGCCTCGACCAGCGAGGCGATCAGGTTGACGAATCCGCCGCCCGCGTAGTCCGGTTTGACCATGTGCGCATGATAAACTTCGCCTCCGCTACCGTCGTGAGGTTTCCCATGCGGCACGAAGTCCACGTTCACGCCGACATCCCCATCCTCGAAGGGGTTTCCCGCAAGCAGATCGAGCTGGCGTTCGCGCCCTGGCTCGAGTATCTGGACGCCGACGCGCTCGCCGACGTGAAGAGCCTGGAGCCCGACGAGCCGGGCATCCGCTTCGACGAGAAGGAACTGCTGCTGCTGGTGTGCTGGACCGGCGAGATCGGCCGCAGCTTCGATATCGCGCTGCAGTCCTCGCTCGACAATCTCGGCCCCTATTGCTACGAGGCGGCCGAAGTCGACCTCACCGTGTACCAGGAGAATGGCGAGCAGGAATCCAAGCTGTTGTTCGTCGGGCCGACGGCGCAGGCGATCCACGAGGCGCAGCGGCGCTGCATGATCGAGGATATCTCGGCGCTGCTCGAGCGCCAGTTCGACAAGGAAAAATCCGCCGAGGTGGCGGCGCTGGTGAACCAGCTGTTCGACCGCGACTGGAAGGAGAAGTCCGGGCCGGGCGCGGCGAAAAAGCAGCCCGAGCGCGCTTTCGAGTACGGCACGCGGCCCAGCCGCAAGAACCTGCACTAGGACCGTTCGTTTGACGACGCCCCTTGCGAGGGGCGTTTTTGTTTGCGGAGTCGACCATGGCAGCAGGTCCCAAGTACCCCGGGTTCGACACCCTCGCGCTGCACGCCGGCCAGTCGCCCGATCCGGTCACCGGCAGCCGCGCGGTGCCGATCTACCAGACCACGTCCTACGTGTTCCGCGACAGCGAGCACGCCGCGTCCCTGTTCAACATGGAGCGCGCCGGCCACGTCTATTCGCGCATCTCCAACCCGACGGTGGCGGTGCTCGAAGAGCGCGTCGCGGCGCTCGAAGGCGGCGTGGGCGCCATCGCCACGGCCTCCGGCCAGGCGGCGCTGCACCTCGCGGTCGTTACTCTGATGGACGCTGGCAGCCATATCGTCGCCTCGAACGCGCTGTACGGGGGCTCGCATAACCTGCTCGGCTATACGCTGAAGCGCTTCGGCATCGACACCACATTCGTCGCCCCGGGCACGCCGGAAAATTTCCGCAAGGCGATCCGGCCGAACACGCGGCTCCTGTTCGGCGAGACGCTGGGCAACCCGGGTCTCGACGTGCTCGACATCCCGGCAGTGTCGAAGGTGGCGCACGAGGCAAGGCTGCCGCTGCTGATCGACGCTACCTTCACCACGCCCTGGCTGATGCAGCCCTTCGCGCATGGCGCCGACCTGCTTTACCACTCGGCGACCAAGTTCCTCGGGGGCCACGGCGTCGCTATCGGCGGCGTGCTGGTGGACTCGGGTCGCTTCGACTGGGAGAAAAGCGGCAAGTTTCCCCAGCTCACCGCGCCCTACTCGGGCTTCCACGACATGGATTTCGAGGAGGAGTCGGGCACGCGGGCGTTCCTGCTGCGCGCGCGGCGCGAGGGTCTGCGCGATTTCGGCGCCTGCATGGCGCCGATGACCGCGTTCCAGATCCTGCAGGGCATCGAGACCCTGCACCTGCGCATGCCGCGCCATGTGGAGAGCACGCGCAAGGTAGTGCAGTTCCTCGCCGCCCATGCCGCCGTGGATAAAGTCGTGTATCCCGAACTGCCGGGCCACCCGGACCATGCGCTCGCGAAAAAGCTCCTGCCCAAGGGCTGCGGCGCGGTGTTCACCTTCGACATCAAGGGCGGGCGCGCCGCGGGCCAGCGCTTCATCGAGGCGCTGCGCGTGTTTTCGCACCTTGCCAATGTCGGCGATGCGAAGTCGCTCGTCATCCACCCCGCGAGCACCACGCACTACCGCGTGGGCGACGAGGACCTGAAGAAAGCCGGCATCGGTCCGGGCACCGTGCGCCTGTCGATCGGGCTGGAAGACCCCGAAGATCTGCTCGAGGATCTGGCGCGCGCGCTGAAGGTGGCGCAGAAGTGAATCTCGTCGTCGACGGCAAGCAGGCCTTCGCCTACACCGCGGCGCACGCGCTCGACGCGAAGAAGCCGACGATTGTGTTCGTGCACGGCGCCGGGTTGGACCATTCCTGGTGGGGATTGCAGAGCCGCTATTTCGGCTACCACGGCTGGAACGTGCTCGCCGTGGATCTGCCGGGCCATGGCCGCTCCGACGGGCCGCCACTCGCCAGTGTCGGGGAGATCGCGGACTGGGTGTTTCGCCTGCTCGACGCGCTGGAGATCGACAAGTCGGCCGTCGTAGGCCATTCGATGGGCTCGCTCGCGGCCCTCGAATGCGCCGTGCGTCAGCCCGCGCGCGTGGAGCGCGTCGCGCTGCTCGGAACGGCGTTTCCGATGAAGGTGGGCCAGGTCTTCCTCGATGCGGCCAAGGCGAACGACACGGCCGCCTACGACATGGAAACCATCTGGGGCCACGCGCCGCAGGTGCCGCTGGGCGCGAACCCCAATCCCGGCATGTGGATGTACGGCGACATGCTGGCGCGCCTCGCGCGCCTCGCGCCCGGCGTCCTCTACAACGACTTGAAGGCGTGCAACGACTACACGGGCGGGCCGCAAGCCGGCGCGCAGGTGCAGTGTCCGGTGCTCTTCATCCTCGGGCGGCGCGACCAGATGACGCCGGCAAAGGCGGGGCTGGCGTTCGCGCAACTGGTGCCGGGAGCGAAGCTGGTGCAGTTGCAACCTTCCGGCCATTCGCTGATGGCCGAGTCCCCCGACGCCGTGCTCGACGCCCTGATCGACTTTTTCGCCGTCTAGCCGTCCCAGCGCGCGCGCTGCACCACGGCGATGATCAGCGCGCCGAACAGCGCGATGCCGGCGGCGATCACCGCGAATACCGTGGCCAGCGGCCCGGAAAACGCCACCACCAGCGCGCCGCCCGCCACCACCACGGCGAGGCGCACCGTGCCGGCGAGCACCGGCAGCACCATGCGCCCTGCGAGGCTGGGCGCTGGGGGCGAGCCGCGAGACCTTGCTCTCGCTCGCGCCGAAGTCGGTCACTGCGCCGATCGCCATGGGCATCGCGGAGAAGCTGGGCGGGCTGCCTTCGCTGACCGCAGTGCTGGTGGTCAGCACCGGCATCCTCGGCGCGGTGCTCGCGCGCGGCACGCTCAACCTGCTGCGCATTCACGACCACGCGGTGCGCGGCTTCGCCGTCGGCGTGGCGGCGCACGGTATCGGTACGGCGCGCGCCTTCCAGGTGTCGGAGACCATGGGTGCCTTTGCCGGCCTCGCTATGGGGCTGAACGGCCTGCTTACGGCGTTTCTCTTCCCGCTGCTCGCGCGGCTCTGGGGAGGCTGAGGGCGGCCAACGCGCCGGCGAGCACGCCGAGCGTGTTCGCCGCCATGTCCGCGAGCTCAAAGCTGCGGTAGCCGGTGGCGCCCTGCGCGAATTCGAGCGCGATGCCCAGGAGGACCCATCCGATGCCGTACGCAAGCCGTGTATACCTATATCGGTATAAGACGCAAAACCAGAACATCAGCATTCCATAGGCGAGCAGGTGGCCAAGCTTGTCGCCGTAGTCGAAGCCCGGATCGGGCGGCGAGGGCGTGAGCGACAGGACGACGATGGCGACGGCGTATGCCCAGCCGCCTGCGACGGCCGCGGCGCGCATCAGAACAGCTTCATTTGCCCGGCCGGCGAGGGAGGCACGAACCTCGTGCAGTCCAGCTCGGGCACCCGGCGGCCGCCGCCATGGCCATTCAGCCCGAATTTCCTGCAGGCGATGGCGAAGCGCTGCGAGATCAGTTCCGCGTAGTTTCCGGTGCCGTGCATTCTTTCGCCGAAGCGCGGATCGTTTTCCTTGCCGCCGCGCATCTGGCGCACGATGCTGATCACGTGCTCGGCGCGCTGCGGGTAGTGCGCGGCGAGCCATTCCTTGAACAGGGCCTTCAGCTCGTTGGGCAAGCGCAGGATCACGTAGGCGGCTTCCTGCGCTCCCGCCTTGGCCGCCTGTTCCAGCACGTGTTCGAGCGTCTGGTCGTTGAGTGCCGGGATCAGCGCCGCGACCATTACCCCGCACGGCACACCCGCCTGCGACAGTGCCTGCAGCACGTCCAGCCGCCGCTGCGGGCTGGCGGCACGGGGCTCAAGGCGCCGCGCCAGTACCCGGTCCAGGGTGCCGATGGAGACGTACACCTTGACGAGGTTCTTTTTCGCCATCGGCGCCAGGAGATCCAGGTCGCGCTCCACCAGCGCGGACTTGGTGACAATCGTGAGCGGGTGCTCGCATTCGGCCAGCACTTCCAGGATCTGGCGCGTGATGCCGTGCTTGCGCTCGGCCGGCTGGTAGCAGTCGGTATTGGCGCCGAGCGCAATGGGCGACACGGCGTAGCTTGGCTTTGCCAGCTCGGCGCGCAGCAGCTGCGCCGCATTAATCTTGGCGAAGAGCTTGGTTTCGAAGTCCAGGCCCGGCGAGAGTTCGAGGTACGCGTGGCTGGGGCGCGCGTAGCAATAGATGCAGCCGTGTTCGCATCCACGGTAGGGGTTGATCGACTGGTCGAAAGGAATGTCCGGAGAGTCGTTCCGGGCGATGATGGAGCGCGCGCGCTCGATCGTGATCGTGGTCTGCAGCGGCGCGAGCGGCTCGTCCTCGCGCGACCAGCCGTCGTCGAACGCAGCGCGCGCCTCGGTTTCGAAACGGCCCT
>JAQBXT010000054.1 GCA_027624175.1 Pseudomonadota bacterium | reverse complement strand
GGGCGCGGGGGCCGGCGCCGCCGGGGCCGGTGCGGGAGCGGGCGGCGGAGCGGGATCCTCGGTGGTGGCGCAACCCACCAGCGCGATGAGCGCGGCGGCACAAACGATCGACTGCGCATGCATGCGGATATTCATTGTGTTCCTCCCTGGGGACGCCTGTATTTAATCACAGGGCCGGGCGCAGGTCGAGGGGGCGGCGCGTGATAAAATCGCGCGCTCGAAATCGCCGCTCAAACGGCCCGCTTTCCCCCCTCAGAACAAGAGCCGAAATGGACCAGTTCGCCAAGGAAACCCTCCCCGTCAGCCTCGAGGAGGAGATGCGCCGCTCGTACCTCGATTACGCCATGAGCGTGATCGTGGGTCGTGCGCTGCCCGACGTGCGCGACGGGCTCAAGCCCGTGCACCGTCGCGTGCTGTTCGGCATGCACCAGTCGAACAACCTCTGGAACCGCAGCTACGTCAAGTGCGCGCGCGTGGTCGGCGAGGTGATGGGCAAGTACCACCCCCACGGCGACAACGCCATCTACGACACGCTGGTGCGCATGGCGCAGGACTTCTCGCTGCGCTACATGCTGGTCGACGGCCAGGGCAACTTCGGCTCCATCGACGGCGACAACGCGGCGGCGATGCGCTACACCGAGTGCCGGCTGGACAAGATCGCGGGCGAACTGCTCGCCGACATCGACAAGGAGACGGTCGACTTCGGGCCGAACTACGACGGCAAGGAGCTCGAGCCCCTGGTGCTGCCGTCGAAGATCCCCAACCTGCTGATCAACGGCTCCTCCGGCATCGCGGTGGGCATGGCGACCAACATTCCCCCGCATAACATGCACGAGGTCGTGGACGCCTGCCTGCACCTGCTGGAGAACCCGCGCTGCGCCATCGAGGAGCTGATGAAGCTGGTGCCGGCGCCCGATTTCCCCACCGCGGGCATCATCTACGGGCTGGCGGGCGTGCACGAGGGCTACCGCACCGGGCGCGGGCGCGTGGTGATGCGCGGGCGCACGCACATCGAGGACATGGAAAAGGGCAACCGCCAGTCGATCGTGGTGGACGAGCTGCCCTACCAGGTGAACAAGAAGGTGTTGCTGGAGCGCATCGCCGAACTGGTCACGGACAAGAAGATCGACGGCATCTCGGACATCCGTGACGAATCCGACAAGGACGGCATCCGCGTGGTGGTCGAGCTCAAGCGCGGCGAGATCGCGGAGGTGGTGCTGAACAACCTGTACAAGCAGACCCAGCTGCAGGACAGCTTTGGCATGAACATGGTGGCGCTGGTGGACGGCCAGCCGCGCCTGCTCAACCTGCGCGAGATGATCGACGCGTTCGTCGCGCACCGGCGCGAGGTGGTGACGCGGCGCACGGTGTTCGATTTGCGCAAGGCGCGCGAGCGCGGCCACATCCTCGAGGGCCTGGCGGTGGCGCTGTCCAATGTCGACGAGGTGATCGCGCTGATCAAGGCGGCACCGACCCCCGCGGACGCCAAGCGCGAACTGATGGCGCGCGGCTGGCCCTCGGCCCTGGTGCGCGAGATGCTCGCGCGCTCCGTCGCCGCGCAGTTCCGGCCCGAGGGGCTGGCGCCCGAATTCGGCCTGAAAGAGGACGGCTACCGGCTGTCGGATGCGCAGGCACAGGCGATCCTCGAACTGCGCCTGCAGCGCCTGACGGGCCTCGAGCAGGAAAAAATCCGCGACGAATACAAGGAGGTGGTGGCGCTGATCGCCGACCTGCTCGACATCCTCGACAAGCCGGTGCGCATCACCGCGATCATTGCCGAGGAGTTGCGCAAGGTGAAGCAGGAATTCGGCGATGCGCGGCGCACCGAGATCGTCAGCGTGGCCGAGGACATCTCGATCGAGGACCTGATCGCGCCGCAGGACATGGTGGTCACCTTCTCGCACGGCGGCTACGTCAAGTCGCAGCCGCTGGCCGACTATCGCGCGCAGCGGCGCGGCGGGCGCGGCAAGCAGGCGGCGGCGACCAAGGAGGACGATTTCATCGAGCGGTTGTTCGTCGCGCACTCGCACGACTACCTGCTGTGCTTTTCCAACCGCGGGCGCCTGTACTGGCTCAAGGTGTTCGAGGTGCCTCAGGGCAGCCGCACCAGCCGCGGCAAGCCGGTGGTCAACATGTTCCCGCTGGAGGAAGGCGAGAAGATCACCGCGGTGGTGCCGGTGAAGGAATTCGACGAGCAGCATTACGTGTTCATGTCGACCACCCGGGGCACGGTGAAGAAGACGCCGCTGGCGGAATTCTCGCGCCCGCGCCCCAGCGGCATCATCGCCGTGAACCTGGACGAGAGCGACTACCTGGTGGGCGTGGTACTCACCGACGGCAGCTACGACGTGATGCTGTTCTCCTCGGAGGGCAAGGCGGTGCGCTTCGCCGAGGAAGAGGTGCGGCCGATGGGCCGCCAGGCCACCGGGGTGCGCGGCATGCGCCTGCCCGAAGGACATCGCGTGGTGTGCATGCTGGCGGCAAAGGACGAAAGCCGCACCGTGCTCACCGCCACCGAGTTCGGCTTCGGCAAGCGCACGCCGATTGCCGAATACACCAAGCACGGGCGCGGCGGCCAGGGCCTGATCGCGATCCAGGCCAGCGAGCGCAATGGCGCCCTGGTTGGTGCGGTGCTGGTCGAGGACACCGACGAGGTGATGCTGATCTCCACCGGCGGGGTGCTGATCCGCACCAAGGTGGCGCAGATCCGCGAGCAGGGTCGCTCGACCCAGGGCGTGACGCTGATCGCGCTGGGCGAGGGCGAAAAACTCGCCGGTGTGGAGCGCATCGAGGAGCACGAAGTGGAAGAAGGCAACGGTGGCAACGGCAACGGCGGCGACGGCGATGCGCCACTGCCGCCGGCTGGAGAGTCGCCGCCCACCGTTCACTGATGTCCCGCATCTTCAATTTCAGTTCCGGCCCCGCCATGCTGCCGGCCGAAGTGCTGTCGCGTGCAGGCGACGAGATGCTCGATTGGCATGGTGCCGGCATGGGCGTGATGGAAATGAGCCATCGCGGCAGGGAATTCACCGGCATCGCCGCCGAGGCCGAGCGCGATCTGCGCGAGCTGCTCGCCGTCCCGGCGCACTACAAGGTGCTGTTCCTGCAGGGCGGCGCCACGCTGCAGTTCGCGCAGGTGCCGATGAACCTGCTGCGCGGCAACGCGGGCGCCGACTACGTCGTCACCGGCGAGTGGTCGAAAAAGGCGGCCAAGGAGGCGCGGGCGTACTGCGATGTGCACGTGGCCGCGAGCTCCGAAGACCGGAAGTTCACCTACGCGCCGCGCGACTGGAAGGTCCGCGGCGACGCCGCCTACGTCCATTACTGTTCCAACGAGACCATCGGCGGCGTCGAGTTTCACTGGACCCCGGACACCGGGGCGGTGCCGCTGGTGTCCGATGCGTCCTCGCATCTGCTGTCGCGCGCGCTCGACGTGCCCAAGTACGGACTGATCTACGCCGGCGCGCAGAAGAACCTCGGTCCAGCCGGGCTCACCGTGGTCATCGTGCGCGAAGACCTGGTCGGCGCCGCCGCGCGGGGCACGCCCACGGTGATGGATTACAAGCTGCAGGCCGAGTCCGATTCGATGCTCAATACCCCGGCGACCTACGCGATCTACGTGGCCGGGCTGGTATTCAAGTGGCTCAGGCAGCTCGGTGGCGTCGCCGAGATGGAGCGGCGCAACGTGCAGAAGGCGCAACTGCTCTACGCCGCGCTCGACGCGGGCTTCTACCGCAACCCGGTGGTGCGCGAGGACCGCTCGCGCATGAACGTCCCGTTCAGCCTGCCGGACGAGCGGCTGGACGCGCCGTTCCTCAAGGGCGCGGAGGAGCGCGGCATGGTGCAGTTGAAGGGCCATCGCTCGGTGGGCGGAATGCGCGCCTCCATCTACAACGCGATGCCGCTGGAAGGCGTGCAGCGTTTGGTCGCCTACCTGAAAGAATTCGCGGCGCAGCATGGCTGAGGCCGGCGGCAAGCTCGAGGTCCTGGTCCTCAACCAGATTGCGCAGGCCGGGCTGCAGCGCTTCGCGCCCGAGCGCTACACGCTGGTCAAGGCGTCGCAGGCGCCCGACGTGATCCTGGTGCGCTCGCGGGATCTGCACGGCATGCAATTCGGCGCGGGGCTGAAAGCCGTGGCGCGCGCCGGTGCCGGTACCAACAACATCCCGGTGGCCGAGTTCTCGAAGCGCGTCGTGCCGGTATTCAACGCCCCGGGCGCGAACGCCAACGCGGTGAAAGAGCTGGTGATCGCGGGCATGCTGATCGCCTCGCGCAACCTCGCCCAGGCGCTCGATTTCGTGCGCGGGATGGACCGCGCCGCGCCGGACCTCGAGCAGCGCGTCGAGGACGGCAAGAAGGCCTACGCCGGCTTCGAGCTGCCCGGCCAGACGCTCGGCGTGATCGGCTTGGGCAAGATCGGCAGCTTGGTGGCCGAGGCGGCGATCCGCCTGGGCATGCAGGTGGTGGGCCACGACCCGGAGATCACGGTCGAGGGCGCCTGGAGCCTGCCCTCGCAGGTGCGCCGGGCCAATTCGGTCGACGAGCTGCTCAAAGCGAGCCGGTTCGTCACGCTGCACGTGCCGCTGACCGAGCGCACGCGCCACCTGATCAATGCGCAGAATGTCGGCCTGGCGCGCGAGGGCGCCGTGCTGCTCAATTTTTCGCGTGAGGGCGTGGCGGACGATGCGGCGGTGCTGGCGAGCCTGCGTGCCGGCCGGCTGCGCTGCTACGTCACGGACTTCCCGTCGGCGGCGCTGATCGGCGAACCCGGCGTGGTCGCGCTGCCGCACCTGGGCGCCTCGACCCAGGAGGCGGAGGAAAATTCCGCGGTGATGGTCGTGGATCAGCTGTGCGATTACCTCGAGCACGGCAACGTGCGCAACGCCGTCAACTTCCCCGAGGCGGTGATGGCGCGCGAGTCGCCCTACCGGCTGGCGATCGCCAATGCCAACATGCCCGACATGTTGGCGAGCATCTCCCACGTCATGGGCGCGCGCGGCATCAACATCCATAACATGCTGAACAAGTCCATGGGCGGCGTGGCCTACACGCTGGCGGACGTCGACAGCCCGGTGCCGGAGGCGGCGCTCGGCGCGCTGCGCGCCATCGACGGCGTGCTTGCGGTCAGATATCTTCCGGCGGCGTGATGGGCGACGAGATCGACAAGCTGAGATCCGAGATCGACGGGCTCGACGCCGAACTGCTCGAGCTGCTGCAGCGCCGCGCGCGCCTGGCGCAGCGCATCGGCGAGCTCAAGGGCGCGGCCCCGGCCTACCGCCCGGAGCGCGAGTCGCAGATCCTGCGCCGCGTAGCCGCCGGTGTGGCCGGCGCGGCCGGCCCGCTCGGCGCCGAGGCGGCGTTGCGTGTGTTCCGCGAGGTGATCTCCGCCTGCCGCGGGCTGGAACAAGCGCTGCGCGTCGCCTACCTCGGCCCGGAAGGCACCTTCAGCGAGCAGGCGGTGCAGCGGCATTTCGGCGGCGGCGTCGAGGCGCTCGCGGTCCCGGGCATCGACGAAGTGTTCAGGCGCTGCGAGTCGGGCGCGGCGCAGTTCGCGGTGGTACCGGCGGAGAATTCCACCGAAGGCGCGGTTGGCCGCACCCTCGACCTGCTGCTGGTGACGCCGCTCAGGATTTGCGGGGAAGTCGAACTGCGGGTGCAGCAGTGCCTGATGGCGCGCGCCGGGGACCTGGCAGGCGTGCGGCGCGTGTACTCGCACGCCCAGTCACTGGCGCAATGCCACGGCTGGCTCAACCTGAACCTGCCGGGCGCCGAGCGCGTGCCGGTTGCCTCGAACGCCGAAGCCGCGCAGCGCGCCGGCGGCGAGGCGGGTGCCGCCGCGATCGCCGGCGAGTCGGCGGCCGAGCGCTACGGCCTCAAGCTGCTCGCGTGCTCGATTGAGGACGACCCAAACAACACCACGCGTTTCCTGGTGCTCGGGCAGATCGACCCCGCACCCACTGGCCGCGACCGCACCTCGCTGGTGATGTCGGCCGAGAACAAGCCCGGCGCCGTGCACGCGCTGCTCACGCCGCTGGCCCAGGGCGGCGTCAGCATGACGCGCATCGAGTCGCGCCCGGCGCGGGCCATGCGCAGCGCTTTGTGGGAGTACGTGTTCTTCATCGACCTCGAGGGGCACCGGCAGGACGCGCGCGTCGCCGCCGTGCTCGAGGAGCTGCGCAGCAAGGCGCCATTCCTCAAGGTGCTGGGCTCCTATCCCGTGGCGGTGGCATGAAGGACCAGCAGTCTTGAACATGGATCCCTGCGAAATCTCGCCCGCCTACGTGCGCGCGATCGCGCCCTACCAGCCGGGCAAGCCGATTGCCGAGCTCGCGCGCGAGATGGGCCTGGAGGAAAAGAACATCGTCAAGCTCGCCTCCAACGAGAATCCGCGCGGCGTGGGCCCGCGCACGCGCGCGGCTATCGAGCGCACGCTGGCCGAGCTCTCGCGCTACCCGGACGGCAACGGCTTCGAGCTCAAAGACGCGCTGTCGCGGCGCTATGGCGTGGACATGGCGCAGGTGGTGCTCGGCAACGGTTCCAATGACGTGCTCGAGCTGGTCGCGCTCGCCTTCCTCGGGCCTGGCCGGTCCGCCGTGTACTCGCAGCACGCGTTCACGGTCTACCCGCTGGCGACGCAGGCGCGCGGCGCGCGCGGCATCGCCGTGCCGGCGAAAGACTACGGCCACGACCTCGAGACCATGGCCAAGGCAGTGGACGAGGAAACCTGCGTGCTGTGGATCGCCAATCCCAACAATCCCACCGGCACCCTGTGCTCCCCCGCGGCGCTCGAGGCGCTGCTGCGGCGCGTACCGGAGCGCGTGATGGTGGTGATCGACGAGGCCTACAACGAGTACATGCCGGCCGACCTGCGCGCCGACACGGTGAAATGGATCAAGCGCTATCCGAACCTGGTCGTGACGCGTACCTTCTCCAAGGCTTACGGGCTGGCTGGGCTGCGCGTGGGCTATGCGCTCGCGCACCCGTCGGTGGCCGACGTGATGAACCGCGTGCGCCAGCCCTTCAACGTCAACAGCATGGCGCTGGCGGCGGCGACGGCCGCGCTCGAGGATATGGAATTCGTGGCACGCAGTTTCGCCGACAACCTGCAAGGCATGCGCCAAATGCGCGAGGGTGCACGGGGGCTGGGACTGACCTACATCCCGTCGTATGCGAACTTCCTCACCATCCGCGTCGGCAAAGCGAACGAGGTGTACAAGCGGCTGCTCAAGCGCGGCGTGATCGTGCGGCCGGTAGGTGGCGGCTACGAGCTGCCCGAGCACCTGCGCGTCACCGTCGGCACCGAGGCGGAGGTCGAGCGTTTCCTGTCCGCGCTGGCGGCGAGCCTGAAGGAATGACGCGCTTCGAACGGGTCGCCGTGATCGGCGTCGGGCTGATCGGCGGCTCGTTCGCCCTCGGCTTGAAGGCGGCAGGGGCCTGCGGTCACGTGGTGGGCGTTGGCCGCGGCGCGGCCAATCTGCGCGTCGCGCTGGAAAAAGGCATCATCGATTCCATCGCTACCGAGGTGACGGACGCCGACCTGGTCCTGGTGGCGACGCCGGCGGCGCAATATCCGCAGGTGCTGGCCGCGGTGGCACCGCGGCTCAAGCCCACGGCAATCGTCACCGACGCCGGAAGCACCAAGCGCGACGTGGTGAGCGCTGCGCGCGCGGCGCTGGGCACGAGGATTTCCCGGTTCGTGCCGGCGCACCCGATCGCCGGCGCGGAGAACAGCGGCGCGGCAGCGGCGAGCGCCGCACTGTTTCGCGGCAAGCGCGTGGTGCTCACGCCCCTGCCGGAGAACTCCGCTGAAAGCCTGCACGCCGTCGAGTCGGCCTGGGCCGCATGCGGTGCGCGCGTTTCGCACATGAGCCCGGAGGAGCACGATGCGGTGTTCGCCGCGGTGAGCCACTTGCCGCACCTGCTGGCCTACGCGCTGGTGCATGAATTCGCCGGGCGCGCAGATTCGGCGCAATTGTTCGGCTACGCGGCGGGCGGCTTTCGAGATTTCACGCGCATCGCCTCGAGCAACCCGGAGATGTGGCGCGACATCTGCGTCGCCAACCGCGAGCCCCTGCTCGCCGAGCTCGAGCGCTACGCCGCCAAGCTGCAGACGCTGCGCCCGCTGCTGGAGCGCGGGGATGCGGTGGCGCTGGAGAAGCTCTTTGCCGAGGCGCGCGCCGCGCGCGAGCGCTGGCTGAACGGCGAGGTCGAATGAGCACGCTCGAGCTCGGGCCGTTGCGCCGCGCCGCGGGCACGGTGCGGCTGCCGGGCTCGAAGAGCATCTCCAATCGCGTCTTGCTGCTCGCCGCGCTCGCGCCAGGTGCGACCGAAATTCGCGGCCTGCTCGACGCGGAGGACACGCGCGTGATGCGTGACGCCCTGGGTAAGCTCGGTGCGCCGATCGGTGCACAGCAGGCCGAACTGTTTCTCGGCAACGCAGGTACCGCGTTCCGGCCGCTCACCGCGGTGCTGGCGTTTTGCGGCGGCGAATACCGCCTGTCGGGCGTTGCGCGCATGCACCAGCGCCCGATCGGCGACCTGGTCGAGGCGCTGCGCGCGATGGGCGCGCGCATCGACTATCTGGGGCAGGCGGGCTATCCGCCACTGGCGATCCATCCGGGCAGCGTCGCGGCCGGGCAAACGGTGCGCGTGCGCGGCGATGTTTCCTCGCAATACGTGAGCGCGCTGCTGATGGCGCTGCCGCTCGCCGGGGGCGGCACGATCGAGGTCGAGGGCGAGCTGATCTCCAGGCCTTACGTCGAGATCACGCTCAATTTGATGCGCCGCTTCGGCGTGGAGGTGCAACGCGACGGCTGGGCCCGCTTCGTCGTCCCTGCGTCGGCCTACGCGTCGCCCGGCAGCGTGGTCGTCGAAGGCGATGCTTCCAACGCCTCGTATTTCCTCGCCGCGGGCGCGATCGGCGGCGGACCGGTGCGGGTCGAAGGCGTTGGCCGCTCCAGCATCCAGGGCGACGTGCGTTTCTGCGAGGTGCTGGAGCAAATGGGCGCCAAGGTGGCGATGGGCGAGGACTGGATCGAAGCCAGCGGCCGCACGCCGCTGCGTGCGTTCGACCTCGACCTCAACCACATTCCGGATGCGGCGATGACGGCGGCGGTGCTGGCGCTGTTCGCCGACGGCCCCTGCCGCGTGCGCAATATCGCCAGCTGGCGCGTCAAGGAGACCGACCGCATCGCGGCGATGGCGACGGAGCTTGGCAAGCTCGGTGCGCTCGTCGAGGCCGGGCCGGATTTCCTCAAGGTGACGCCGCGCAAGCTCAATGCCGGAATCGCGCTCAATACCTACGACGACCACCGCATGGCGATGAGCCTGTCGCTCGCCGCGCTGGGCGGCGTGCCGGTACGCATCAATGATCCGGAGTGCGTAGCGAAGACCTTTCCGGATTACTTCAAGGCCTTCGCCGGCATCGCGCGATGAGCGTGCCGGTGGTCGCCATCGATGGGCCGTCGGCCTCCGGCAAGGGCGTGGTCGCGCAGCGCGTGGCGCAGTCCCTCGGATTCCATTACCTGGAGAGCGGCGCGCTCTACCGCCTGGTTGCCCTGGCCGGTCCGGACGACCCGGAGCGGACGGCCGCCAGCATGGACGTGGAATTTCGAGGAGAACAAATTCTCCTTTCGGGACAAGATGTTAAGGAAAAATTGCGCGATGAAGTGGTGGGGGTGCGCGCCTCCGATGTGGCGCAGCGACCGGGAGTGCGCCAGGCCCTGTTACGACGCCAGCGGGAATTCCGCCGGGCACCGGGGCTAGTGGCCGAGGGGCGCGATATGGGGACCGTGGTATTTCCGGATGCCAGCCTCAAAGTGTTCCTGACTGCGACCACCGCGGTCAGAGCCCAACGCAGGTATAAGCAGTTGATAGACAAAGGAATCGATGCTAATCTGCACGCCCTTTCCCGCGATCTGGTGCAGCGCGACGAGCGAGATGCGGCCCGGGCAGTGGCGCCTTTGGCGCCCGCCCCTGACGCGCTGCAGTTGGACACCACGGGGCAGTCGGTCGATGAAGTCGTCGGCGCGATCCTCGGCTGGTGCAGGGAAAGGAAACTGGGGGGGCGGCCGGCTTGAACCGGACGCCCTGTTCGCAACTTGACCCGCGGCAGCCTGCAAGGGCGCGCGGCTGAATAAGGTTTTTCCCCTTACATGGCAAGCATTTCCCCCGCAGTCTCGAATTCCGTTCCCACCCCTCCCGCCGAATCCTTTGCCGCGCTGTTCGAGGAAAGCCTCACGCGCAAGGAAATGCGTATCGGCGAAGTGATCACCGCCGAGGTGGTCAGCGTCGACCCCAATTACGTGGTGGTCAATGCCGGGTTGAAATCCGAATCGATCATCCCGGCCGAGGAATTCAAGAACGACGCCGGCGAAGTCGAAGTCAAGCCCGGCGATTTCGTTTCCGTGTCCATCGAGGCGCTCGAAGACGGCTATGGCGCCACGCGCCTGTCGCGCGACAAGGCCAAGCGCATGGCCGCCTGGATCGAGTTGGAGCAATCGCTGGAAAAGGGCGAGAAGATCGAGGGCGTGATCACCGGCAAGGTGAAGGGCGGCCTCACCGTGATGACCAAGGGCATCCGCGCGTTCCTGCCGGGCTCGCTGGTCGACCTGCGGCCGGTGAAGGACACCACGCCGTTCGAAGGCAAGACCATGGAGTTCAAGGTCATCAAGCTCGACCGCAAGAGGAACAACGTGGTGGTGTCGCGCCGCGCGGTGCTCGAAGCGAGCGCCGGGGCGGAGCGCGAGGCGCTGCTCTCCAGCCTGCAGGAGGGTGCGGTGGTCAAGGGCATCGTGAAGAACATCACCGACTACGGCGCGTTCGTCGACCTGGGCAGCATCGACGGGCTACTGCATATCACCGACCTGGCCTGGCGCCGCGTGAAGCACCCGACCGAGGTGCTCAATGTCGGCGACGAGGTCACCGCCAAAGTGCTCAAGTTCGATGCCGAAAAGAACCGGGTATCGCTCGGACTGAAGCAGCTGGGCGAAGATCCCTGGGTGGGCATCTCGCGGCGCTATCCGCAGGGCACGCGCCTGTTCGGCAAGGTCACCAACCTCACCGACTACGGCGCGTTCGTCGAAGTCGAGGCGGGCATCGAGGGGCTGGTGCACGTGTCGGAGATGGACTGGACCAACAAGAACGTGCATCCCTCCAAGGTGGTACAGGTGGGCGACGAGGTCGAAGTGATGATCCTCGAGATCGACGAGGAGCGCCGCCGCATTTCCCTGGGCCTGAAGCAGTGCAAGCCCAATCCCTGGGAGGATTTCGCGCGCGAGTTCAAGAAGGGCGATCGCGTTAAGGGGCAGATCAAGTCGATCACCGACTTCGGCGTGTTCGTCGGGCTCTCGGGCGGCATCGACGGCCTGGTGCACCTGTCGGACCTGTCCTGGTCGCTGGCCGGCGAGGAATCCGTGAAGAATTTCAAGAAGGGCGAGGATCTCGAAGCGGTGGTATTGGCCATCGACGTCGAGCGCGAGCGCATTTCGCTGGGCGTCAAGCAGCTCGAGGGCGATCCGTTCACCAATTTCATCGCCAGCCACGACAAGAACAGCGTGGTGCAGGGCACGGTGAAGTCGGTCGACGCCAAGGGCGCCGTGATCGCGCTGTCGCAGGAGATCCAGGGCTACCTCCGGGCGTCAGAATTTTCCCGCGATCGCATCGAGGACCTGCGCACGGCGCTCAAGGAAGGCGATGCGGTGAGCGCCATGGTGATCAACGTGGACCGCAAGAATCGCTCCATCAACCTGTCGGTGAAGGCAAAAGACACGGTGGAGGAAACCGACGTCATGAAGCAGATTCGCTCCGAGAGTGCGGCCAGCGCGGCGGGGTCGACCAGCCTGGGCGCGCTGCTGCGGGCGAAGCTGGACAAGGGCGGTACCGACCCGCAGCAGTAGGCGGAGCGGACCGAGAATTCAGGGGGGGAACGGTCTCGATGACCAAGTCCGAACTGATCGCCCGGCTGGCGCAGCGCTACCCGCAATTGGTGGCCAAGGACGCCGAGTACGCGGTGAAGATGATCCTCGATGCGATGACCCAGGCGCTGCTTGCGGGCCACCGCATCGAGATCCGCGGCTTCGGCAGCTTCGGCCTCAACTACCGGCCGCCGCGCGTGGGGCGCAATCCGAAATCCGGGGAAAAGGTGCACGTGCCCGAGAAGTACGTGCCGCACTTCAAGGCCGGCAAGGAGTTGCGCGAGCGCGTGGATGCCGAACTCGAGGCCGCCGCCAAGCAGGCGCAGGCCGTACGCTAAGTCCGGGGCGCGACCCCGGGCGCACCCTATGCGCATCTTCACCCGGGCAATCTGGTTCCTGCTGTTCATCCTGCTGCTTGCGTTCGCGGCCAGCAACACCGAGACCGCGACGCTGCGTTTCTGGTTCGGTTTCGCCTGGGAGGCGCCGCTGGTATTGATCCTGCTCGCGTTCTTCGCCGCGGGCGCGCTGCTCGGCATCGGCTCGGCGCTGGGCACCATGCTGGGCCAGCGGCGCGGCATCGTGCGCCTGCGCCGGGAGGTCCGCGCCAAGGCGGTGCCGCACGAGCCGCCGGCGGCGCCGCCGCCGGCGGGGGGGG
>JAQBXT010000008.1 GCA_027624175.1 Pseudomonadota bacterium | reverse complement strand
GGAAAGTTCCCGACACCGCCCAAATTGCCCACGATCGTCGGCATCAACCTGCCCAAGAACCCTACCCCGGAGACCGCCGATGCCCTGATCCAAACACCTGCTTTGCTCACTAATTTAAACACCCAGGTGTCTCATTCTCATTGACACGTTCCGGTGTCCGATAGGCAAAAGAAATTCGGTGAGCGCGCCACGAGACTCATGCGAGCCCTCGCGAACGAACAGAAGAAGTACCGGCACATTGAAGACGGCGCAGGAAAGCGCTACTTGATCGGACCATTTTATGTTCTTGCAGGGGAGTTGAAGAAGGCTCTCGCGCACTACGACTGGTACGAGAAGCACTGCTCGGACGATGTTGGTGAGCCCATCCACTACCTTTTCTGGGCGTTAGCGCTCTACCGGACCGGCGAGACCAAAGAAGCGAACGCCAAACTTCTTGAAACGATGCTACAGAACGTTTACCTCTTGCCGATACTGCTCGGGTCGCGGCCAGATTCGTATGACATCTGGCATGGCTCGAACATGGAACAGCCCGATTACATCACCCAAGCCCCACCGGACTTCCTGCCTCAGCTTTCGGAGCAGGAGCGTTCCTGGATTGGGGAACAGTTCGACAGTTTTCGCTTCAGGCGAGCCCGCGAAGAATACGTTGCGACGTACCGTGCGTTGAAGTATGAAAAGAACGTCGATAAGCGACGGGAAATTTTAAGGTGCTGGAATGAATTTTTGTCTAGCTCGGCAGCGATTGACGGCTAACCACGCGATCGACAGCGACACCGTCCGCTCGCCGCTACGCGCTCAGCATGGTGCGCGTCATCGCGGACGTTATGTGGCATTAGCGAACGCCCACGGACTCGGGCAGAATTGAGTCAGATCGGAGGTATCAGCCATGTCCACCGCCAAAGAAGAACTCGCCCGCCTCATCGCGGGACAACCCGACGATAGCTCGCGGGAAGAGATCGTCCGCGAGCTTGCATTCCACGTCATGGTTGAACGAGGTCTTGCCGACTCGGATGCCAAGCGCACGATGTCGAATGAAGACATGGGCCACCGCATCCGCTCATGGCAGAAATAGCCTGGACGCTCGAAGCCCAGCGCTGGCTTGAGGACATCTTTGAGTACATCGCCGCGGACAACCCACAGGCCGCAGCGCGCACCGTCCAAGGCATCTATGAGCGGGCGCAGGATCTCAGGCGCTTTCCGCAGCTTGGCTCCCGATACACCGCGTCTTCGCGCCACGTCAGGGTACTTCTCTTCGGGCACTACCGAATCGCGTACCTCATCAAGGACGACGGCAATATCGACATCCTTGGCGTATTCCATGGAGCGCTGGACATCACGAGATATCAGCTCTAATGCCACATAACATGGCGGTGGTGTCGGACGCGGCGGCTAGCGCCATGCTTCATGGTGCGCGGTGCTCGCCGCGCCGCACACCTCCACGTTAGATTTCCGACGAATGGCACCCGGTGATCCCAAGCGCGCGAGGGCAGCGATCGAGGAAGTCATCGAGAATCAGATACGGAACAATGACCCACCGGAAACCCGACAAACGCTCGATCGCCTTGTCGGTTCCGGTCACCCACGCGCCGAGGCAAAGCGGCTTATCGCGTGTGCATTGGTGTCCGAGCTCTTTGACGTCATGAAAAGCGAAAAGCCCTATGACAATGCGCGGTATCTGGCGAATCTGAATCGGCTACCCGAACTACCGTGGGACGAGAAGTGAGCGCGAGCAGCAAATCTAACTTTAGGTGGTGCCGACGGAGAATCTCATCCGATCATGTGGACACCTCGATGCCGTCACCGCCACGGGAAGTCCCTTTCAACCGTCAGATTCCTTGCGCACTCCGATCTGGTAGGATAAATTGTCATACTTCGGAGGTGCGCCATGAGCAGCATCAAAGTTGCCATCACCATCGACAGCGGAACGCTGGAGCGCGTCGATGGCCTGGTTGCCAAAAAGGTTTTTCCCAACCGCAGCCGGGCCATCCAATCGGCCGTGGCCGAAAAGCTCGCGCGGATGGAGCGCGGCCGTCTGGCGACCGAATGCGCAAAGCTCGATCCCAAATTCGAGAAAGCGCTTGCTGAAGAAGGCCTGGGGCAGGAGCTCGACGCTTGGCCCGAATACTGAGGGGCGAGATCCGGTGGGCCGACCTCAATCCGGTCCGCGGCCGCGAGCAGGCGGGCTTGCGTCCGGTGCTGGTTCTCAGCCACGACGTGTTCAACGAGCGCTCGGGTACCGTCATCGCGGTGGCGTTGACAAGTCAGTCTCAGCGCGCCGGCTTTCCGCTGACCCTCGAGCTTCAGGCGACAAAGCTGCCGAAGCGTTCGTGGGTCAAGATCAGCCAGATTCGCACACTGGCCGCCGAGCGCATCGGGACAAGACTTGGCCGCGCCTCGCCCGAGGAGATTGCGCAGATCGTCGAGGGCCTCAATGAAATTATCGGAATTTGACCGCGGGTTCGTGACCGACGCCAAGCTTCCCCCGGTTTGATCGACGCGCGCCCGGAGGACGTCTACTACTTTGATGGTCTGTTGCTCAACGTGAGTTCCGCAAGGAAGGCCGGTATGTATGCGTTCCATATCGAGGCCTTCTCGGAGATTGAGCCGATACTTCACGGGGAAGGTCTTTATGTGCGAGCCGGCGCCTAACGTCCCAAAAAATGCCGCGCTTCCGCATACTGCTCGAGGGCTCAGGCATCGCTGTTACCGGCGGCGTTGCTGGCGTGGCGTCGGAGGTCGTGCGGGGCTTCTTCGTTGCACGATTCGTTAAAGCATCCAGCCGCGAGGAGGCGATCTCTCGCGCCAGCGCGATGGTGGCCGACGATTGGAGCCGGGGTACTTACGCGCACCTCAAGGCAGCTCCCACGCTTGCCGTGGCGGAAGTACAGAGGGTCAGCTTTTGGAGATGGTTACGTCCAAGGAATACCGGCTATGTATTTCATCCGGGCAACTGAGCCATCCAACAAACGCGTTCGCGCCCAATCTGCAAGAGCAGCACACCAACAGAGGTCGCAGCTGTCTATTGACCTGATATGCGCTTGAAGTAGTATCTCGGCCCCCATGCCGCCGATCATCTCGATCCAGAATCTCACCAAGACCTACGCCTCCGGCCTGCAGGCGCTGAAGCGCGTCGATCTGGAGATCAACCAGGGCGAAATCTTCGCTCTGCTCGGCCCGAACGGCGCCGGCAAGACCACGCTCATCAGCATCGTCTGCGGCATCGTCACGCCGACCACCGGCACGGTGATCGCCAACGGCCACGACATCATCCGCGACTACCGCGCGGCGCGCTCGATCATCGGCCTGGTGCCGCAGGAACTGCACACCGACATGTTCGTGTCTCCCTGGGACACCGTGCGCTTCAGCCGCGGCCTGTTCGGAAAAGCTCCCAATCCGCGACACCTGGAGAAAGTACTGCGCGACCTTTCGCTCTGGGACAAGCGCGACGACCGCATCATGACGCTCTCGGGCGGCATGAAGCGGCGCGTGCTGATCGCGAAGGCGCTCGCGCACGAGCCGCAGATCCTGTTCCTGGACGAGCCGACCGCTGGGGTGGACGTGGAGCTGCGCCGCGACATGTGGGCGCTGGTGCGCGGCCTGAGGGAAAGCGGGGTCACCATCATCCTCACCACGCACTACATCGAGGAAGCCGAGGAGATGGCCGACCGCATCGGCGTGATCAGCAAAGGCGAGCTGATCGTGGTGGAGGAGAAAGCAGCGCTGATGAAGAAGCTGGGCAAGAAGCAGCTCACGCTGCATCTGCAGGAGCCGATGAGCGAAATTCCCGCCGCGCTCGCCGAGTGGCGCCTCGCGCTGAGGAACGGCGGCTGCGACCTGGAATACACCTTCGACGGGCACGAGGAGCGCACCGGCATCCCGTCGCTGCTCAAGCGGCTGAGCGACCTGGGCATCGGGTTCCGGGACCTGAACACCGCGCAGAGCTCGCTCGAGGAGATCTTCGTGAGCCTGGTGAGCGAGCGCGCATGAGCCCGTTCAACGGCCGCGGCGTCCTCGCCATCTATCTGTTCGAGATGTCGCGCTTCAAGCGCACGTTCTGGCAGAGCCTGGTGGCGCCGGTGATCACCACCTCGCTCTACTTCATCGTCTTCGGCGCCGCCATCGGTTCACGCATGAAAGAGGTCGACGGCGTGTCCTACGGCGCCTTCATCGTGCCGGGGCTCATCATGCTCTCGATCTTCACCGAGAGCCTGAACAACGCCTCCTTCGGCATCTACCTGCCAAGGTTCACCGGCACCATCTACGAAGTGCTGTCGGCCCCGGTGTCGCCGCCGGAAATGGTGCTGGGCTACGTCGGGGCGGCGGCGACCAAATCCATGCTACTGGGTTGCGTGATTCTCGCCACCGCGACGCTGTTCGTGCCGATGAAGATCCTGCACCCGGGCTGGATGGTCGCCTTCCTCGTGCTGACGGCGGCAACGTTCTGCCTGTTTGGCTTCATCTTGGGCGTCTGGGCGGACGGCTTCGAGCAGCTGCAGTTCGTGCCGATGCTGGTCATCACCCCGCTCACGTTCCTGGGCGGCGCTTTCTATTCGATCGACATGCTGCCGGACGCGTGGCGCACGTTCAGCCTGTTCAATCCCGTGGTGTATCTGATCAGCGGCTTTCGCTGGGCCTTCTACGGCAACGCGGATGTCGCGGTGGGCGTGAGTCTTGCGGCGACGCTCGGGTTCCTGCTGGTTTGTCTGGGCGTGGCGTGGTGGATCTTCAGGACGGGGTACCGGCTGAAGAGCTGAACTGCGCTGCGGTTTTGCCGCGGGAATGCGGCTAGGCCGGATCGGCGAGCGCGCGCTCGACGCGAGCGTGAAAGTCCTGCCAGTCGGGCTCACCGACGTAGCGCGTGAGGACGCGGCCGCGCTTGTCGAGCAGGAACGTGGTGGGCGTGACACTGACGTTGCCGAAATTTCGCGCCACCTCGCCGCTGGCGTCCAGCGCCACGCGAAACGGCAGCGCGCGTGCCTTGGTGAAGGCGGCCACCGCGTTCGGATGGTCGTAGCTCATCGCCACTGCCACCATTTCGTAGCCGCGCGGGGCGTACCTGCGCCAGGCCTCGACCATCTTCGGCATTTCCTCCACGCAGGTGACGCAAGAGGTGGCCCAGAAATTGACCAGCACCACCTTGCCGCGCAGGTCGGCGGTGGAGAAATTGCCGCCGGATAGCGCGACAAAGTCCGCCTGCGGCGAACTCGTGCGCTGCAGGAGGCCGAAGGCCGCTCCGGCGGCGATTGCCACGGCGGCCACGGAGGCGATAAGCTTGGTCTGCGTCTTCATGGGGAGATCAGGGTGCGCATTGTCCCGCTTATCATCGGCCTTGTCATCGCCGCGCCCGCCTGGGCGCAGCTGGAGAACATCACCAACCGCGAGGCGATCAACGCCTTGAAGGCCGCGCTGGACAGGGGCACGCGCGCCGCGGTGGCGCAACTCGGGAAGGAGAACGGGTTCCTGGCGGACGGCCGTGTCAAGATCCCGCTGCCCGATTCGCTGCGCCGCGCCGCGCCGCGCCGAGAAGAGCATGCGCCGCTTCGGCATGGCGAAATACGCTGACGAGCTGATCGTGACGCTCAACCGCGCGGCCGAGGCAGCCGTGCCGGAGGCGCAGCAGTTGTTCGTAGATTCGGTGCGGCAGATGTCGGTGCAGGACGCGAAGGGCATCCTCACCGGCGGCGACACCGCTGGCACGGAGTTCTTCCGCCGCACGACTTCGGCGCAGCTGCAGCAGCGCTTCCTGGCAGTGGTGCGCGAGTCCACCGCCAGGGTGGGCCTGGCGCAGAAGTACAACGAATACGCCGGGCGGGGCGTGCGGGTGGGGCTGGTGAAGGCCGAGGACGCGAACCTCGATGACTACGTGACGCGAAAGGCCCTGGACGGGCTCTATTTCATGGTCGCGGAAGAAGAAAGGAAGATCCGCAGGGATCCCGTGGGCACCGCCTCGAACCTGCTGAAGAAGGTCTTCGGCGCGCTGCTCAAATAGGGACAGACCTCATTTTTCTCATCTGCAGATGAGAAAAATGAGGTCTGTCCCTAACCCATGTTCATCGTCTTGGGGAGCCACAAAATGATCTCCGGGAAGGCGATGAATACGCCCACGGTGATCACGTCGGCGATGAAGAACGGGAAGATACCCCGGAACACCGTCGAGAGCGGGATATCGGGCCGCACGCCGTTGACCACGAAACAGTTCAGGCCGATCGGCGGCGTGATGAGGCAGATCTCGGCCATCTTGACCACGATGATGCCAAACCAGATCGAGTCGTAGCCCAGCGCGATCACCGCCGGGTAAACCACCGGCAGCGTGAGCAGCAGCATGCCGATCGCGTCCATGAACATGCCGAGCACGACGTAGAACAGCAGGATGCAGATGAGGATCGCGAGCGGGGGCACATCGAGCGCCACCACCCATTTGGCGAACGCGTCCGGCAGCCCGGCGAAGCCCAGGAACCGCACAAACATCAATACGCCCCAGATGATGGAGAAGATCATCACCGTGAGCTTGGCCGTTTCCAGCAGCGCATCCTTCAGTCCGCGCCAGCGCATGCCATGCGCGAGCGCCAGCACGAACACCACGAACGCGCCGAGCGCGCCCGCCTCAGTCGGTGTCGCCCAGCCGAAGTACATGGCCGAGAAGATGATCACCACCACCGCGATGATCGGCGTGGTGCCGGGCAGTGACTTCCAGCGCTCGCGCCAGGTATGGCTGCGGATCGGGCCAGCGAGCTTGGGGTTGAATTTGGCCATGCCTACGATGAGCAGTACGTAGATCAGCGCCGATACCAGGCCCGGGAGAAACCCCGCCACCAGCAGCGCGCCGACCGATTCCTCGACGATGATGGCGTAGATGACGAGCAGCGCGCTCGGCGGGATCAGCGTGGCGAGCGTGCCGCCCGCGGCCACCACCCCGGCGGCAAGGCGCTTGTCGTAACCTGCGTTCAACATGTCGGGAATCGCGACGCGACTGAATACGGCGGCCGTTGCCGTGCTCGCGCCCGACACCGCGGCGAAGCCGGTGGCCGCCATGATGGTGGCCACCGCGAGTCCGCCCGGCATCCAACCGAGCCACGCGCGCCCCGCGGCGAACAGCGCCGTGGTCAGACCGGCGTGGAAGGCAAGAAAGCCGATGAGGATGAACATCGGCAGCACCGACAGCGTGTAGGTCACCGACTTGGAGTGCGGGATGGTGCCCGCCATGCCGGCGCCCGCCTCCCAGCCGATCATCGACACCAGGCCCACCAGGCCCACGACGGCGGCGGCGTAGAACACGCGCACGCCGGCGAAGACGAGCACCACCATGGCGATGGTGCCGAGGATGCCGATGGTGAAAGAGTCCACGCTAGCGCTTTTCCACGCTTTCCTCGATTTCCCTGCGCGCCAGCTCCGCGGCGCTCAGGATCGTCGGCACGGCGATGGGCTCCAACTCCGGGTAGCGCAGCAACCGCGCGTAGCCCGCGAGCTGCACCACCAGCCGCAGCCAGAGAAGCGCAAAGGCGACCGGTACCAGGAGCTTGGACGGCCACACCGGCAGCTCCGCGTCGATGGTGCTGTCGCCGAACTGCCAGGCGCGCAGGAAGTGCGTAAAGCCGTACCAGATCAGCACCGAGACGATGAACAGTGCAACCAGGGTGCCGAAG
Organism: Pseudomonadota bacterium; assembly: GCA_027624175.1. Classification (GTDB taxonomy): domain Bacteria; phylum Pseudomonadota; class Gammaproteobacteria; order Burkholderiales; family SG8-39; genus JAABQT01. Next base: position 51,408 of record JAQBXT010000008.1, on the reverse strand, counting down.
ACTTCCAGCGCCCACTGGCTGCGTCCCTTTGCGAACTTGAGCACCATCTCCATGCGCACGTGCCCGCCCTGGCGCTGGCAGTAGGCGACGCCGAGGAAGGCGAAGGTGGCCATCGACAGCTCGACCCAGTCGATGTAGCCCGAGATGGGCAGGTCGAACAGCCTGCGCCCCAGCACCTGGGCGATGCCGAGGAACATCAGGCCGAAAATGCACGCGGCCGCGACGAGGTTAAAGGCCTCCTCGACGCGGCCGAGCCTGCGGTCGAAGCGCTCGAGCACCGTTACCGTCGGCCGCCGGACTACTTGGCGGTCTTGAACACGAGGTCGAGCACGCCCTGCGCGTCGAACTTGTCCTTGTTCTCGCTCACCCACTTGTCCCAGACCGGCTTACCCGCCACGCGCTGGAACTCTTCCAGCTGTGCCTTGCTGTAGGTCACTGGCTTGAGCTTGGCGGCGAGCATCGGCAGGTTCTTCTCGTCCATAACCACGTAGGCCGCGATCTGCGCCTTGTTCACGGCGTCCTGCGCGCCGCTGACGATCTTCTTGTACTGCTCGGGGAGTTTCGCCCACGACGTCTTGTTGAACACCAGCGGGCACTCGGCGGTGCCGGGGGACATGTTGGTGGTGTACCAGTCCGAGACCTCGTGAATCTTGTAGGCCACCTGCGCGTAGGTGAACGGGAACGAGACCGCATCCATGGTGCCGCGCTGCATCGAGGTGTAGACCTCGGTCGCCGTGGTGGTGGTCTTGATGGCGCCCAGCACCTCCATGGCGTCTCCCAGGCCGCCGCCCGCGCGCACGCGCTTGCCTTTCCAGTCGGCGAGCGTCGCCGGCGGCTTGCCCTTGCCGAGGAACTCGTACTGCGGCAGCAGCGTCGTGGCGTAGGTCATGGCGTTCCAGTTATCCATGTCGGCCACCAGCGCCGGGTGCTTGAACACCGCCTGTCGCACCTTGAGCGACACGTCCCATTCGCCGAGCGGCAGGAACGGCAGCGAGAACACCATGAACGCCGGATTCTTGCCAGGGTGATAGAAGTTGCAGAAGTGCGCGGCATCGAGGGCGCCGAGCTTGATACCGTCGAGGTTTTCGCGGGCCTTGGACAACTGCTCGCCCATGCCGATGGTAATGGTGAAATTTCCGCCCGACTGCTTGGCGACGGTCTCAGCGAGTACCTCGATGCCCTTGGTGAAGGCGCGCGGATTGCCCCAGCTGGAGAACTTCCACTCCACCTTCTGGGCTGCTGCGGCGCCTGAGAAAGCCGCCAGCGCGAACGCGAGCGCGGCGGCGATGGTCATGCGTGTGGGTTGCATATTTCCTCCTCCAGAGTGAGTCACGGATGCTGCGGGGGATGGGCTCCCCTCTTGGGGTTTGACGGTAGCATAGCTGCGAACCGGCCTACAACCGGAATCAGTGGGCCTGGTCCCAGTTGTCGCCGACGCCGATGTCGACAATCAGCGCGACCTCGAGCTGCGCCACGTCCTGCATGCGCTCGCGCACCCCGTCCTGCACCCGTTGCAGTTCGGCCTGCGGCACTTCCAGCACCAGTTCGTCGTGCACCTGCATGATGAGTTTGGTGCCGAGCTTGTCGCGCTCCAGCCAGCCCTGCACCGCGATCATCGCCAGCTTGATCAGGTCCGCCGCGGTGCCCTGCATTGGCGCGTTGATTGCCGCGCGCTCGGCGCCCTGGCGCCGCTGCGGATTGGAAGACTTGATCTCGGGCAGCCACAGGCGCCGCCCGAACACGGTTTCCACATAACCGTCGGCGCGCGCCTTGTCCTTGGTCTGGTCCATGTAGCGCTTCACGCCCGGGTAGCGCGAGAAATACGAATCGATGTAGGCCTGCGCCGTGGTGCGCTCGGTGCCCAGGTTCTGGGCCAGGCCGAAGGCCGACATGCCGTAGATCAGGCCGAAGTTGATCACCTTGGCGGTGCGCCGCTCGTCCGCCGACACCTGGTCCAGCGTGCGGCCGAACACCTCCGCCGCGGTCGCCCGGTGCACGTCGTGCCCGTGCGCGAACGCGTGGCGCAGCCCCTCGTCGCCCGACAGGTGCGCCATGATGCGCAGCTCGATCTGCGAGTAGTCCGCGCTCACGATTTTCGAGCCCGCGGGCGCGACGAAAGCCTCGCGGATGCGCCTGCCCTGCGGCGTGCGGATCGGGATGTTCTGCAGATTTGGATCGTTGGAGGCAAGCCTGCCGGTCACCGCCACCGCCTGCGAGTACGTCGTATGCACGCGCCGCGTTCCGGGGTTGACCATCTTCGGCAGCTTGTCGGTGTAGGTGGACTTGAGCTTCGCCAGGCCGCGGTATTCCAGCAACAGCTTGGGCAGCGGGTAATCGAGCGCGAGCTCGGTGAGCACGTCCTCGTCGGTGGAAGGCTGCCCCGAGGGCGTCTTCTTCTTCACCGGCAGCTTCTGCCGCTCGAACAGGATCTCCTGGATCTGTTTGGGCGAATTGAGATTGAAGGGCTGGCCCGCCGCCGCGTAGGCCTGTTGCTCGAGCTCGAGCATCTCCTTGCCCAGCCCGTGGCCCTGCGCCTCGAGCTTCCCGCCATCGAGCAGCACGCCGTTGCGCTCCATCGCCAGCAGTACCGGCATCACCGGCATCTCGATGGTCTCGTACACGCGCCGCAGCTTTTCCTCGGCGGTGATGAGCGGATACAACACGCCGTGCACCGCCAGCGCGCAATCCGCATCCTCCGCCGCGTACTCGGTGGCGCGAGCGATCTCCACCGCCGAGAACGGGATGCGCGCGGCGCCCTTGCCGGTGACCTCATCATAGGAAATGGTCTTCCAGCCCAGATGGCGCTGCGACAGCGCATCGAGGTCGTGCCGCTCGTGCACTTCGTAAACGTAGGATTGGAGCAGCGTGTCGTGCGCGATGCCGCCCAGGCGCACGCCATGGTTGGCGAGGATGTGCGCGTCGAACTTCAGGTTCTGCCCGACCTTGCGGTGTGCGTCGGATTCCAGCCAGGGCTTGAGCAGCGCGAGCGCCTTGGCCACGCCGATCTGCTCGGGCGCGCCGGGATACTGGTGATCGAGCGGCAGGTAGGCGGCGCTCTCGCCGCACGCGAACGACATGCCCACCAGCCGCGCCACCATCGGCTCGAGCCCCGTGGTCTCGGTGTCGAAGCCGGTGAGTTCCGTTTTCTCCATCCGCTTCAACCAGTCGGCGAGAGAGCGTTCGTCGGCGAGAGTGAGGTAATCGCGGCGCTTCGCCTGCGCGGGGGAAGCCGGCGGCGCGGCAGCCGCGGCGCCGCCCGGTTCGCCGAACAGGGTCCTGAATCCGAAGCGCTCGAAGAGCGCGCGCAGCTTTTCCTCGTCTGGCTTGCCGGCAAGATCCTCGAGCTGCACCGGCAGTTCGACGTCGCGCTTCACGGTGAGCAGCTGCCGGCCCTTGGGCAGCCAATCGAGCGCCCGGCGCAGGTTCTCGCCCACCGCGCCGCCGATCTCGCCCGCGTGCGCGATCACCGCGTCGAGCGAGCCGTACTGCTGGATCCACTTCGCCGCGGTTTTCGGGCCGACCTTGTCCACGCCGGGCACGTTGTCCACGGCGTCCCCGGTGAGCGAAAGGAAATCGACGAAGCGCTCGGGCGCCACGCCGAATTTCTGCAGCACGCCTGCGGCATCGAGCGTTTCGTTCGACATGGTGTTCACCAGCGTCACGTCGTCGTCCACCAGCTGTGCGAGGTCCTTGTCGCCGGTGGAGATCACGGTGCGCCAGCCCTGGCGCTTGGCGTGCTCGGCGAGCGTGGCGATGACGTCGTCGGCCTCCACGCCCTCGACTGCCAGCACCGGCCAGCCTAGCGCCGCCACCGCTTCCTTGAGCGGCTCGATCTGCGCCGCAAGCGGCTCGGGCATCGACGGGCGGTTGACCTTGTACTGCGGATAGGCGGTTTCGCGGAACGTCGGGCCGCGCGCGTCGAACACGCAGCTGCGCGCCTCGGCCTTGTAGTCGTCCGCCAGCCGCCGTAGCATGCTGAGCACGCCGCGGATCGCGCCGGTCGGCTCGCCGCGCGGGCTCTTCAATTCGGGCAAGGCGTGGAACGCCCGGTACAGGTACGACGAGCCGTCGACGAGCAGGAGCGTCTTTTGCGGAGCTTTCCCTGACACCATGAACCCCGAAAAGCTGCAGAAGCCCGCGCAACCTGCGCGCGCCATGGACGCGCGCGAGGCGTGGCGGGTGTTCGGCATTATGGCAGAGTTCGTCGAGGCGACAGAGCGCCTCGCCAACATCCGTCCTGCGGTGTCGGTGTTCGGCAGCGCGCGCGTCGCGCCCGGCTCGCACTACTACCGCCTCGCCGAGGAAGTGTCGCGCCTGCTCTCGGACGCGGGCTTCGCCGTGATCTCCGGTGGCGGCCCCGGCGTGATGGAGGCGTCCAACAAGGGCGCCTTCGCCGGGCCCTCGCCCGCCATCGGCCTGAACATCGACCTGCCGCGCGAGCAGCAGGCCAACCAGTTCCAGGACATCAGCCTGCGCTTCAAGCACTTCTTCACGCGCAAGGTGATGTTCGCCAAGTTCGCCACCGCCTACATCGTGCTGCCCGGCGGCTTTGGCACGCTAGACGAGCTGTTCGAGGCCTTGACGCTGGTACAGACCGGCAAGACGCGCAAGATGCCGATCATCCTGATGCACGCGCCCTACTGGCAGGGGCTGATCGACTGGTTCCGCAGCCATCTGGTGGCCGAGGGCATGATCGACGCGCTCGACGTGGACCTGCTGCAGGTGATCGACGAGCCGCAGGGCGTGGTGGAGGCGATTTTCCATTACTACGAAAAGCGCGGCTTCGCGCCCTCGCCACAAGAGCGGGAGGTCCTGCTCAACCTCTAGTAAAATCGACCGCATGCGCCGCCTCCTCGCCATTGCGCTGGTTCTGGCGGCCAGTCACGCGGCGGCGCAGGGTGGGCGGCCGCCCGGGCTCGAACCGCTGCCCGAACCGCCGCCGCCCCCTGCGCTGCGCGAGGACGGCGTCGCCGAACCCGCGGTGCGCATCACCCCGAACAAGGAAGACAAGGTCGAGAAGGCCGTGGTCGGCGGGCGCGCGATCCTGAAGGTGACGCCGCCCGGGGGCAGGCCGTACTACCTGGTCGAGGGACCCGGCGGCTGGCAGCGCCGCGAAGCGCTCGACGACGGCACGCGCGTGCCGATGTGGACGATTTTCAACTTCGACTGACCGGGCGCGACTGACTTGTCGGTCTACACACCCGTCCGCAAAGCCGCGCTCGCGGCCTGGTTGCGCGATTACTCCGTGGGCACGCTCGAGCGCCTCGAGCCGATCAAGTCCGGGATCGAGAACACCAATTACTTCGTCACCACCACGCAGGGCCGCTACGTGCTGACGCTGTTCGAGCGGCTGCCGGCGGTGGAGCTGCCGTTCTACCTCAACCTGATGGCGCACCTCGCGCGCCACGGCATACCCTGCCCGGCGCCGGTCGCGGACCAGTCCGACGCCTACCTCGGGATGCTGAACGGCAAGCCCGCGGCGCTGGTGACGCGCCTGCCGGGAAAATCGCTCGAGCGCCCGGGCGCCGCCGCCTGCCGCGAACTCGGCGCGCTGCTGGCGCGCATGCACCTCGCGGGGCGCTCCTTTCCCGGTTACCAGGAGAATCCGCGCGGCCCGAAGTGGTGGCGCGCGGCGGCAGAAGAGGTGCGCGCGTTCCTCGACCAAGGGCAGTGGCAGCTGGTCGCCGCGGAGCTCGACTACCAGGTGCGGCACCGCTTTCCCGACCTGCCGCGCGGCCCGGTACACGCGGACCTGTTCCGCGACAATGCGCTGTATGACGGCGAGCGGCTCTCCGGCGTGTTCGATTTCTATTTCGCGGGCGTGGACTGCCTGCTGTACGACGTCGCGGTGTGCGCCAACGACTGGTGCCTCGCGGACCCGGCGCGCGCTTGCGCGCTCGACCCGGAGCGTACGCAGGCCTTTCTTGCCGCCTACCATGCGTTGCGGCCCCTGTCCACGCTGGAGCGCGATGCCTGGCCGGTGCTGCTGCGCGCGGCGGCGCTGCGCTTCTGGCTCTCGCGCCTGCACGATCTGCACCTGCCGCGCCCCGGGGAGTTGGTGCACGCGCACGACCCCGGGCATTTCCGCTCGCTGCTCGAGTCGCGCATCGCCGTGGCACCGCCGTGGATCAAGGCGGCATGAATACGCGCGTGGTGTCTCCTGCGCGCGGCGCGCGCTGGCTTGCCGAGGGCTGGCGCATGTTCCGCGCCGCGCCGCTGGGCTGGTTGGCCCTGGTGTTCGGTTATTGGCTGGTGATGACGATGCTCGGCCTGGTGCCGCTGCTGGGGCTGGTGGCGGCCTCGGTGCTGGTGCCGGCGTTCTCCGTCGGCTTCATGGCGGCGAGCCGCGCCGCCTCGAACGGCCAGCCGCTCGAGCTGCCGATGCTGTTCGCGGGCTTTCGCGGGCGCGTGCCGGCGCAACTGGTGCTGGGCGTGGCCTACTCCGCGGGGCTGGCGCTGGCCATCGGCGGCTCGATGCTCGCCGACGACGGCGTGCTGGCGCGCTGGCTGCTGACCGGGCGGCGCCCTGAAAACGAGGCGGACTCCGAGGGCGTCCTTGCCGCCATCGGCACCGCAGCCGCGATCTACCTGCCGGTGATGATGATGCTGTGGTTCGCGCCGCTGCTGGTGGCCTGGCACGCCATGGCGCCGGCCAAGGCGCTGTTCTACAGCTTCTTCGCCTGCTGGCTCAACTGGCGCGCGTTCTTCGCCTACGCCCTGGCGGTGTCGTTCGTCTCGTTCCTGGTGCCCTCGGCGGCGCTGCTGCTGATCTCGATGTTCTCCGAGGGCGCGATGCGTATCTCGCCGCTGGCACTGATGTTCCCGCTGCTGCTGATCCTGCTGCCCACGCTGCTGGCAAGCTTCTACGCCAGCTACCGCGACGTGTTCGAGGCGAAAGAAGGCGGCTGAGATGCAGACGCGGCTGCGCGAGATTCCCTACAACTACACCTCGTTCTCGGACCGCGAGATCGTGCTGCGGCTGCTCGGCGCCGAGAGCTGGCAGCTGATCACGGCACTGCGCGCGCAGCGGCGCACCGGGCGCTCGGCGCGCATGCTCTACGAGGTGCTGGGCGAGATGTGGGCGATCCAGCGCAACCCCTACCTCGAGGACGGCCTGATCGACGGCGGCCGCGCGCGGCGCCGGATGCTGCAGGGCATGCGCCGGCGCCTGGCCGAGATCGATGCGCGCAGGGGCGAGGGCGACCAGGTGCCGCCCCTGCTGGAAGCGGTGCACGCGGCGGTGGCGCGCTTCGAGGCGTCGTTTTCCGAGACGCGCGCGTTGCGCGAGCGCACGCTCAAGCGGCTCAAGCGCGCCACGCGCCGGGACAACATCCGCTGCGATGGCTTCGCGCGCGTCTCGCACGTCACCGACGCCACCGACTGGCGCGTGGAGTACCCGTTCGTGGTGGTGTCGCCGGACAGCGAGGAGGAGGTGCTGCCGCTGGTGCGCGAGCTCGCCGCGCTCGGCCTCAGCATCATCCCGCGCGGCGGCGGTACCGGCTACACCGGCGGCGCGGTGCCGCTCACGCCGCGCGCGGCGGTGATCAACACCGAGAAGCTGGAGACGCTGGGGCCGGTGGAGTGGATGGAGCTGCCCGGACTCGGGCGCCAGGTGCCGACCATCCGCGCCAGCGCCGGCGTAGTGACGCGGCGCGTGATGGAAGCGGCCGAGGCGGCGGGCCGCGTGTTCCGCGGCGCCACCACCTTCAAGGAGCTCACTGCGAAGCAGCGCGACGAAATCGCCACCTTCGGACGCGTCAGCACGCGCGAGGAAGAGGACCACAGCGTCGCCCAGGGGTTCCTGCTCGAGCACTGGCGGCTCGAGGACGAATCGGCCCAGGGCCTGAAAATGTTGCGCCGCGCCGGCGATCCGGGGCGGCGCATGGCGCACGGCCAGTTGGTCGGGGTGCGCCCGGTCGATGCCAAGAACTTCCGCGTCGGCCAGGTGCGCTGGCTGATGGCCGCCGACCAGGGGGACCTGGTCTGCGGCGTGAAGCTCCTGCCGGGCCTGCCCATCGCGGCCGCCGTGCGCGCCACAGGCGTCAACGCCGCCGAGGAGCGTTACATGCAGACCATCGCGCTGGCGGCTGTGCCGGCGCTCAACGCGACGCCGACGCTGGTGGTGCCGGCGGGCTGGTACAAACCCAAGCGCGTCATCGAGGCGGCGATCGGCAAGGCGATGCGCGTGCGCCTGCTCGAGGTGATCGAGCGCGGCATGGACTTCGAACGTGTGTCCTACGAAGTGCTTGCGGATTGACGAAACTGGCTGTTTGTAAGGGACTTTAGAGAAAGCCTGCGCTTACTTATGGATGATACGGATTTCGGCTATCAACGCCTCCCGGAAGGCGAAAAGCGCGCCCGCGTGGACGGCGTGTTCGATCGCGTGGCGCCGCGCTATGACTTGATGAACGACCTGATGTCGCTCGGCCTGCACCGGTTGTGGAAGGCGTTCGCCGTGGGCGTGGCGCGCGTGAGGCCGGGGGAGCGCGTGCTCGACGTGGCCTCCGGCAGCGGGGACCTGGCGCGCGCCTTCGCGCACCGCGCCGGGCCGCAGGGCGAGGTCTGGGTCACCGACATCAACCACAGCATGCTCGAGCAGGGCCGCGCGCGCCTGATCGACGCCGGATGCCTGCTGCCGACAGTGCAATGCGATGCCGAGCACCTGCCGTTCCCGGCGGCGCGCTTCGATTGCGTGAGCGTGGGCTTCGGCCTGCGCAACATGACCCGCAAGGAGGCGGCCCTGGCGGAAATGACGCGCGTGCTCAAGCCCGGCGGCCGCCTGGTGGTGCTCGAGTTCTCCAAAATCTGGAAACCCCTGGAAAAGCCCTACGACCTGTACTCGTTCCGCGTGCTGCCCTGGCTGGGTGCGCGCATCGCCGGGGATGCCGGGGCCTACCGCTACCTGGCGGAGTCGATCCGCATGCACCCCGGGCAGGCCGAACTCGCGGCGATGATGCAACGCGCCGGGCTGGCCGAGGTCGAATATTTCAACCTCAGCGCGGGCGTCGCGGCCGTTCATCGCGGAATTAAACTGGGGTAGTATCGCCAGGTGATTTTACATAGCGGAGACGGAGCGTCATGAGCGGGTTTTGGCTGGGAATCGCGGTCATCGTGCTGGGTGTTGCGGCGCTGGCGCTGCTGCGCATGCTGCGCGCGCCGCGCGCGGCACCGCCGCCCTTGCAGTATGGGGGACTGGGCAATGAGACCGTGGCTGCGCCGCCGCCTTCGCAGGCCGCCGGATTCGACCCGCAGTTCGCCGGCGTGCGCGCGCGGCCGAATGCCCCAGAGGGCTTCGACGTGGCGTCTTTCCTGCGCGCGGCGAAAAGCAATTTCATCCGCCTGCAGATCGCCAACGACAGCGGCCAGCTGGAACAGCTGCGCGACGTCACCACCCCGCAAATGTTCGAGGCGTTGCGCCAGGACGCGGGCGTCGGCCAGCAGACCGACGTGGTGACGCTCAACGCCGACCTGCTGGAAGCGGTCACCGAAGGCGACCGGCATTGCGCCAGCGTGCGCTTCTCCGGCCTGGTGCGCGAGACCCCGGGCGCCGAGCCGGCGAGCTTCGAGGAGGTGTGGAACCTCATCAAGCCGGTGGACGGCTCGAGCGGCTGGCAGCTCGCCGGCATCCAGCAGATGCACTGAGAGCCGGGCTATACTCTGAGAGGGCCGCCGTGAGGTGGCCCTTTTTGTTTCTATGGCAACTCTGGAAACCCCGCTGGTGCTGGCGCTGAACCGGTTGCTCGAGGCCGAGCCCTGGGCGCGCGAGCGCCTGGCGCCCTTCGCTGGCGAGACCGTGGAATTGCGCGCGCCACCGCTGCCTGCGCTGCGCGTCGCCATTGTCGCTGGCGGCCGCGCCGCGCCGGGCGGCGAAGCCAGCCTGGTAATCACGCTGCGGCCGGAATCGCTGCCCGCGCTGGCGCAGGGCGAAGAGCACTTCATGCGCACCGTGGGCATCGAAGGCAATGCGCGCCTCGCGCAGGAAGTGCTGCACCTGGCGCGCCACCTGCGCTGGGATTTCGAGGAAGACCTCTCGAAGCTGTTCGGCGACGCCGCGGCGCACACCATGGCCGGCGCGGTGCGCGATTTTGCCGCGTGGCAGGCGGACGCCGCACGCCGGCTTGCCGCGGGCTTCATGGAATATGCGGTGGAGGAAGGGCGCCTGCTCGCGCCGCGCGCGCAGTTCGCCGCTTTCGCCGGGGAGGTGTCGCGCCTGCGCGACGCGCTCGAGCGCCTGGAAAAACGCATCGAGCACCTGGCATGAGCCGCCTGTTGCGCATCCTCGCCGTCGCACTGCGCTTCCGCTTGTACCGCTTCCTGCCGCGCTACGCGGCGCGCGAGGACGGCACCCGGGCGGTGCGCCTGCGCGAGGCCTTGGAGGCGCTGGGTCCGATCTTCGTCAAGTTCGGCCAAGTGCTGTCCACGCGTCGCGACCTCCTGCCGCTGGACATCGCGGACGAACTGGCGAAGCTGCAGGACCGGGTGGCGCCGTTCGACCCTGGCTTGGCCGCAGCCGAAGTCGAACAAGGCATCGGCTGCAGCATTGACGAGGTGTTCGCCGAATTCAGCCGCGAGCCGGTGGCGAGCGCCTCGGTGGCGCAGGTGCACCTTGCGCGCCTCAAGGACGGTCGCGAGGTGGCGGTCAAGGTGCTGCGCCCCGGCATCGAGGCGGCGATCGCGAAAGACGTGGCGCTGCTGCACACCGCGGCCGGGCTGATGGAGCGGCTGTGGGCCGACGGGCGGCGCCTGAAGCCGCGCGCGGTGGTGGCCGAGTTCGCGCGCCACCTGGAAGAAGAACTGGACCTGCTGCGCGAGGCGGCCAACGCGAGCCAGCTGCGGCGCAATTTCGAGGACTCGCCGCTGCTCGCCGTGCCGCAAGTGCACTGGGACTGGTGCGCGCAGCGCGTGATGGTGATGGAGCGCATGCACGGCACCCCGGTGTCGCAGGTCGAGGCGCTGCGCGCGAAGGGCGTGGACATTCCCAGGCTGGCGCGCGCCGGCGTGGAGATCTTCTTCACCCAGGTGTTTCGCGACGGCTTCTTCCACGCCGACATGCACCCGGGAAACATTTTTGTCGCTGACGATGGCAAATACGTCGCGCTCGACTTCGGCATCATGGGCACGCTCACCGAGAGCGACAAGAATTACCTGGCGCAGAACTTCCTCGCCTTTTTCAACCGCGACTACCGCCGCGTGGCGCAGGCGCACCTGGACGCCGGCTGGGTGCCCGCGGCGACGCGCGTGGACGAATTCGAGTCCGCGATCCGCGCGGTGTGCGAGCCGATCTTTGCGCGGCCGTTGAAGGAAATTTCCTTCGGCAAGCTGCTGTTGCGCCTGTTCCAGACTTCGCGGCGCTTCGGCGTGGAGATCCAGCCGCAGCTCGTGCTGCTGCAAAAGACGCTGCTCAACATCGAGGGGCTGGGGCGCGAACTGGATCCGGACCTGGACCTGTGGCAGACGGCCAAGCCGTTCCTCGAGCGCTGGATGGGCGAGCAGCTGGGCTGGCGCGCCCTGGCGCGCAGCCTGCGCCAGGAGGCGCCCACCTGGGCGGCAACGCTGCCGCAACTGCCGCGCTTGCTGCACCGGCTGCTGGCCGAGGACCGCGCCGGCGCGCTGCAGCAGGCGATCGAGCGCCTGGCCGAGCAGGGCGAGCGCAGGAACCGGCTGCTCGCGATGCTGATCGCCGTGGTTGCGACGGGCGCGATCCTGATTATCATCGCGGCGTAATGCTGATCGGGTTCGTCCTGCTGTACCTCGTGGTGACCGTGGGCATCGGCTTGTGGGCGGGGACGCGCGTGCACAATTCCAGGGACTACCTGGTGGCCGGGCGCAGCCTGCCCCTGTACATGACCACTGCCACGGTGTTCGCCACCTGGTTCGGCGCGGAGACCGTACTGTCGGTGTCGGCGACCTTCGCCAAGGACGGCATGGGCGGGGTGATCGCCGATCCGTTTGGCGCGACCTTCTGCCTGGTGTTCGTGGCCCTGTTCTTTGCGCGCGCGTTTTACCGCATGGATCTGCTCACCATCGGCGACTTCTACCGCAAGCGCTACAACAAGCCCGTCGAAGTGGTGACCAGCGTCGCCATCACCGTGTCCTACCTCGGCTGGACTTCGGCGCAGCTCGCCGCGCTCGGGCTGGTGTTCTCGGTGCTTTCGGGCGGCGCCATCGACCTGTCCACCGGCATTGTCATCGGCGCGGCCCTGGTGCTGGGCTACACCATCAGGGGCGGGATGTGGTCGGTGGCGATGACCGACATGTTCCAGTCGGTGGTGATTCTGGTCGGTTTGTGCGCCATCGCCTGGCTGGTGAGCGACATGGCGGGCGGTGCGGGCAAGGTGGTCGTCGCGGCGGCCGAGGCCGGCAAGTTCGAGTTCTGGCCCAAGGGCGGCACGCGGGAATGGTTGTGGTTCGCGGCGGCCTGGATGACGCTGGCCATCGGCTCGATCCCGCAGCAGGACATCTTCCAGCGCGTGACCTCCGCCAAGGATGAGAAGACTGCGGTGCGTGGCACGCTCGCCGGCGCGGCGATCTATTTCTGCTTCGCATTCGTGCCGATCTTCATCGCCTATTCGGCGCTGGTGATTGACCCGACGATGGGCCAGTTGTTCGCGGCCGAGGACGGGCGCGAGATCCAGAAGATCCTGCCCGCGCTGATCCTCGAGCGCATGCCGCTGTGGGCGCAGGTGCTGTTCTTCGGCGCGCTGCTCTCGGCCATCCTGTCCACGGCCTCGGGCGCGCTCATCGCGCCCACCGCGCTCGCCACCGAGAACATCGTGCGGCCGTTCTTCCGCAACATGAGCGACCGCCAGTTCATGCTGCTGCTGCGCGTGGTGCTGGTGACCTTCACGCTGGGTGCGCTGCTGTTCGCACTCAACTCGAAGAGCACCATGTACGAGATGGTGCAGAATGCCTACAAGGTGACCCTCGTATCCTGCATCGTGCCGCTCGCCGCGGGCATTTACTGGAAGCGCGCCAGCGTGCCCGGGGCGGTGCTGTCGGTGGTGCTGGGCCTGGGCGCTTGGATCACCGCCGAGTTCGTCGCCCCGGAGGCAACCGTGCCGCCGCAGCTCGTGGGCCTCGCGGCGTCGCTGTTCGGCATGGTGGCGGGCAGCTACGCGCCGCTCTCGCCCGTGCGCGCGCGCCACAGCTAGCGCGTGCGCGCTTCCCCGCTCGCGCGCCTGCTGCTCCTCGTCTACCTCGTCCTGATCGCCTACGCGTCGCTCTACCCCCTGTCGGGGTGGCGCGATCACGGCCTGTCGCCGTTCGAATTCCTCGGCGCCCCCTGGCCGCGCTACGTGCTGGCATTTGATGTCGCCGCCGACGTGATGGGCTATGCGGTGCTCGGGCTGCTTGCGGTCCTCGCGCTGTATCCGGGGATGCGCGGCGGGCCGGCAGTGCTGGCCGCCGCCGCGGGCGGCGCCCTGGTGTCGGTGGCGATGGAAGCGATGCAGACCTACCTGCCGGTGCGCGTGCCCTCCAACGTCGACGTGCTGTGCAACGCCGCAGGCGCGCTGGTGGGCGCGCTGCTGGGGCTCGCGGCAAGGCGCTGGGTGCTCGAGCTCGGGCCTCTGGGCAACTGGCGGGCGCGGTCCTTCCTGCCCGGGGTGCACGCCGATGTCGGGCTGGCGCTGCTCGGGTTGTGGCTGTTCATGCAGCTCAATCCGGCGATGCTGCTGTTCGGCGGCGGGGACCTGAGGGATCTGCTCTCCGGGCCCGCGGGGCCGGCGCGCGCGCCGGAACTGTTCGTCGCTATCGAGGCAGTGACTGCAGCCGCCAATCTCGCTGCCGTGGCGCTGCTCGCCTCCGCCATCGCCGCGCCGCGCGCGCCGGTGCGCTCCATGATCCTGGTCCTGGTGCTCGCCGCGCTGGCCGTGAAAACGCTCGCCTTCGCCATCATCCTGCGGGCGCAGGGCAACTTTGCCTGGCTTACGCCCGGCGCGCTGCAGGGCCTGGCGCTGGGACTCGGGCTGGCGCTGCTGGCGGTGTCGCTGCCGCGCGTGGTGCGCCTTGCGCTTGCCGCCGTGCTGCTCATGGCGGCGGCGGTGCTGGTCAATCTCGCGCCCCCGAATCCCTACTTGGCGGCGATCCTCAAGGTGTGGAAGCAGGGGCATTTCCTGAATTTCAACGGCCTGACGCACGTGGTGGCGTCGCTGTGGCCCTTCGTCGCCATCGCCTTTCTGATCTTCGTCGCCGCGCGGCGGCGCGACGAGGCGCTGCTGTAGAATTCGCGCCCCATGTCGTACTACGAACGGCACGTTTTTTTCTGCTGCAACCAGCGCGATGCGGCCGAGGGGCGCCCCTGCTGCAACGGCAAGGGTGCCTCGGCGATGCGCGACTACGCCAAGCAGCGCGTCAAGGAGCTGGGCATGGCGGGCGAGGGCAAGATCCGCGTCAACCAGGCGGGGTGCCTCGATCGTTGCGAGGAAGGACCCTGCGTCGTGGTGTATCCCGATGCGGTCTGGTACACCTACGTGGACCGCAGCGACATCGACGAGATCGTCGAGCAGCATCTCCGGCACGGCCGCATCGTCGAGCGGTTGAAGATCTGATGCGTGCGGCCACGCGGCGCGAGTCGGTCGCCGGGCCGGCCGGGCGCATCGAGTGCGCGGTGGACGAGCCGGGCGGCGCCGCGCGCGGCACCGCCCTGATCGCGCACCCGCATCCGCTGTTCGGCGGCACGCTGGACAACAAGGTGGTGCAGACGCTCGCGCGTGCCTTTGTCGAGTTGGGCTACGCGGCCTGGCGGCCGAATTTCCGCGGCGTGGGACTGAGCGAAGGCGCGTACGACCAGGGGCGAGGCGAGGTGGCGGATCTCGCCGCGGTGCTGGCGCACCTGGGCGCGGAGCGTCCAGTGCTGGCCGGGTTTTCCTTCGGTGCGGCGATGCAGGCCAAGCTCGCGGCGCAGGTTGAACCGGAGCGGCTGGTGCTGGTCGGCATCGCGGTGAACCACTTCGCGGCGCCGGCGGTGCCCGCGGGTACGCTGCTGATCCACGGAGAGAAGGACGACACGGTGCCGCTGGCCGCGGTGCGCGAATGGGCGCAGGCGCAGGAACTGCCGGTAGTCGTGGTGCCGGGGGCGGACCATTTCTTCCACCACAAGCTGCCCGAGCTCAGAGCGGCAGTGACGGGCAACTGGACATGAACCGCGCATGCTCTGGCTGAAGGCGCTGCATATCGTGTTCATGGTGACCTGGTTCGCGGGCCTGTTTTACCTGCCGCGGCTGTTCGTGTATCACGCGCTGGCGCAGGACGAATTGTCGAAAGAGCGCTTCAAGGTGATGGAGCGCAAATTGTTCTGGGGGATCATGACGCCGGGCGCGGTGCTGACCACCGTGTTCGGGCTGTGGCTGTGGCTGGGCTTCGGGTTTTCCGGCGGCTGGCTGCACGCCAAGCTCGCGCTCGTGGCCGCGCTCGTCGCGTATCACGTCTGGTGCGGCAAGCTGATGTTCGATTTCCGCGCCGGGCGCAATACCCGGTCGCACGTCTGGCTGCGCTGGTTCAACGAATTTCCGCTGGTGGTGCTGCTCGGCGCCGTGTTCCTTGTCGTCTTCAAACCGGCCTGAGGCCTACTTCGCGCCCTGCCCGCGCGGGCTGGAGGCGCTGCTCGCAGAGGAGCTGAGGTCCTTCGGCGTGCTCGCCCAGGTGGTCACCGCGGGTGGGGTGGGCTTCAGCGGCAACTGGGAAACCTGCTATCGGGCGAACCTGTGGTCGCGCATCGCCTCGCGCGTGCTGTGGCGCGTGGGCGAATTCGAGTACAAGACCGAGGACGATATCTACGCCGCGGCGCGCGCGCTGAACTGGTTCGAGCTGTTCGACGTCAACCGCACGCTGCGCGTCTACGTCACGGCGCAGAAAAGCCCGGTGAAGAGCCTGGAGTTCGTCACGCTGCGGGTGAAGGATGCGGTCTGCGACCGCTTTCGCGACGACGTCGGGCGCCGGCCGAACGTGGAGCGCGCCGATCCGGACGTGCGCGTGCACGTGTTCCTGGAGGAAAAGCGCGGCGCGCTGTACCTGGACACTTCGGGCGAGGCACTGTTCAAGCGCGGCTGGCGCATGGATGCGGTGGAGGCGCCGCTGCGGGAGAACCTCGCGGCGGGGATCGTGATGCTGTCGGGGTGGAAGCCCGAGCAGCCCTTGCTGGATCCGATGTGCGGCGGGGCGACCATCCTGTGTGAGGCGGCAGCGATGGCGCGCGGGCGCGCGCCCGGGTTGAAGCGTGCGTTCGGCTTCGAAAAACTCGATGGCTTCAACGCCGGGTTGTGGAAGCAGCTGCGCGAAGAGGCGTCGCGTCCGGCGCAGTCGATGCCGAAGCTGGCTTTGTTCGGCAGCGATTCGGATGCCACCGCGCTCAACGTGGCGCGGAGGAATCTCGGGGCGGCCGGCGTGGAGCGCTGGGTGACGCTGGAGGCGAGCGATATCCTGTCGCGCAAGGCGCCGGCGGGGTCGGGGGTGATGATCGCCAATCCGCCTTATGGCGAGCGTATCGGGGAGAGCGAGGAGCTGGCGCGGTTCTACCCGAAGCTGGGCGATGCGCTGAAGCGGAATTTCGCCGGCTGGAACTGTTTTTTCTTCACCGCCGACCGGCGCATGGAGAAGCTGATCCGGCTGCAGACGTCGCGGCGCACGCCGCTATTCAACGGGCCGATCGAATGCCGGCTGTACGAATTCAGGGTGGTGGCGGGGAGCCACCGGAGTTAGTCAGCCGCCAGCGAAGCTAGTTCTTCGGCTTCTCCGCCGGCTTGCCGCCCTGCGCCTCATCCGGTTTCTTGTAGTCGCCGATCACGCCTTTGAGCGGGCAGGCGGAGAACATCGGGCATTTCTTGCAGCCAACGGCCAGGGCAACGGGGCAAAGCGTCATGTCGTTTCTCCTTCGGGGATCGCAATCACCGGCTGCGGGGACCGCGCACGGTGGGATTGAGTTTCTCGATGTCGGCCTGCACCTGCGCCTGGCTACGCTCGTAGACGATTTCGCGTCCCATCGCATTGCCGGCATAGGCCAGGCCGTTGCGGGTGGGTGTCAGCGAGCAGCGCACGTTGTGCACGCCCTCGCCGATGACCACCGTGACCACCTCGGCGCGCTTGCTGAACACCACCACCTCCAGGGTCTGGCCGGTGGAGGTGACGCGGACCGTGATTTTCTCGTCGTGCATCCTGGCGTCTACTTTACAGGGTTGCGCGGAAGCGCAGGTAGTCCAACGCGGTCTTCTCGGGTTGCTCGAGCATCGGCAGGTGGCCGACGCCGGGCATCATGATGACCTCGGAGCGCGTGAGCAGCATCTGCAGGACGCCCGCCGTGCCGGGATGGAGCACGCGGTCCTGCGCGCCCCACACCACCAGCGCCGGGATGGCGAGGCCGCGGATACGCTCTTCCACCGAATCCGCAGCGAGCTGTTTGAAGATGCGCGCCTCCAGGTCGTGGTTCCGGATCCGCTCCTGGGCCAGTACGTCGAGGAACGGGCGCGGGATGAGGAGCGGCTTGGCGGTCACCAGGCCGACGAGCTGGGCGAACTCGTCCTCGGTTTGCACCAGCATCGGGTTGTGCCCGGTGCTGGCGATGCGCTTGCGGATTTCGCTCGGCGGCGCGCTCCACACGCCGGCGGCGTTCAGCACCCACAGGCTGCGTACTTCCTTCGGGTAGAGCGCGGCGTAGGTCAGGGCGATCTGGCCGCCCATCGAGTTGCCGCCCAGATGCACGTGCGTGAGGCCGAGCTTGCGCGCCAGAGTGCGCAGCCGCTCCGCCTGCGCGCGCGGGGCATAGTCCGCCTGCGCCGGGTGCGCGGATTCGCCGAAGCCGAGGTGGTCGGGCACGATCACCCGGTAATGCGGCGTGAGGTACTTCGCCACGCGCGTGAAGTTGTCCTTGTTGGCGCCGAAGCCGTGCAGGAGCAGCAGCGGCTCGCCCTGGCCGCCTTCGAGGTACACGTACCTGATCCCACCGGGCAGCTCGATTTCCCGGCGCTCGAGGCGGGCAACGCGCCGCTCGTAGTCGAGCGCGGCGCGCACCGCGTGCTCGGGCGCGGAAACGAGGAAATAGGTGCCGGCGGCCAGCGCGGCGAGCCCGAGCGCCCCGAGGATGCCGAGCGCAACGAGCCAGAGCTTGAACGGGCGCATCAGCCGCGCACTAACCGCGCATTGGCCGCGTATCAGCCGAAATAGCCGACCCCTCGGGCGATGAGTGCGGCGCAAAGCAGGATCAGCACCACGCCCACCAGTTCCCAGTGCATCACGGC
The DNA here is from genome assembly GCA_027624175.1 of Pseudomonadota bacterium. Classification (GTDB taxonomy): domain Bacteria; phylum Pseudomonadota; class Gammaproteobacteria; order Burkholderiales; family SG8-39; genus JAABQT01. Next base: position 33,178 of record JAQBXT010000008.1, on the reverse strand, counting down.
GAGCAGCCGGCGCCGCTTCTCCGCGCTGAGGACCGGCGCGTGCCCCTGCTTGAGGCCGTTGCGCCAGGACAGGAACTCCCGGGTGGGAATGATGGAGAGCAGGCCGACGGCGGCGAACAGCACGAGCTTGGCGAGGAAAGGCGCGCTGTGGAAGTAGTACGCAGCGCCTTTCTCGAACTGGAACACCCTGAGCAGTCCGACCAGCAGTACCACGCCGGAGGACAAGCCGAACACCAGGTCGGTGAGCTGCAGCCGGCGCGCGCTGCGCGCATCGAGCTCGCCCCGGATGAGGACGAACTCGACCACCAGGGTGGCGACCAGGGCGAAGGCCGCGACGTGGTGCAGGAAGGCGAACAGCGAAATCATGGCCCCGCTCCTGTACGCAAAGGGACCGACGCATACCGCGGCCAGTCCCGTAGCCAGGTGCGCTCCAGCAGGTACATCCCCGTCGCGCCTGCCAGGGTGATGGCGATTGCCGCCAGCAGGAGCGCCTGGTTCTGCAGCCGGTAGGCCAGCGCGGCGGCCGCGACGAACGCAGCCACGCCCGCCAGCACCACCGCCATCTCCAGCGGGTGCAGGTTGAGCCGGATGCGCGCCCCGCAATGGCGGCAATCGAGGTCCATGCGCGCGACGATGGCGTGGGCCAGTTTTCGACCGCCGAGTTCCTTGGCGCAAAGCGGGCAGCGGTAGTCCATCGGGAATCCTAGGGCGCAGCCGGGGGCAGGTCCCTGCCCAGGTACTTCTGGCCGCATTGCGCGCAATGGTACCGCCTGCGCCCGAGCAGCGCCCTGGCCTCGGCGCGCTGCCGCTTGCGCAGGACGAGCCAGGCAACGAGCGTTGCGAGCGCCAAGGCAGCGTACAACTCGCTGATGTCCGGCGGCGCCCAGAGGGTGGCGAGAAACAGCACGATCACCGCCCACAGCAGCAACTCCACGCCGAGGTGGCGACGCACGCTGAACGAGCCGGGATCGTCCTCGAAGCGCAGGACGTAGCCGCACCCGGGGCAGGCCCTGACGTCGGACATGGCAGAACGCTACGCCGGTCAAACAGCGGAGACAATGCCGGCAAGCCGGCGGCTACACGATATCCAGGTGCTCGATGCCCTTGGACAGGTCGCGGTCCTTGGCGTTCTTGCCGTGCAGCTTGATCGCCAGGCGTACCTCGTTGGTCGAATCGGCGAAGCGCAGTGCGTCCTCGTAGCTGATGCGGTCCTGCTCGTACAGGTCAAACAGGGCTTGGTCGAAGGTCTGCATGCCGAGCTCGCGCGACTTCTTCATGATTTCCTTGATCATGTGCACCTCGCCCTTGAAGATCAGGTCCGAGATCAGCGGGGAATTGAGCAGCACCTCGATCGCCGCGGCGCGGCCGCGGCCGTCCTTGACCGGGATCAGGCGCTGCGAGATCACCGCCTTGAGGTTCAGCGACAGGTCCATCAGCAGCTGCTGGCGCCGCTCTTCCGGGAAGAAGTTGATGATGCGATCCATCGCCTGGTTGGAGTTGTTGGCGTGCAGCGTGCCCAGGCAAAGGTGGCCGGTCTCGGAGAATGCGATGGCATGTTCCATCACCTCGCGCTCGCGGATCTCGCCGATCAGGATCACGTCCGGCGCCTGGCGCAGCGTGTTCTTCAGCGCCGCCTCCCAGGAGTCGGTGTCCACGCCCACCTCGCGCTGGGTGATGATGCAGTTCTTGTGCGGGTGGACATACTCGACCGGATCCTCGATGGTGATGATGTGGCCGTGCGAGTTCTCGTTGCGAAAGCCGATCATCGCCGCGAGCGAGGTGGATTTGCCCGAACCGGTGCCGCCGACGAAAATCACCAGCCCGCGCTTGGTCATCGCCACGTCCTTGAGCACCGGCGGCAGCTTCAGGTCCTCGAGGGTGGGGATGGTGGAGGTGATCACGCGCAGCACCATGCCGACGTTGGCCTGCTGCACGAAGCAGTTGACGCGGAAACGCCCGATGCCCGCCGGATTGATGGCGAAGTTGCACTCCTTTTTCGCCTCGAACTCGGCCGCCTGCTTGTCGTTCATGATCGAGCGCGTCAGCATCGAGGTGTGCTGGGCGGTGAGCCCTTGCTGCGACACCGGTGTCATCTTGCCGTCGATCTTCATCGCCGGCGGATAGCCGGTGGTGATGAACAGGTCCGAGCCCTTCTTGCTCACCAGCGCCCGGAGCAGGTCGTACATGAACTTGGTTGCTTGTTCCCGTTCCATGCATTTCTCCTTGCCGGCGAGCCTGCGCTCAGCCTGCGAAGTTATCCTTGTTTGTCGCTTTGCCGCGCGCCTCGCCCATCGACACCACGTTACGCCGCACCATGTCCTGCAGGTTCTGGTCGAGGGTCTGCATGCCGATCTGCGCGCCGGTCTGGATCGCCGAATACATCTGCGCGATCTTGTTCTCGCGGATCAGGTTGCGGATCGCCGGGGTGCCGATCATGATCTCGTGTGCCGCGACGCGCCCCGCGCCGTCCTTGGTCTTGAGCAGCGTCTGCGAGATCACCGCGCGCAGACTTTCCGAGAGCATGGCGCGCACCATCTCCTTTTCCGCCGCCGCGAACACGTCGACGATGCGGTCCACGGTCTTCGCTGCGGAGGAGGTGTGCAGCGTGCCGAACACCAGGTGGCCCGTTTCCGCGCCGGTCAGCGCGAGGCGGATGGTCTCCAGGTCGCGCATCTCGCCCACCAGGATCGAGTCCGGGTCCTCGCGCAGGGCGCTGCGCAGCGCGTTGGAGAACGACAGCGTGTGCGGGCCGACTTCGCGCTGGTTGATCAGGCACTTCTTCGATTCGTGCACGAACTCGATGGGATCCTCGATGGTGCGGATGTGGCCTTCCTCGTTTTCGTTGATGTGATTGACCATCGCGGCCAACGTGGTGCTCTTGCCCGAACCCGTGGGTCCGGTCACCAGCACGATGCCGCGCGGGTATTCCGAGATCTCGGTGAAGATCTTGGGGCACTTGAGGTCCTCGAGCGACAACACCTTGGTCGGGATGGTGCGCAGCACCGCGGCGGCGCCGAGCTGCTGCACGAAGGCGTTGACGCGAAAGCGCGCGAGATTCGGCACCGCGAAGGAGAAGTCGCACTCCAGGTTTTCCTCGTAGAACTTCCGCTGTCCGTCGTTCATGATGTCGTAGACCATTCCGTGCACGTCCTTGTGCTCCAGGGCCGGCACGTTGATGCGCTTGACGTCGCCATGCACGCGCACCATCGGCGGCAAGCCCGCGGACAGGTGCAGGTCGGAAGCTTTGTTCTTGACGACAAACGCAAGTAATTCAGTAAGATCCATTACAATCCCCCGCGAGACGAGTGGCCAAAGTATGAGGTCAATCCCCGATAACTTGGAAGCCGTGAAGCAGCGCATCGCCGGCGCTGCGCGCGCCGCCGGGCGCGATCCGGCCGCCGTGCGTGTGCTGGCGGTGTCCAAGACCCATGCGCCCGCGCTCATCCGCCAGGCGTACGACGCCGGCCAGAGCGCTTTCGGCGAGAACTACGTCCAGGAAGCGCTCGACAAGATGGCGCAGCTCGCCGGGCTGCCGCTCGAGTGGCACCTGGTGGGCCCGCTCCAGAGCAACAAGACGCGCGCGGTGGCCGAGCGCTTCGACTGGGTGCACACCGTGGACCGTGAAAAAGTCGCACGGCGCCTCGCGGAGCAGCGTCCGGCAGCCCTGGGGGCCCTCAATGTGCTGGTACAGGTCAATGTCTCGGGCGAGGTGTCCAAGAGCGGCGTCGCGCCGGCGGACGTGGTGGCACTTGCGGCGGCGATCGCCGAGATGAAGAAGCTTCGCCTGCGGGGACTGATGGCGATCCCGGAGCCGGGTGCGCCGCAGTCGCGGTATCGCCAGATCGGCGATCTGTTCAGGGGGCTGTGCAGCGAGTTCGGTCTTGACACGCTGTCACTCGGCATGAGCGACGACATGGAAGCGGCGATCGCAGAGGGTTCGACGATGGTCAGGATCGGCACGGCAATATTCGGCGCGCGGCAGAAGGTGAAAGACGCCGCATGAAGCTCGGTTTCATCGGCGGCGGCAACATGGCCAGCGCGCTGATCGGCGGCCTGATCGCGCAAGGCACGAAAGCAAGCTCGCTGTCGGTGGTCGAGCCGGCGGCAGCGTCGCGCCGGAAACTCGCGGCGCGCTACAAGGTCCGCGCCAGCGTGGCGGCGGACGCACGTACGTTCGCGGCGGATACGCTGCTCCTCGCGGTGAAGCCGCAGGACATGCGCGCCGCCGTGGCGCCGCTCGCGGGCAGGCTGGGCAAGACGCTCGTCATCAGCATCGCCGCGGGCATCCGCCTGAAGGACCTGTCGCGCTGGCTCGGCGGGCACGCCAGGCTCATCCGCTGCATGCCCAATACCCCGGCGCTGATCGGAGCCGGCATCAGCGCGCTGTACGCGCCGCCCGGCGTGAGCGCGGCGGAGAAACGCCGCGCCGAGCGGATCCTCGGCGCAACCGGCGCCGTGGTGTGGGTGAAGGACGAGGCGCTGCTCGACCCGGTGACCGCGGTGTCGGCGAGCGGCCCGGCCTACGTGTTCTGGTTCATCGAGCAGCTGGCGAGGTCCGCGCAGTCCCTGGGCCTGCCGCCGAAGGTCGCGATGAAACTGGCGCTGCACACGGTACTCGGTTCGGCCCAGCTTGCGGCGCGCAGCAAGGAGCCGCCGGCCGTGCTGCGCGAGCGCGTCACCTCGAAAGGCGGCACCACGGCGGCGGCGCTCGCGGTGTTCGAGCAGGAGCGCATGGCCGAGCGCCTGTTGCGCGCCATCGAGGCCGCCAGCCTGCGCGGCGCGGAGCTGGGCGAGCTCCTGGGCAGGGACTGATGTTCGTCCAGATCGGCCAGCTGCTCGTCGACGTGGTGGCGAGCTTCTTAGTCTTGCTGCTGCTGGCGCGCTTTCACGTCCAGTGGCTGCGCGTGCCGTTCCGCAACCCGATCGGCGAATTCATGGTCGCCTGCACGAACTGGATCGTGCGCCCGGCACGCAAAGTGATCCCGCCGCTCGCCGGCCTGGATCTCGCCACGCTGCTCGCCGCGTTTCTGCTGCAGGCGTTCGCGCTCTACCTGCTGGGCGCCATTGCCGGTGGCGGGCTGGGTCAGGAGCTGGGGCGCATGATCGCGCTGCTTGCGGTGGCGGCGGTGTTCGACCTGGCGCGCTACAGCCTCTACATCCTGGTGTTCGCGGTCATCGTGCAGGCGGTGCTGTCCTGGGTGAATCCCTACTCGCCGGTGCAGCCGCTGTTCGATGCCATGACCCAGCCCTTCCTGCGGCCGATCCGGCGCTTCGTGCCGCTGCTCGGCAACGTCGACCTGTCGCCGCTCGTGCTGCTGCTCTTGCTGCAGGTTGCGCTGATTGCGCTCGCGCACCTGCGCGCATCGGCGGGGGGACTGTTCCTGTAGGGTGGGCCGCTGGCCCACCCTACCGCCTGAAGCGGATGTCCTCGGGGTAGGGGAACACGTCCTCCTGCTCGCCGGCGCGCACGCGCGCCTGCTTGCCGGCCCAGAACTGCGGGTCCATGAGGTCGGCGTGGCGTTCGAGGAACAACGCGCGGGATTCGGCACCGGTGACCAGGAACTGGGCAAACTGCTCGGGGAATACGTCGCACGGCCCGATCGAGTAGTAGGGTTCGGTCGCCATCTCGTCCTCGATCGAGCGCGGCGGTGGGATGCGCCGGAAATTGCAATCGGTCATGTAGGCGATTTCGTCGTAGTCGTAGAACACGACGCGCTCGTGGCGCGTGACGCCGAAGTTCTTCAGCAGCATGTCGCCGGGAAAGATGCCCGCGCCCGCCAGTTCCTTGATCGCGTCGCCGTAGTCGTGCAGCACCTGGCGCACGCGCGCCGTCTCACGGTCGCGCATCGCCTCCTCGAGGTAAAGATTGAGCGGCTGCATGCGGCGCTCGATGTACATGTGCTTGATCACGATCCGGTCGTCCTCGAACTCGATGTTCGAGGCTGCCTCCGCCTTCAACTCCTCGAGGAGTTCGGGGGCAAAGCGCTCGAGCGGCAGCGCCACCAGCGAGTATTCGAGCGTGTCGGCCATGCGACCGACGCGGTCGTGCATCTTCACCAGCAGGTATTTGTCCAGCACCGTTTGCCGGTCCATCTCCTTGGGCGGCGCGAAGCGGTCGCGGATCACCTTGAACACGTAGGGAAACGACGGCAGCGTGAACACCAGCATCACCATGCCCTTGATGCCGGGCGCCAACTCGAACTGGTCCGTCGAGTGCTTCAGGTGGTAGAACAGGTCGCGGTAGAACATGGTCTTGCCCTGCTTGGCGAGGCCCACGCAGGTGTACAGCTCGGCGCGCGGCTTCTTCGGCATCAGCTGGCGCAGGAAGGAGACGGTGGCCGCCGGCACTTCCATGTCGACGAAGAAATAGGCGCGCGCGAACGAGAACAGGACCACCAGCCGGTCGGTGTCGAGCAGCAGCGTGTCCAGGTGCAGCTCGCCGCGCGCGTCGCGCAGGATGGGAACGGCGAAGGGCACTTCCTCGCTGCCGTTCACGATCTTGCCCACCACGTAAGCCGCCTTGTTGCGGATGAACAGCGACGCCAGGACCTGGATCTGCAGGCTGGGCCGCGCGCGCACCACGCTGCGCAGGTCGCGCCGCAGGTCCTCGAAGGGAGTGGCGAGCGCGTAGTCCCGCACGATGCGCTCCAGCGTCGCGCGCAGCCCGCAGCCGGCGCGCGGGTAGTAGCTGCGGTAGGCCGGTTCCTCGCCTTCGAGGTGCTCGGTGGCCACCGCCGGGCGCCAGAAAATGAACTCGTTGTGGTAGTAGCGCCGGTGCAGCACGTGGCAGGCCACCGAGTTGTAGAACGTCTACGCGCACTCGGGCTGGCGATGCTCGTGCAGCAGCGGGATGTAGGCCAGCTTGATCGCCGGCCACAGCGATTCGTCGGTCTCGGCCTCGGGGAATTCCTTGTGCACGCCCTCGACCGCCTCCTGCACGCGCTGGTCGTACATCAGGATGCGCTCGCGCGACAGCGCGCGCAGGGCGGCCCAGTCGGCGCGCTCGAACAGCGCCTTGGCGCGCGCGGAGGCGGCGCGGAACAGCCGGTAGTGGCGGTCGAAGCCGGCGAGGATCGCGCGCGCCACCGCCGCAGCCCGGTCGGCGCGGGATGCGTGGATGGTGACGACCTTCGCCTGCGCCGTCACATCAGGCGACCTTCTGCGCCGGCGCCTGTTCCTCGAAGAACTGCGCGTCCTCGGTGGAGCCGTGCAGCGCGGTAGTCGAGGCCTTGCCGCCGGAAACCACCTGGGTGATCTCGTCGAAGTAGCCGGTGCCCACCTCGCGCTGGTGCTTGACCGCGGTGAAGCCCTTCGCCGCGGCGGCGAACTCCTTTTGCTGCAGCTCGACGAAGGCGCTCATGTTGTTCCTGGCGTAGCCGTAGGCCAGGTCGAACATCGAGTAGTTGAGCGCGTGGAAGCCCGCCAGCGTGATGAACTGGAACTTGTAGCCCATGGCGCCGAGCTCGCGCTGGAACTTGGCGATGGTGGCGTCGTCGAGGTTCTTCTTCCAGTTGAACGAGGGCGAACAGTTATAGGCCAGCATCTTGCCCGGGAATTTCTTGCGGATGCCTTCGGCAAATTTGCGCGCGAACGCGAGGTCCGGCGTGCCGGTCTCGCACCACACCATGTCGGCGACCTCGGCGTAGGCGAGGCCGCGCGACAGCGCCTGGTCGAAACCCTTCCTCGTCTTGTAGAAACCTTCCGAGGTGCGCTCGCCGGTGAGAAAGGGCTTGTCGTTCTCGTCGATGTCGGTGGTGACGATATCAGCCGCTTCCGCGTCGGTGCGCGCCAGCAGCACGGTGGGTACGCCCATCACGTCGGCCGCCAGGCGCGCCGAAATCAGCTTTTGCACCGCTTCCTGCGTCGGCACCAGCACCTTGCCGCCCATGTGGCCGCACTTCTTCACGCTCGCCAGCTGGTCCTCGAAATGCACCCCGGCCGCGCCGGCGTCGATCATCGCCTTCATCAGCTCGAAAGCGTTCAGCACACCGCCGAATCCGGACTCGGCGTCCGCCACGATCGGCGCGTACCAGTCCACGTCTCCGCCTTGTTGCCCGTTCGCGGCTTCCATGGTCTGAATCTGGTCCTGGCGCGCGAGCGCGTTGTTGATGCGCTTCACCACCGTCGGCACCGAGGTCGTCGCGTACAGCGACTGGTCCGGATACATGGAGAGCGAGTCGTTGGCGTCCGCCGCCACCTGCCAGCCCGAGAGGTAGATCGCGGGCACGCCCGCTTTCACCTGCTGCATGGCCTGGTTTCCGGTGAGCGCGCCGAGCGAGTTCACGAACGGCCGCTCGTTGCACAGCTTCCACAGTTTCGCCGCTCCGAGCGTCGCCAGCGTGTGCTCGATCTTGACGCTGCCGCGCAGGCGCACGACGTCGGCGGCGCTGTAGCCGCGCGTCACGCCTTTCCAGCGCGGGTTCTCGGTCCAGTCCTTGTCGAGTGCGGCGATTTCCTGGGATTGCTTGTGCATGAGGGTTCCTGTCGATGGGTGAGATGAACTCCAGCCCAAGGTAACGAAGGCGCTTGCGCGCAGCAATAACGCAATCGTGGGATACGAAAGGACACTTAAACAAGGATTTACAATGATTTAGCACCACCGCGTTTCACGATGCGGAGTGCGGTTTCATGCTTCTGCTGCGGAGCAGCAACTAGGTCTGCACGAGCTTCCTGTGGCGGTGGATGCTCATGAGGATGCCGATGCCGGTGAACAGCGTCAGCAGCGAGGTGCCGCCGTAAGACACGAAGGGCAGCGGCACGCCGACCACCGGCAGGATGCCCGCCACCATGCCCATGTTGACGAACACATAGGTGAAGAAAATCATCGTCACGGCGCCGGCGAACAGGCGCGTGAAGGGCGTGGACGCCGCCGCGGCGATGGACAGCCCGCGCGCGATGAGCAGCGAGTAAAGAGCGAGCAGCGCCACGTTGCCGATCAGGCCGAACTCCTCGGAATACACGGCGAAGATGAAATCGGTGTGGCGTTCCGGAATGAACTCGAGGTGCGTCTGCGAGCCGTTGAGCCAGCCCTTGCCGGTGATGCCGCCCGAGCCCACCGCGATGGTGGACTGGATGATGTGGTAACCCGCGCCGAGCGGATCGGTGGTCGGATCGAGCAGCGTGAGGATGCGTTTGCGCTGATAGTCGTGCATCAGGCCCCACAGCGGCAGCAGGCTGGCGAGCGTGACGGCGGCGAGCCCCGCCAGCACCTTCCAGCCGATGCCGGCGAAAAAGATCACGTAGAAGCCCGCGGCGGCGATGAGCAGCGCGGTGCCCAGGTCGGGCTGGCGCGCCACCAGCAGCACGGGTACCGCGAGGAACAGCCCGGCGAGCGCGAAGTCGCGCAGGCGGATCGCGCCCTCGCGGCGGTGGAAATACCAGGCCAGCATCATCGGCATGGCGATCTTCATCATTTCCGAAGGCTGGAAGCGCAGCACGCCCACGCTGAGCCAGCGGCGCGCTCCGTTCACCACTTCCCCGGCCAGCGCCACGGCCAGCAGCAGCGCCAGCGCCAGCATGTAGGCGGGCAAGGCGAAGCGCGCGAGGGTCTGCGGCGGCACCTGCGCCACGGCCCACATCGCGGCGATGGCCACCGCGAGGTTGGCGAGCTGGGTTGCTACGCGCGAGGCATTCTCGTAGCTCGCCGAGTACAGCGCCGCCAGCCCGATGGCGGCGAGCGCCAACGCGAGCGCGAACAGCGGTGCGTCGATGCCCTCGATCAGGCGCGCACGCATGCGCCGCAGCGGGTAGCCGGCGATCTCCATCTCAGTCCCTAGTCGCTCTCCGCATCGGTCTGCACTTCGGACACCGGCGCAGGTTTTTTTGGCGCCGCGGGCAGCTTGCCGAGCAGGAAGTAATCGAGCACGGTGCGCGCGATGGGCGCCGCGGCGCGCACGCCGAAGCCGCCGTTTTCCACCAACACGGCGAGCGCGATCTTCGGGCCTTCCAGCGGCGCAAAGGCAATGTAGAGCGAATGGTCGCGCAGGTGCTCGGCGACCTTGGTCTCGTCGTACTTTTCGTTCTGCTTCATGCCCACCACTTGCGCGGTGCCGGTCTTGCCGCCGCTGGAATACTGCGCGCCAGCGAAGGCGCGCGCCGCGGTGCCCTCGGTGTTGACGCCGGCCATGGCGTTCTTGACCACCGCAAGGTGCTCGGGCCGCAGCTGCAACTGGCGCACCAACTGCGGCTCGACGTAGCGGCGCTCGCCGGTGCGCGCATTGTCCACGTGCGATACCAGCCGCGGCCGGAACATGTCGCCGTTGTTCGCGAGCGTGGCAAGCGCCTGCGCTAGCTGCGCCGGCGTGTAGGCGTTGTAGCCCTGGCCGATGCCCACCGAAATGGTCTCGCCGGCGTACCACTTCCGCTGCTCCGGCTGGCTGAAGCGCGCCTGCTTCCACTCCCGCGACGGCAGCACGCCCGCCGCCTCGCCCTCGAGGTCGATGCCGGTGCGCGTACCGAAGCCGAAACGCTTCATAAAGCCGGCGATGGCGTCGATGCCAAGGTCGTTGGCGAGCATGTAGTAGTACACGTCCGAGGACTTGACGATGGACTTGTACATGTCCACGGTGCCGTGGCCGCCGGGCTTGGAATCGCGGAAGCGCCGGTCGCCGAACACGAAGTAGCCGGGGTCGTTGATGGTGGTGCGCGGGGTGCGCTTGCCCAGTTCGAGCGCCGCGAGCGCCATGAACGGCTTGAAGGTGGACCCCGGCGGGTACACCCCGGCGATGGCACGGTTATTGAGCGGGTGGTCGGGCGAGTTGTTCAGCGCATCCCAGCTCTGCGGATCGATGCCGTCAACGAACAGGTTGGGGTCGTAGCCAGGCTTGGACACGAAGGCCAGCACGCCTCCAGTGGCAGGCTCGATCGCCACCAGCGCACCACGGCGCGCGCCGAAAGCGCGCTCTGCGACTTCCTGCAGGCGGATGTCGAGCGTCAGGCTGATGTTGTTGCCGGCCTGCGCGGGGACACGCGACAGCGAGCGCATGCCGCGCCCGGCGGCGTCGATCTCGACGCGCTCCAGGCCGGTGATGCCGTGCAGCTCCTGCTGGTAGCTGGCTTCGATGCCGGCCTTGCCGATGTAATCGGAGCCGCGGTAATTGGCGTCCAGCTCCAGCCCCTCCAGCCGCTCCAGGTCGCGCGTGGTGATGCGCCCGATGTAGCCGATCACGTGCGAGGCGACCTCGCCATAGGGGTACTGGCGGAACAGGCGCGCCTTGATGTCCACCCCCGTGAAGCGCCAGCGGTTGGCGGCGACGCGCGCCACCTCTTCGTCGGTGAGCCGCGTGCGGATCGGCAGACTCTCGGGGTTGCGCGTTTCCTGCAGCAGCTTGCGGAAGCGCGCGCGATCGCGCGGCTGGATGTCGACGAACCCGGCCAGCTGGGCGATGGTGTCGTCGAGGTTTCGCACCTGCGCCGGGAAGATTTCCAGCGTATAGGCGAGGTAGTTGCGCGCCAGCACCTCGCCATTGCGATCGAGGACCAGGCCGCGGCTGGGGGCCACGGGCACGATGGCGATGCGGTTCTCCTCGGCCTTGGCGCGGTAGGCGTCGTGCTGCAGCACCTGCAGCCAGACAAAGCGCGCCAGCAGCAGGCCGAAAGCGGCGAGCACCAGCAGTCCGGCGATGCCCAGGCGCAGCTGGAAGTCGCGCAGCTCGCCGGCGTAGTTCTTGAGCTCGGCGAAGTGCATGGTCAGATCGGCCGGTTGATGTCGATGTCGAACGGCCGGCGCTGCGGGATCAACAGCAGCCAGGCCACCACCGGCCACAACAACGTCGCCGCAAGCGGCCCGACGAGCAGCGACCAGCCCGGAAACTCGGCGCCCGCCGCCATGCGCACGGCGAGCGCCACCAACTGCGCCCCTTCGAGCAGCAGCAGCACGTGCAGCATCTGGCCCCAGGTCTCGAACCACAGGATGCGGCGCGACAGTGCGATGGCGAAGAACGCCAGCACCGAATAGGCGAGCGCGTGCTGTCCGAGCAGCACGCCGTTGCCCGCGTCCACCAGCAGTCCCAGCCCCCAGGCGGCGGCCAGCCCGACCACGCGCGGCTGGCGTACGCACCAGAAGGCGAGCGTCAGCGCCACGAAATCGGGCGCCAGCGCCAGGTTCGGCCAGGGCAGGAAATTAAGCAGCAGCGCGCCACCAAACGAGCCGACGATGGTGCCGGTGCGCACCGGCTGCAGAATGGCCTGCGGACGGTCAGCCGCCATCGGCGCTCTTGCGCTTGGCCCGGCGCAGCTTTGCGTTCTTGCCTTGCGCGGTTTCGGGGTAGGGCGGCAGCAGCGCTGCGCCGGAGAGCACCAGCGCGTAACGGCCGCGCTCGATGCCGGCCGAGGGCTGCGCCACCACGCGCGCGAAGCTGTAAGCGGCGTCGCGCTCCACGCGCACCACGATTGCCACCGGCAGCCCGGGCGGGTAGGTGCCGTCCAGTCCGGAGGTGACCAGCCGGTCGCCGCTATCGATATCGGCGTTCGCGGCCATGTAGCGCAGCTCGAGCATGCCCGAGGTGCCGCCGCCGAAGGCGATGGCACGCAGGCCGTTCCTCAGCACCTGCACCGGGATCGCCAGGTCCTTGTCGGTGAGCAGGGTGACCTCGGACACGAACGCATGCGCGCGCGTCAGCTGGCCGATGACGCCGACCTCGTCCACCACCGGGCTGCCGGCGTGCACGCCGTGCTGCGTGCCGCGGTCCAGGATTACCTTGCGCGAGTAGGGATCGCGGCCCGAGTACAGGATTTCGGCGGGCATCGACTTCCTCTCGATGCGCTCGGCGGCGCCGATCAGGCGCCGCAGATGCGAGGCCTCGGCAGCCGCGGATTCGAAGCGCTGCGCACCCTGCGCCGAGGCGAGCAGGCGCGCGCGAAGCTCCGCGTTTTCCTCGCGCAGCTGCGCCTGGCTGCCGAAGTAGCCGGCGACGCCCTCGGCCAGCGCCACCGGCAGGCGCGCCAGCTGCTGGATCGGGTAGGCGGCGAGCGCCAGAACGCTGCGGATGCTCTCGGCGTAGCCGAAGCGCGCATCGAGCACCAGCAGGGTCAGCGACAGCGAGGCGAAGAACGCGAGCCCGACGAGGGGAGCGGGGCCGCGGAGGAAGAATGGCGGGGGGGTGTGCTCCATCTCGGGGCAGGGGAGACCGCGCGCGCGGCGCGCCCCTCAATCAGTCGTTGGTGAAGATCGGGCCGAAGTGCTCCATCTGCTCGAGCGCCTTGCCGGAACCGCGCACCACGCAGGTGAGCGGATCGTCGGCGACGATCACGGGCAGGCTGGTCTCTTCCATCAACAGGCGGTCGAGGTCGCGCAGCAGCGCGCCGCCGCCGGTGAGCACCATGCCCTTCTCGGCGATGTCGGCGCCGAGTTCGGGCGGGGTCTGCTCGAGCGCGGATTTCACCGCGCCGACAATCTGGTTGAGCGGCTCGGTGAGCGCTTCGAGGATTTCGTTCGAGCTGATGGTGAAGCTGCGCGGGACGCCCTCGGCGAGGCTGCGGCCCTTCACTTCCATTTCGCGCACTTCGCTCCCGGGGAACGCGGAGCCGATGTTCTTCTTGATGTTCTCGGCGGTGGTCTCGCCGATCAGCATGCCGTAGTTGCGGCGGATGTAATTGATGATCGCCTCGTCGAACTTATCGCCGCCGACGCGCACCGAACCGGAGTACACCATGCCGCCGAGCGAGATCACGCCGACTTCGGTGGTGCCGCCGCCGACGTCCACCACCATCGAGCCTGTGGGGTCCGCCACCGGGAGATCGGAACCGATCGCCGCCGCCATGGGCTCCTCGATCAGGAACACCTGCCCGGCGCCGGCGCCGATGGCGCTCTCGCGGGTCGCGCGGCGCTCGACCTGCGTCGAGCCGCAGGGCACGCACATGATGATGCGCGGGGAGGGCGAGAACAGTTTGTTGTCGTGCACCTTCTTGATGAACATCTTGAGCATCTGCTCGGTGATGGTGAAGTCGGCGATCACGCCGTCCCTCATCGGGCGGATGGCGACGATGTTGCCGGGCGTCTTGCCGAGCATCATCTTCGCCTCCTTGCCGACGGCCTGGATGGTCTTCTTCGCGTTCGGCCCGCCTTCCAAGCGGATCGCGACCACCGAAGGTTCATCGAGCACGATGCCCTTGCCGCGCACGTAGATCAGCGTGTTCGCCGTGCCCAGGTCGATGGCCAGGTCGTTGGAGAAGTAACTGCGCAGGAAACCGAACATGTCCGTAGGGGTGCCGCTTTTTTGGTTGCGCCTTAACTTCCTTCGCTAAGGCTGTGTCATTAAAGGGCATATAATACTCGCAACGGGGCCCCGAGCAAGCGTAAGGCCGGGTTTCGAAACCACTTTTTCCGCAGCGCAATGTCGCTCTCCCTCGACCAGATCCACCGCATCGCGCAGCTCGCGCGCATTGCGGTTGGGGGCGAGGACGCCGAACCGGTGCGCGAGCGGCTGAGCCGCGTGCTCGAGCTCATCGACCAGTTGCAGGCGGTGGATACCACGGGCATCGAGCCCATGTCGCACGCCATGGACATCGTGCAGCCGCTGCGCGCGGACGCCGTTGCCGACAGCGAGCAGCGAGAGCGCTTCCAGGCCGTTGCGCCCGCGGTGGCGGGGGGGCTCTACCTGGTGCCCAAGGTCATCGAGTAAGTGCTCGATTCCGGCCTGAGCGAGCTGCAGGCGGCCCTGGCCGCGAAGAAGATCTCCTCGGTCGAGTTGACGCGGCTGTTTCTCGAGCGCATCGGCAGTCTCGATGGCCGCCTGAACGCGTTCATCACGGTGGACGAAGGGGTCAGCCTGGCGCAGGCCCGGGCTGCCGACGAGGCGAGGGCCAGGGGCGAGGTCGGGCCGCTGGCGGGCATTCCGGTGGCGCACAAGGACATCTATTGCACGCGCGCGGTGCGCACCACCTGCGGGTCGCGCATGCTCGAGAACTACACCAGCCCCTACGACGCGCACGTCGTCGAGCAATTCGGGCGCGCCGGAGCGGTGCTGCTGGGCAAGACCAACATGGACGAATTCGCCATGGGCTCGTCCAACGAAACCTCGCATTTCGGCCCCGTGCGCAATCCCTGGAACACCGGGCTCGTGCCGGGGGGCTCCTCGGGCGGCTCCGCGGTCGCCGTGGCGGCGCGCATGGCGCCCGTGGCCACCGGCACCGACACCGGCGGCTCGATCCGCCAGCCGGCCGCGCTCTCGGGCGTCTGCGGGCTGAAACCGACCTACGGACTGGTGTCGCGCTACGGCATGGTCGCGTTTGCCTCGTCGCTGGACCAGGGCGGGCCATTGGCGAAGAGCGCCGCTGATCTCGCGCTGCTGATGAACGTCATGGTGGGGCACGACGCGCGCGATTCCACCAGTTTGCCGCGCCCTAAGGAAGACTACGCACGCGCACTGGACCTGCCTCTCGCCGGTCTGCGCATCGGCCTGCCGCAGGCGTACTTTGGCGAGGGCGTGGAGCCCGGGGTGCGCCAGTGCGTGCGCGCGGCGATCGCCTGGTATGAACGGCACGGGGCACGTACCGTGCCGGTGGCGCTGCCGAACGCGGCGCTGGCGGTGCCCGTGTACTACGTGCTGGCGCCGGCCGAGGCCTCCTCCAACCTGTCGCGCTTCGATGGCGTGCGCTACGGCCATCGAGCGGCGCAGTACGAGGACCTGAACGACATGTACTGCCGCACCCGCGCCGAGGGCTTTGGCGCGGAGGTGCAGCGCCGTATCCTCGTGGGCACCTACGTGCTGTCGCACGGCTACTACGATGCCTATTACCTCAAGGCGCAGAAGGTGCGCCGCCTGATCGCGCGCGATTTCGCGGAAGCCTTCAAACTGTGCGATCTGATCATGGGGCCGACCTCTCCCACCACCGCCTTCCCCCTGGGGGCCAAAACCGAGGACCCGGTGCAGATGTACCTGAACGACATATTCACCATTCCGGCGCCGCTCGCCGGGCTGCCCGGGCTGTCGATTCCCTGCGGCTTCGACGCCAAGGGCCTGCCGGTGGGCCTGCAGATCATGGGAGAACATTTCGCCGAGGCGAGGATGCTGGGCGCGGCGCACCAGTACCAGCGCGACACCGACTGGCACCGGCGCGCGCCGACGGAGACCCCCCTGTGAGGCTGCTGCTGGCCGCATTGCTGCTTTCCGCGCTGCCCGCTGCCGCACAGGACGCGGGAGAGTCCCGCGAATTGCTCGGGCAGGTCGGCGGGCGCACGGCGCTGCTCAACCTGTACTTGGGCACGCGGCCCGACGGCTCGGCGCGCCTCAACGGCGAGTACCTGATCCTGCCTACGCTGCAGCAGCGCTTCCTCGAAGGCGAGCGCAGCAAGCAACTCGGCGTCACTTTCCTCAAGGAGGGCAACTCTGCCATTCTCTATGGCCGCCCCGGGACGGCGACGCTGCAAGGCACCTGGAGCGGCGGAGTCTTCAAGGGGGCGCGCTATGCGCTCGGCGGGCAGGAACGCGAGCGCTTTGAATTCAGCGAGACCTTCCCCTCGATGGAGACGTACAGCGCGAACGTGCGCTGCGAAACGGGCGAGGGGCGCTACGCGGCCACGCTTGCCTACGCGATCGAGCACGGCAAGCTGAAGAGCATGGACTGGCGCTCGAAAGTGGCGCCGGCCGGCCATACTTGCGCCGTCACCGATCTCACGCAACAGGCTTACAGCGGCGGGCTGCGCTTCGCGGCGGGACGTTGCCGGGTGACGCTGCGCGACCTCGGCGACTACGTGCGCGTCCTCGCTGAGGACTGCGTGGAGCAATGCGGCTCACAGGCCTATCTGGAACCGGTGCTGGTGGATCGCGGCGGCGCCTGCCAGCTGCTGCGGCCGCACCCGAAGTAGCGCCGATGGCCTGGGAGATCGTCGTGGGCATCGAGACCCACGCGCAGCTGCGGACCAAGAGCAAGATGTTTTCCGGCGCGTCGACCGCGTTCGGCGCTGCGCCGAACACGCAGGCCTGCGCCGTGGACATCGCGTTGCCGGGGGTGCTGCCGGTGGTGAACGCGGCGGCGGTGGCACATGCCCTGCGCTTCGGGTTCGCCGTCGGCGCAGCGATCAACCGGCGCTCGGTGTTCGCGCGCAAGAATTACTTCTACCCGGACCTGCCCAAGGGGTACCAGATCAGCCAGTACGAGATGCCGATCGTCGCCGGCGGGACGCTGAAGATCGTCCTGCCCGAGGGCGAGAAAACCGTGCGCCTGACGCGCGCGCACCTCGAGGAGGACGCGGGCAAGTCCCTGCATGAGGATTTCCAGGGCATGACCGGGATCGACCTCAATCGCGCCGGAACGCCCTTGCTCGAGATCGTCACCGAGCCCGACCTGCGCGGCGCGAAGGAGGCGGTCGCTTACGCGCGCACCTTGCACGCACTGCTGCGCTGGATCGGGGTATGCGATGGCAATATGCAGGAGGGCTCGTTCCGTTGCGACGCCAACGTGTCGGTGAGAAAGGCCGGCGACGACCAGCTCGGCACGCGCTGCGAAATCAAGAACCTGAATTCGTTCCTGTTCATGGAGCAGGCAATCGAGTTCGAGGCGCGGCGCCAGATCGAAGTCCTCGAAGGTGGCGGCCGCATCTCGCAAGAAACACGCCTGTACGATGCGGACCGGGGCGAGACGCGCTCCATGCGCTCCAAGGAGGATGCGCATGACTACCGTTACTTCCCGGATCCCGACCTCCTGCCGCTGGTGATCAGCGACGAGATGCTTGCGCAGGCGCGCGATTCGCTGCCCGAATTGCCGGACGCGCGCCGCGGCAAGCTGGTCGCGAGCTACGGCCTGAGCCACGCGCAGGCGGACTTGCTCACGGCGAGCATCGAGACCTCGAACTACGCGATCGCGGCGTTCGAGGGCGCGCCGCAGGCGCGATGGCCGGACATGGCGAACTGGATCTCCGGGCCGCTGAGCGCGAAGCTGAATGAATCGAACCTCGACATCGGTGCCAGTCGCGTTGCGGCCGCTGAGCTGCGGCGTCTGGCGCAGAAGGTCGAAGACGGCACCCTGTCGGGCAAGATGGTGAAAGACGTGCTCGACGCGGTGTGGGCCGGCGAAGGGGGCGTGGACGAGGTGATCGGCAAGCGCGGCCTGCAGCAGATCTCCGACGCCGGCGCTATCGGCAGGATCGTCGACGAGGTGCTGGCGAAGAACGCCAAACAGGTCGAGGACTACCGCGCCGGCAAGGACAAGGCCTTCAACTCGCTGGTCGGCCAGGTGATGAAGGCGACGCAGGGCAAGGCCAACCCGGCGCAGGTGAATGAAATCCTGAAGGCCAGGCTCACCCGCTGAGCGGCTGCGCCGTCAGTCCCGCGTATAGGGCGAATGCAGGCGCACGGCCCGCGCGGCGCGCTTGCGCTTGCGCATGCGGATGTTGAGCAGCTCCACCGCCACCGAGAAGGCCATGGCGAAGTAGACGTAACCCTTGGGCACCTCGTGGTCGAACCCGGCCGCAATCAGCATCACGCCGATCACCACCAGGAAGGCGAGCGCGAGCATCTTGATGGTCGGATGGCCGGAGACGAAGCGCCCGATCGCCCCCGCGAACACCATCATCAGCGCCACCGAGGCGATTACCGCGGCGACCATCACCTCGATCCACTGCACCATGCCGACGGCGGTGATGATCGAGTCGAGCGAGAACACCAGGTCCACCACCATGATCTGCCCGACCACGGCGCCGAAGGTGGCGCGCACCGCGGTGGAGCGCTCGCCCTCGATGCCCTCGAGTTGCTGGTGGATTTCCATCACGCTCTTCCACAGCAGGAACAGCCCGCCGCCGATGAGGATTACGTCGCGGCCGGAGATCTCCTCGCCGAGCAGGGTGAACAGCGGCGCCGTCAGCCGGACGATCCAGGCCAGCACCAGCAGCAGCCCGACGCGCATGAACATGGCGGCGGCAAGGCCGATGCGCCGCGCCCGGTCGCGCTGCGCAGCGGGCAGCTTCTCCACCAGGATGGAGATGAAGATGATGTTGTCGATGCCGAGCACGAGCTCGAGCGCCGTGAGCGTGGCGAATGCGATCCACGCCTGCGGATTGAGCAGCAGTTCTGTCATCGCTAACTGCGCCGGCTACTTCTGGACGCCCTTGGTAAGCGCGTGGTACTTGCGCTTTTCCTCGTCGTACTTCGCGTTGATGGCGACGGCCTCCTGCCGGCGCGACTCGAGCAGTTGCTCCTGCAGCGTCAGGTCGTAGTCGAGCGCGCGCCTGTCCTGCTCCAACTGTTGCGGCGACTTGCCGGGCTGCTTGGCAAGCTTCTCCAGGCGCTGCCTGAGCGCCGCGATGCGCTTCTCGACCTGCTGCGACGCCTTTTGGTTTTCCCCGATGGCGCGCTGGCGTACCGACTCGATGTCCTTCTCGCTGGTGTAGGTTTGCAGCAGCGCCTGGTCGCGGCGCCACTGTACGAGTGCCGCGGCCTGCGCGTCGTGCCTGGCCTTCTCGGCCGCCTCTGCCTTCTCCGCCGCGGACTTCGACGGCTGCGCGAACGTTGCGCCGGGCGCCGCGGCGAGCAGCAGCAGCAGCGCGCAGAGGACTGATAGGCGGAACATCGCGATTTCCCAGGATCCGGTCATCGCGCAGATTCTAACCCTGCTAGAATCCGCGCGCTTCCGCCATGCATTCCGCCGACCGCGCCTTCATCGCCGACACCACCGCGAAGATGCTCCTCGAGGTGAAGGCGGTGCTGTTCTCCGAGGACAAGCCGTTCATCTTCACCTCGGGCTGGGCGAGCCCGGTGTACATCGACTGCCGCAAGCTCATTTTCTACCCGCGCATCCGCACCCAGCTGGTGGATTTCGCCACCGCGACGCTCGCGCGCGACGCGGGCTTCGAGCAGTTCGACGTGGTGGCGGGCGGCGAGACTGCCGGCATCCCCTACGCGGCGTGGATCGCGGACCGACTCGGCCTGCCGATGCAGTACGTGCGCAAGAAGCCCAAGGGCTTCGGCCGCAACGCGCAGATCGAGGGCGATCTGCGCGACGGGGCGCGCACGCTGCTGGTCGAGGACCTCACCACCGACGGCCGCTCGAAGATCAATTTCTGCAAGGCGCTGCGCGACGCGGGCGCGGTGGTCGAGCACGTGTTCGTGAATTTCTACTACGACATCTTTCCCGAGTCGAAGAAGGTGATGGGCGAGCTCGGCGTGCGCCTGCACCACCTCGCCACCTGGTGGGACGTGCTGCGCGTGGTGCAGCAGGGCAATTACCTGCCTGCGGCGCAGGTCGACGCAGTGGAGAAATTCCTCAACGCGCCGGCCGAGTGGTCGGCGGCGCACGGCGGCGTTTCCAGCTTTCCGTCGTCTTGAGGGTCATTAGCCTCAACGTCAACGGCATCAGGTCGGCGGCGAAGAAGGGTCTATTTGCCTGGCTCGCCGCGCAACAGGCCGACGTGGTGTGCCTGCAGGAAATCAAGGCGCAGGAGGCCGACCTCGACGCGGCGCTGCTCGCGCCCAGGGGCTACCAGGGCCATTTCTGCCCGGCGCAGAAAAAGGGCTACGCCGGGGTCGCGCTCTACAGCCGCGTCGCGCCGGACAAGGTGGTGAGGGGCTTCGGCGCGCGCGAGTTCGACGGCGAGGGACGCTACCTGGAGGCGGGCTTCGGCAAGCTCAAGGTGGTGTCGCTCTACCTGCCTTCGGGTTCTTCGGGCGAGCACCGGCAGCAGTCCAAGTTCCGTTTTCTGGATGCGTTTGTGCCGCAGTTGAAAAAGCTCGTACGCTCGGGCCACGACGTGGTGCTGTGCGGCGACTGGAACATCGCCCACCAGAGAATCGACCTGAAGAACTGGCGCTCCAACCAGAAGAACTCCGGCTTCCTGCCGGAGGAACGTGCCTGGCTCTCGCGCGTGTTCGGCGAGCTGGGCTGGGTGGACGTGTTCCGGCGCCTCGATCCCAGGCCCGAGCAGTACACCTGGTGGTCGAACCGCGGGCAGTCCTGGGCGAACAACGTGGGCTGGCGCATCGACTACCAGATCGCCACGCCCGGCGTGGCGCGCGGCGCGCGGCGCGCGTCGATCTACAGGCGCAAGCGTTTCTCCGACCACGCGCCGCTGATCATCGACTATGACCACCGGCTCTAGCCGGGCGCGCGGCTGGCTGCAGGACCTGAGGGTCTACACCGAGCCGCGTGTCGCGCGCATGCTGCTGCTCGGATTTGCCGCCGGACTGCCGCTGCTGCTCGTCCTAGGCACGCTGTCATTCCGCCTGCGCGAAGCCGGCATCGACCGCACCACCATCGGCTTCCTTTCCTGGGTCGGGCTCGCCTACGCCTTCAAGTGGGCGTGGGCGCCGTTGGTCGATCGGTTGCCACTGCCGCTGCTCACGCGCTGGCTGGGTCGCCGGCGCAGCTGGCTGCTGGCGTCGCAGATTGTGCTGGTGGCGGGTCTGGCGGGCATGGCGTTTACCGATCCGCTGCAGGATCTGCCGCGCCTGGTCGGCTTTGCACTGCTGGTGGCTTTTGCCTCCGCGACGCAGGACATTGCCCTCGATGCCTTTCGCATCGAGTCCGCCGACGTGTCGCGCCAGGCGGCGATGGCGGCGGCGTATCAGGTCGGCTATCGCACGGCGATGATCACTGCTTCCGCGGGGGCGCTGTGGATTGCGGCGGTGTTCGATGCGGACGAGGCGACCTACCAGCACGGGCCCTGGCTCGCGGCGTACTTGTGCATGGCGGGCCTGATCGGGGTGGGTATCGTCACGGTGTTCCTCTCGAGCGAGCCGCAGGCCATCGAGTTGGCGCCGCGCAAGGAGGGCGTGGTCGGCTGGCTGCGCTCGGCGGTGCTGGGTCCGTTCCTCGACTTCGCGCGCCGGTACCGCTGGCACGCGGCGCTGCTGCTGGCATTGATCGCCACTTACCGCATCTCGGACATCGTGCTCGGCGTGATGTCGAACCCGTTTTATCGCGATATGGGCTTTACCAAGGACGAGGTGGCGGCGATTTCGGGCGTGTACGGCGTGGTCATGACGCTGGTCGGTGCCGCGCTCGGCGGCGTGCTGGCGCTGCGCTACGGCGTGATGCGCGTCCTGATGCTGGGCGCGGTGCTGTCGGCGCTGACCAACCTGCTGTTTGCCTGGCTTGCAACGCGCGGACACGACGTGCCCGCCCTGGTGTTCGCGATCTCGGCCGACAACCTGAGCGGCGGCATCGCCAGCGCCGCGTTCGTCGCCTACCTGTCGGGGCTCACCAACGTCGCGTATTCAGCCACACAGTACGCGCTGTTCAGCTCGGTGATGCTGCTGCTGCCGAAATTCGTCGGCGGCTGGTCGGGTTGGGCCGTGGATCATTACAGTTACCCGACCTTCTTCATCGGCACCGCAGTCCTCGGCGTTCCGGTCCTGGTGCTGGTCTGGCTCGCGTCGCGCGCGGCGCCGGTTACGCGGTGATGCGGTAGACGGCGAGGCTGCCGAGCAGGTTGGGCAGCACCGACACCGGCCGACCGCGGCTCAGCACCACGCGCTCGCGGATCTTCGCCCCGAGTTTCGCGCACAGGTCCTCGAAATCGGCCAGCGTGCACAGGTGCACGTTCGGCGTGTTGTACCACTGGTGCGGCAGCTCCGCGGACACCGGCATGCGGCCGGCCAGTACCTGGAGGCGCGCCTGCCAGTGGCCGAAGTTCGGGAAGGAGACGATCGCCTCCTTGCCCACGCGCAGCATCTCGCGCGTCAGCAGCTCGATGCGATGGATGGTCTGCAGGGTCTCGGAGAGAATGACGCAATCGAAGGAACCGTCCTGGAACAGCGCGAGACCCGACTCCAGGTCGAGCTGCAGAACGTTCACGTCGTTCTTGAAGCAGGCGAGGACCTCGGCGTCGTCGATCTCGACGCCGTAGCCGTGCGCCTGGTTCCTCTCCCACAGGTGCCGCAGCAGCGAGCCGTCGCCGCAGCCCAGGTCCAGCACGCGCGAACCCGGCGCCACCCACTTCGCGATGGTCTCGAGATCGGGGCGCGTCACAGCTCGATGTTCTCGAAATAGGCGCGCAGCGCGCCGTGGTAGCGCGGATCCTCGAGCAGGAACGCGTCGTGCCCGCCCGGCGCGTCGAGCTCGAGGTAGGACACGATGCGCCGGTTGTCGAGCAGCGCCTTCACCATGGCGCGCGAGCGCGCGGGCGCGAAGCGCCAGTCGGACTTGAAGGACACGACGAGGAAGGCCGCCTTGGCGCGCGCGAACGAGCGCGCGAGGTCCCCGCCGAAGTCGCCGGCGGGATCGTAGTAGTCGAGCGCCTTGGTGATGCGCAGGTAAGTATTGGCGTCGAAATAGGCGGAGAACTTGTCGCCCTGGTGGCGCAGGTAGCTCTCGATCTCGAAATCGACGTCGAAGTCGAAGCCGAGCGACGCGCGGCGCATGACGCGCCCGAATTTCTCCATCATGGCGTCGTCCGAGAGGTAGGTGATGTGGCCGATCATGCGCGCGATGCGCAACCCGCGCCGCGGCACCACGCCGTGCTCGTAGTAGTGGCCACCGTGGAATTCGGGATCGGTGACGATCGCCTGGCGCGCCACCTCGTTGAAGGCGATGTTCTGCGCCGAGAGCTTGGGTGTGGAGGCGATGACGAGCGAATGTCCGAGACGGTCCGGATAGGCAAGCGCCCACTGCAGCGCCTGCATGGCGCCCAGGGACCCGCCGATCACCGCGGCGAATCGCTCGATGCCGAGCTGGTCCGCGAGCCGCGCCTGCGCCGCCACCCAGTCCTCGACCGTGACCACCGGGAAGTCCGCGCCGTAGGGCTTGCCGGTCGCGGGGTTGACGGAAGTCGGGCCGGTCGAGCCGAAGCAGCCGCCGATGTAGTTGTTGCCGACGACGAAGAAGCGCTCGGTGTCGAGGGGCTTGCCGGGTCCGACGAGGTTGTCCCAAAAACCGACGTTGTCGGTCTCGCCGGCATAAGTGCCGGCGACATGGTGCGAGGCGTTCAGCGCGTGGCAGACGAGCACCGCGTTCGAACGTGCGGCGTTCAGCGTGCCGTAGGTCTCGTACATGAGCTCGAAGCGCGGAATCTCGGCGCCGCTCCGGAATCGGAACGGCTCCTCGAACACCGCGCGCTTCGCCTCTACGATGCCGACCGAGCCCACCATACGCCCTCGCAAAACGAAAAAGCCCGTTCAGCTTTCGCGAGAACGGGCCTTCTGGGCCGGTCTCTTTAGCGGCATTTGTAGAGCGCCCGCAAGCTGAACATCAAATCGGCGCTGGTGCGGATTATAGCCGAGCCGCCCCGGTGCTCGCCATGTCCTCGATCTGCGCGTCGCTGTAGCCTGCCTCGCGCAGCACCTCGCGCGTGTGCTCGCCGAAGCGCGGCGCATGGCGCCGGTACTCCGGTCTGGTCTCCGACCACTCGGAGGGCACTTGCATGGAGCGCAACCTGCCCTCGGAAGGATGATCGATCGGCTTGAAGTATCCGATGGCGTTCAGGTGCGGATCGCGCAGGATGTCCTCGAGGCTGTTCATGCGCTGCACCGGGATGTCGGCGCGCTCGAACGCCTCCAGCCAGTGCGCCGTGGTCTGCTTGGTCATCTCGTCGGCGACCAGGCCGTAGACGGCGTCGTAGTTCTGGCTGCGCCCTTCGGGCGAGGCGAAGCGCGCGTCGGCGAGCATGTCGGCGCGGCCGATCATGGAAAAGAACGCCTTCCAGTGCTTGTCGTTGTAGATCAGCACGCAGACGTAGCCGTCCCTGGTCTCGTACGGGCGCCGGTATTTCGACAGCAGGCGCGTGTAGCCGCCTTCGCCCAGTGGCGGCTCGAAGGTGTTGCCGCCCAGGTGCTCGCCGAGCACCGTCTGCAGCAGGCTCTCGAACATCGGCACGTCCACGCGCTGGCCCTTGCCGGTCTTCTCACGCGTGTACAGCGCAGCGCACACCGCGTTGACGACGTGCAGGCCCACCGTGCGGTCGGCCATGGTCGCGGGCACGAAGCGCGGCGACTCCGCGCCCGACTCGCGCAGCAGCCAGGGCAGGCCCGCGGCGCCCTGGATCAGGTCGTCGTAGGCGGCCTTGGCGGCGTAGGGCCCCTGCTGGCTGTAGCCGAAGGCGCCGACGTAGATGATGCGCGGGTTCACCTCGTGCAGGTGTTCGTAGCCGAGCTTGAGGCGCGCCATGGCCTGCGGGCGGATGTTGTACACCAGCACGTCGGCGTTCTTCGCCAGCGCCAGGCAGGCGTCACGCGCCGCGGGCTGCTTCAGATCGAGCACGATGCCGCGCTTGTTGCGGTTGGCGTTGAGGAAGATGTGTCCCATGCCCTTGGAACGGAACGGCCAGACGTAGCGCATGATGTCGCCCTCGGGCGGCTCCACTTTCACCACGTCGGCGCCGAAGTCGGCGAGGATCTGCGTCGCGTAGGGCCCCATGACCACCGTGGTGAGGTCCAGTACGCGCACTCCGTCCAGCGGTCCGGGCATGGTGTTCCTCAGGCGTTCAGTTTCGCGAGGAGTTCGCGTGTTTTTACCGGGTCGCCCCAGCGCAACACTTTCTGCGCCAGCGGCTGCACTGCGGCGAGGCTGGTGCCCAGCACGCGTTCCTTGATCGCCGGCAGCTGCGCCGGATGCATGGAGAAATTGCGCAGGCCGAAGCCGAGCAGCAGGCGTGTGAGCGCCAGGTCGCCCGCCATCTCGCCGCACACCGCCACCGGCACGCCGCCCAGCGTGGCGGTCTGGATCACATGCGCGACCAGGTGCAGCACGGCGGGGTGCAGGGGGTCGTACAGGTGCGCCACCGCATCGTCGGTGCGGTCGATGGCCAGCGTGTACTGGATCAGGTCGTTGGTGCCCAGGGAGAGGAAATCCAGGCGCTTCATGAACATCGGCAGCGACAGGGCCGCCGCCGGGATCTCGATCATGCCGCCGACCTGGATGTCCCGGTCGTAGGGCTCGCCGCGGTCCTCGAGCTGGCGACGCGCCTGCCGAATCAGTCCGAGCGCCTGGTCCACCTCGTGCGCGTGCGCCACCATCGGCAACAGGATCCGCACGCGCCCGTGGTGCGAGGCGCGCAGGATGGCGCGCAGCTGCTCGAGGAACATGTGCGGCTCGGCCAGGCAGAAGCGGATGGCGCGCAGGCCGAGCGCTGGATTGGGCATCGGTTCGCCGTGTCCGGTCAGCCCCTTGTCGGCACCGGCGTCCAGCGTCCTGATCACCACGGGCTTGCCGCGCAGGGCCTTCGCCACCTCGCGGTAGGCCTCGAACTGCTCGTCCTCGCCGGGCAGGTCCTTGCGGTTCATGAACAGGAACTCGGTGCGGAACAGGCCCACGCCCTGGGCACCGGCCTCGTGCACCTGGTCCAGGTCCTGCGGCAGTTCGATGTTGGCGAACAGTTCCACCGCGGTACCGTCCAGGGTCGCCGCCGGCGTGCTCTTCAGGCGGCGCAGCTTCTTGCGTTCCTGCAGGTGCTGCGACTGGCGCAACTGGTACTCGGCGAGCACCACGGGGTCCGGGTCCACCACCAGCACGCCCTGGATGCCGTCCACGATCAGCAGTTCGCCCTCGCGGATCATGCCGCGCGCGTGGTGCAGGCCGACCAGGGCCGGGATGTCGAGGCTGCGCGCCAGGATCGCGGTATGCGAGGTGACGCCGCCGGCGTCGGTGACGAAACCGCCGAACTCGTGGCGCTTGAACAGCAGCATGTCGGCGGGCGAGAGGTCGTGCGCCACCACGATCAGGTTGTGCTCCTCGGAGGGCTGCGGCTCGGCGGGCGCCTTGCCGCCCATCAGCGCCTTCAGCACGCGCTCCACCACCTGCTCGATGTCGGCCTTGCGCTCGCGCAGGTAGGCGTCCTCGGCCTGCTCGAACTGCTCGACCAGGGTCTCCATCTGCTGCACCAGCGCCCACTCCGCGTTGCACTTGCGCTCGCGGATCAGTTCCCTGGGCGCGTGCGACAGCGACGAATCCTCCAGGATCATGCGGTGCAGGTTGACGAAGGCGCCGAACTCGGCGGGCGCATCGGCCGGGATCTGCTGCGCGAGCAGCGCCAGCTCCTGCTTGGCGCGCGCGATGCCGGCGTCGAAGCGGAAGATCTCGGCCTGCACCGCCGGCGCCGGGATTTCGTAGTGCGCCACGTCCAGGCGGGCGCTGGAGACCAGGTGGGCGTGGCCGATGGTGATGCCCGAGGCGATGCTCGAGCCGTGCAGGACGAAGTTCATTCCCCTTCGCCGAAGCGGTCGGCGATCAATTGCTGCAGGGCCGCGAGCGCCGCTTCCGCGTCCACGCCGTCGGCCTCGACGGTGACCGTGGCGCCCTTGCCGGCGGCGAGCATCATCACGCCCATGATGCTCTTCGCGTTCACGCGCCGGGCGTTGCGCGTCAGCCAGACCTCGGCGCGGAACTGGCTGGCCACCTGGGTGAGCTGGGCGGCAGCGCGCGCATGCAGGCCGAGCTTGTTGTCAATGGTGAGCTCAGCGCTTGGCACCGCAGCTGTCCGTGTTCATGTGCACCACGCCCTCGGCGCCGCCGGACAGGGCGCGCTGCACCGCCGCCGGCAGCGAACCGTTGCGGCCCGAGAGCACGCGCACCAGCATCGGCAGGGAAACGCCGGCGACGCCCTCGACGCGGCCGTCGGCGAGCAGGCGCGCGGCGATGTTGCAGGGCGTGGCGCCGAACATGTCGGTAAGCACCAGCACGCCGGCGCCATCGTCCAGGCGCGCCAGCAGCGTGCGCGCTCTCTCGAGCACCTGGTCCGGATCGTCGCCGCGCGCCACGCCGAGCGCTGCCGCCTGCGCGGGCGCGCCGAGAATCTGCGCCGCGCTCGCGAGCAGCGCTTCGCCGATGGCGCCGTGCGACACCACCAGGACGCCGATCAACGCGCCACCCTCGCTTCCAGCGCCTCGACAAACACTGCCGCGGCGTCGTAGCCGGTCAGGTCCTGGATCTCGCGGAAGCAGGTGGGGCTGGTGACGTTGACTTCGGTCAGCCAGTTGCCGATCACATCCAGCCCCGCGAACAGGATCCCTCGCGCGGCGAGCGCCGGGCCCATGGCCTCGGCGATCTGGCGGTCGCGCGCCGAGAGCGGCTGCGCCACGCCCTTGCCGCCCACCGCGAGGTTGCCGCGCGTCTCGCCGGCCTTGGGGATGCGCGCCAGCACATAGGGCGCGGGCCTGCCTTCGATGAGGATGATGCGCTTGTCGCCCTCGGTGATCTCGGGGATGAAGCGCTGCGCCATGACGCTCACTGCGCCGTGCGCGGCGAGCGTCTCGACAATCACGTTGCGGTTCGGGTCGTCGCGCCGCACGCGGAAGATGCCGGCGCCGCCCATGCCTGCAAGGGGCTTGAGGATCGTGTCGCCGTGCTCGTCGATGAATGCCTGCAGCAGCGCCATGTCGCGCGTCACCAGCGCAGGCACGGTGAGCGCCGCGAACTCTGCGATGGCGAATTTCTCGTTCAGATCCCGGAGCGCCTGCGGCGCGTTGAACACGCGCGCGCCCTGGCGCTCGGCCTCCGAGAGCAGCCAGGTGCTCGCCACGTACTCCATGTCGAAGGGCGGGTCCTTGCGCATCAGCACCGCGCCAAAGTCCTTCAATGCACGCTCGGCGCTGCCGTCGCGGCGGTACCAGTCCTCGTCGTTGTCGGTGAGCGCGATATGCACGGCCCGGGCGTTCACCGGGCCGGCGTGCCAGGCGAGGGCGTCCTGCGTGCATACGTGCACTTGATGGCCGCGGCGTTGCGCCGCGCGCATCATGGACACGGTCGTGTCCTTGTACGCCTTCAGCCCCTCAGGCGGATCGATGATGAACAGCAGGTTCACGCCGTGGGGGCGCCGCGGTCCGGCGCCCGGATGGTATAAAGGCATGATTTTATCTTGAAAGCGCCCGTAGCTCAGCGGATCAGAGTATTGGCCTCCGAAGCCAAGGGTCGTGGGTTCGAATCCCGCCGGGCGCGCCAGATTTCCTAACGCCGCCGCGTCACCCACGCCAGCGCCGCGCCCGCAGCGGCGAGCAGCAACCCGCCGAGCGAGAGTTGCACGTGGCTAAGGCCGAGTTCGCCGCCGCCGGGCATCGCCATGGCGAGGCCGCCGGCAAAGAGCAGCAGCCGCGCCGCCCAGCCGATCACGCCGCGCGCGATCGTGCCGATACCGACGACGTAGCCCTCGAGCGCGGAGGCGATGAGCGCGATGCCGGCAACCGCTGTGCCGACCACCACCACGATCTCCCACGGCGTGCCGCGCAGGATGAGCGCCGGGTTGAGCACGAAGAAGAACGGCACGAAATACATGGCGGCGCCGAGGCGCACCGACTGCAGGCCGACCTGCATGGGCGGCGCCTTTGCGATGCCCGCGGCGACGAACGCGGCGAGTGCCACCGGCGGCGCGAGCACGATGGCGAGGAAGATGTAGCACGCGGTGATGGTCATGCCCATGCCGAAGATGAAGCTGGTGATCGCGCCCATCACCAGCAGCACGTAGATGTTGTTGCCGGCGAGGTACACGAGGTCGTTGGCGAGCGTGCCGGCAAGCCCGGTGACCGAGAGCGCGCCGATGATCAGGCCGACGCCGGCGAGCAGCGCGGCGAGCTCGCTGAGCGCGCCGCCCACGCCCTCGAGCAGCGTGCGCAGTCGCTGCCAGTCGAGCCGGTAGCGGCGTGAGAACTGGTTGATGACCAGGAGCAGCGCCGTGGCGTAGAACGGCGCCAGCGACTCGCGCTGCAGCACGAGCAGCATGTACACCAGCAGCGCGAACACGAACAGGTAGTGCCAGCCCTCGAGGAAAGTCTGGCTGAGCGAGGGCAGCTCGGCGCGCGGCAGGCCCTTCAGGCCGTTTTTCGCCGCGTAGCCGTCGATCTGCACGAACAGCGCGAAATAGAACAGCAGCGACGGCACCAGCGCGGCGTGACTTCGTTCGAATAGAGCACCGAATCCGCGATCAGCCGCATCGACGGGCGCACCGGGAAAATCCAGGTGCCGCGCGCGACGTATTCCTTGAGGATGTCGTTCTGGATGGTGCCGGTGAGCTTGGCGCGCGGCACGCCCTGCTTGTCGGCCGCGGCGAGGTACATGGCGTAGATGATCGCCGCCGTGCCGTTGATGGTGAACGAGGTGGAGATCGCGCCGAGGTCGATGCCCTCGAACAGCGTCTCCATCTCCGAGAGCGAGAACAGCGACACGCCCACCTTGCCGACCTCGGGCCGCGCCATGGCGTGATCCGGGTCGTAGCCGCACTGCGTGGGCAGGTCGAGCGCCACCGAGAGGCCGGTCTGTCCCTGCTCGAGCAGGAAGCGGTAGCGCTGGTTGGACTCCTCGGCCGAGCCGAATCCCGAGTACTGGCGGATGGTCCAGGGCCGGCCGCGATAGCCGTCGGCGAAGATGCCGCGCGTGAACGGAAACACGCCTGGGAGTTCCGGGTCCGGCGCGCCCGCGAGGTCGCGCGTTGCCACCAGGGGCACTTCGATTCCCGAGGGCGTCGCCACTCTCGCGGCGCTGCTTTCGGGCTTGGGTTGCGCGCTCATCTCTTTGCCTCCAGCGCCTTGACGGTGCGCAGCAACGCCGCGGCGTGCGTCTTCAGCGCGCTTTCGATGCGGTGCGCCGGCCCCGCGAGGACCAGCGCGTAGGACTCGCCGTCGATGCGCACCGGCGCGCCGAGCGCGTGCACGTCGGCCACGTTCTCCCCGCGGGTCGCGTACCAGCCGCGCTTGGCGCCGGCGGCGAGGTCCTTTTCGAGCGCTTCGCGCCGCACGATCGTGTTTGGCGTGACGCGGGTCAGCTTGAGCGCGCCGAGCAGCGCCGCGCGCTCTTCCGGTGGCATCGCACCGAGCAGTGCCTTGCCGGCCGAGCTCGAATGCAGCGGCTTGTGCTCGCCGACCTGCGCGCTGTAGCGGATGGAATTGCCCGATTCGATGACGTTCAGGTAGGTCACGCTGCTGCCGCTGCGCTTGCCGAGCACCACCGTCTCGCCGGTGGCCGCGCAAAGTTCCTCGAGCAGGGGGGTGACGCGCTCGAGCATCGGATCGTGTTCGGCGACGGCGCGCGCCTTCTGCAGCCAGCGCAGGGTCGGGTACCAGCCCTTGCGCAGGCCCAGCTCGTACAGGTAGCCGCGCAGCTCGAGCGTGCGGATCAGGCCTCGAGGATCTGCACCGTGCGGTCGGCGCTCTTTACGGCGGTATTCATATATGTGAAAGATATTTCATGCTGTTGATAGTGTGCCACCGCCGGCGGCGACCTGGCAAGGGGCGCGGCCCGCGAGCGGCGGGCGTGTACGCCGACCGAGCTAGCCGGTCTTGCGGGCGATGCCGCGGATGCTCGGGCGCACGATCGGCGGAACCTTGCGGATGCTCTCGCGCTCGATGCGCTCGATGTTGAATCCCGCTGCGGTGATCGCGGCTTCGGTGCGCCGCGTCAGGTGGCAGTTGCCCGTCAGGTGCTTCCATACCGGCTCGATGCGGCGCTGCCATTTCAGCCGGTTCGGTTTGCCGTTCGCGGCCACGTGCTCGAGAAACGCGAGCTTGCCGCCGGGCTTGAGCACGCGCTGAATCTCCTTGAGGGCGGCTTGCTGATCGGGCACCGAGCAAAGCACCAGCGAACACACCACCGCGTCGAGTGAGGCGGGGGCCGCGGGCAAGGCCTCGAGCGAGGCGTCTGAAATCTCGACGTGCTTCGCTCCAGCGGCATCGCACTTTGCCTGCAGCTTGCGCCGCATGTGGGGATCGGGCTCGCACAGCACTAGCCGTGTCACTGTCTTCGGGTAGTAGGGCAGGGTGGCGCCGGTTCCGGCGCCTACTTCGAGCACCGCGCCCGAGAGGTCGCGCAGCAGTTCCGCGCGCCACTGATCGAGGCAGGCCTTGTTGCTCTCGCGCGTGATGCGGTCGTAGACCGCGGACATCAGCCAGGACATTGGATTCTCCGGCGCGGCTGCATCGGTTTTTCAGGCACCGCTTGTTGATACTACGAGGTAGGCAATTGCGATGCCGAAGCACATTGCGCTCAGCACGACGAACGTGATTGCCACGAATTCTCCGTGTGTCTACTGTCCCGGCTAACGCGCCGCCGCTCTTGCGGCGCGTCGGCGTTGAGCGGATGGTTCGGCATCTTGTTACGCAGCCAACTTCATCACGCGCAATTGTTTGCGTCGTTGCTCGGCGTGCCATAGGTCGTACTGCGTCTGTTGATTCAGCCAGCTCTCGGCCGAGGTTCCAAACGCGATCGACAGACGCACCGCCATCTCAGGACTCACCCCGGCGCGACCATTCAGAATCGCCGAAAGAGTTTTGCGGCTGATACCCAGCGCCTTCGCCGCTTCGGTAATCGTTATGCCGAGAGGATCCAGACAAAGCGACTTGATAATCTCGCCGGGATGTGGGGGGTTATGCATGCGCATGGCGCTTCCTTTCAGTGGTAGTCCTCGTAATCGACCGCGTCAGCATCGGTTCCTGCAAAGGCAAAAGTGATTCGCCAGTTTCCGCTCACCCGAACCGACCACACGCCCTTCCGATCACCTTTGAGGGGATGCGGCACCAATCCAGGCAGCGCCATGTCCTCTGGCTTGGTTGCTGCGCTCAACTGGGCAAGAATCAGCCGCAACCGATCGGCATGTTGCGCCTGAATTCCGGACTTGCTGCCTGTCTCAAAGAATCGCTGAAGTCCTTGGTGCCGAATTCGACGTATCACGGAGGACAGTGTAACCGATGGCGTTACGGGTTACAAGAGGCCGAACGATGTGCTCTGCGGCGGGCCAGCACGGAGCTCAGATCTGGCATGGCGCTCGCGGTCCGTCCGCAGCAGCTAAAGGTTAGGTACCGCCCTTGAGGACGTATTGCTCTACAAAATCAAAAGCCGAGACGATTCCACGCAGCGTCCCGTTCTCCGTTATCAGAATGTGATGAATTTGGTTCTTGATCATCAATTCCGCCGCCTCGACAACAGAGGTCTCTGGACTGACCGCGATAGGCTTATAGGTACACAATTCCCAGGCAGGTACACAATTCCCAGGCGCGAACGGCCTTCGGGTTTTTCTTTGCCGCGTGGAAGTGCAATAAATCCAGTGAGCTGACAATTCCAAAGACAACGCCTTTCGCATCCACAACTGGTACAGCCGAAAGCTTGTGTGAGGTCAACATGGTGTCGACGTTTTCGATCGTATCTTCAGTACCAACCGTCCGGACGGTCTTCGCCATCATCTGGGATATCGGTCTATCCATAGTCGGCTCCTAGAGCGGTACCTAACTTATTGATTGAACAGCATGCGAATCATGCTAAACACAACGACATAACTAATGCATCATAGTGATATGATTGCGTCTTGCCTTTCTCTGGGAGAAGGACAATGCGC
>JAQBXT010000007.1 GCA_027624175.1 Pseudomonadota bacterium | reverse complement strand
AATTCCAGGACCTGCGCCTGGATCGTGACGTCGAGCGCGGTGGTGGGCTCGTCGGCGAGGATCAGCGCGGGATTGCAGCCGAGCGCCATGGCGACCATCATGCGCTGGCGCATGCCGCCGCTGAACTGGTGCGGGTACTGGCCGAGGCGGCGCGCCGGATCCGGGATGCCGACCAGGCCGAGGAGTTCGACCGCGCGCTCGCTCGCCGCGGCCGGATCCATGCCGAGATGGATTTCGAGCCCCTCGGTGAGCTGGCGCCCGATCGTGAGGACCGGGTTGAGCGAAGTCATGGGCTCCTGGAAGATCATGGCGATGTCGCGCCCGCGCACGTCGCGCATTTCCGCCTCGCTGAGCTTGAGCAGGTCACGTCCCTTGAACAGGATCTCGCCCGCCACGATGCGCCCGGCAGGCTCGTCTACCAGCCGCATGATGCTCAGCGCCGAAACCGATTTGCCGCAGCCCGACTCGCCGACCAGCGCGACGGTCTCGCCTTCGTCGATGTCGTAGGAGACGCCGTCGACGGCTCGCACGACGCCGGCGGACGTCAGAAACTGCGTCTGCAGATTCTTCACTTCGAGCAGCTTTGCCACCTTCCTCCTCCCAGTAGGGTGGCTACGGGCCGGGCAGTCTAACATGTCGAAATTGCAATTGGCGCGGCCACTCAATGAGCAAACGCACGCTTGCGATCTGCAGCGCGGTGCACACGCTGCACGACGGCCTGTCCGACGTGACCTACGTGCTGCTGCCGCTGCTGGCGAATGCCTTCGGCCTGTCGCTCGCGCAGGTTGGCTTGATTCGCGGCGCGCACCGCACGGCCATGGCGGCATTCCAGATTCCCGCGGGCATCGTGGCCGAGCGCTTTGGCGAGCGCGAGCTGCTGGCGTTCGGCACCCTGCTTGCCGGGGCAGCGTTCGCCACTCTCGGGTATGCGCAGGGTTTCTGGACCATTCTCGCGGTTTTGTTCTTCGCCGGGGTGGGCTCGGCGGTCCAGCATCCGCTGGCGTCGACGCTCGTCTCGCGCGCCTACCCGGTCCAGGGGCGGCGCGCCGCGCTGGGCACCTACAACTTCGCCGGGGACGTGGGGAAGTTCGCGTTCGGCGGCCTGGTGTCGCTGCTGCTGCTGGCGGGAATCTCGTGGCAGGCGCCGGTGATCGGATTCGGCGTCGTTGCAGTCGTGACGGCGATCGCCGTGCTTTCGCTGCTGGCCGCAAAAACCCAGGCCGGATCGACCGCACACCCCGTGTCAGCGGGCGGCGCGACGGACTGGGGCATCCGCGACCGCCCGCGGTTCCTCGCGCTTTGCCTGATCGAGGTTCTCGATGCGAGCACGCGCAGCGCCTTTCTCACCTTCATCGCCTTCCTGCTGATCGCGAAGGGCTTGGCCGTGGGGTGGGCCGCGGCTGCGGTGCCGCTGGTATTGGCCGGGGGCATGGCGGGCAAGCTCGCCTGCGGCGTGCTTGCCGAGCGCCTGGGCATCGTGCGCATGATCGTCATCACCGAGCTCGCGACGGCGAGCGGCATCCTCGCCGTTCTCGCCCTTCCCGCCACCGGGGCGCTCCTGCTGCTGCCGCTGCTGGGCGTCGTGCTGCAAGGCACTTCGTCGGTGCTCTACGCCACGATCGGCGAATACGTCCGGCCCGAACGGCTGTCGCGGGCGTTCGGCCTGTTCTACACGGTGGGCTCGGTCTGCGGCATCGCCGCCCCCCTCGCCTTTGGAATGCTCGGCGATCGACTGGGCGTGGAGGTGGCTATTGCGGTGCTCGGCGGCATGATTCTGCTCACGTTACCGCTCGTCATGGCGCTGCGCTCGCGAGCTTGACTTCGGCTTCGCCCTCGAGCCGCCAGAGCCGCTCGAGGAGCGCACGCGCCTGCGCATCGCCGATCACTGGCGCGGCAAGCTCCAGGAATTTCGCCTCGAGCTCGCGATCGCTGAGCGGGTCGTCGGGATCACCCTTGCGCGTGGGCTGCAACAGGCTGTGGCTGCGGCCATCGAGGGTGTCCACGACGATCCGCGCCGCACGCTGCGACGGGAAGGCTGCATCCAGCTCGGCATCGATCGACGCTTCGATGCGCTGCATCAGCGTTCGCGTGGCAGGGTCGCCGAGCGGCTCGGGGCCGAAGGCGGCGAGCCGTACGCTGCCGTGGCGCAGCGCGTGCGCAACCACGTACTTGAGCGAAAAGCGCGCCTCGGCTGGCGTGCGCGGCGCCTCGATGCCGGAAACCTCGAGCGCCGCGCGGTAGCTGGCGACGCGTACTCGCGCAATGTCATGAGCGGCGACGCCGAGCGCCGCCTGTGCGGCGAGCGCGCCGTCGATCGCGGCGAACGCGTGGCCGCAGCACGCGTGGTTCTTGAACGTCATGCGCGCAATGTGGAGCTCCGCGCCGAGCGTGGCGAAGGCCTTTGTCCAATCCGGCGCATCGCCCATCGCGCGGCCGAACCCGGCGTCGCCCTCGATCACGTCGAGCGACCCGGTCACGCCTGCGCCTGCGGCGAGTGCGGCAGTCACCCCGGCCTCGGCGGCCCGGCCCGCGTGCAGGGGCTTGGACATCGAGTCCATGCGAAAGGCCTGCTGCAGGCCCGCGGCGAACGTGGTCGCGGTGGCGAGCGCGTGCGTGGTGCGCGCGCGCTCAAGCCCGAGCGCGCTCGCGCCGGCGGCGCAGGCGCCGAACACGCCGATCGTGCCGGTGTTGTGCCAGTAGCGGTAATGCGCGCGCCCCATGGCGGCCGCAATGCGCGTGGAGATTTCATAGCCCGCAATCACGGCGCGCAGAAACGTCGCACCACTCGCCTTGCCGGCCTGGGCCAGAGCGAGTGCCGCCGCGATCGTCGGCGCGCCCGGGTGGTAGATACCGTCGCGAAAGATGTCGTCCATCTCCACGGTGTGCGCGGCCGTGCCGTTGATCAGCGCCGCGGCCCGCGTGCCTGCCCGACGGCCGAGAATGAGCTGTGCGGCGCCGCGATCGAGCTCCTCGGCAAGCGCGGCCTCGAGCGCGCTCGCCGGCGCCTCGCGTGCGCCCGCCAGGGCCGCGGCCGTCCAGTCGATCACGGCGCGCTTGGCGTGGTACAGGACTTCCGGTGCCAGCGGTGCGTCGCGCAACCCCTCGACGAATTCGGCACAGCGCTCGACGACGAACATCTTCCGCACGCCTCAGCCGCGCGCCTTGATCTCCGCCAGCACCGGCTTGAGATAGGTGAGGAACAGCGCCGGATTCTCGCTCATCGGAAAGTGCCCGAGCTTCGGCATCACCGTGAACTTGACCCCCGGGATGCGCTCCGCCGCAGCGCGCGTGTCCTCGGGAGAGACCGAATAGTCGTACTCGCCTGTGAGGAGGTACAAGGGGCAGACACGCGTGTCGATCGCGGAAAGCTGCTCGCGGATGTCGCCGTCGGCGCCACGGTAGAAGTACAGGTCGCCTTTGAAGATGCCCGGCCCACTCTGCATGTAGTGCCACAGCGTCTCCCAGCGCTCCGCGTCGGGCGAGCTCGGCGCCATCAGGCCGCTGACATACGCCGCCGAGGCTTCGCCGCCGTGTACCTGCGGATGGTGCAGCCAGGTCAGCTCGTAGTACGGATCGATGGTCGCACCCGATTGCAGGCCGATGATGGCGCGAAAGCGCGTCGCCTGCTCCATCGCGAGCACCAGCGCGATACGCCCGCCGATGGAGCAGCCCATCACCACCGGGCGATCGAGCGCGAGCGCGTCGCATACCTCGAGCACCATGCGCGAGTAATCGGCGCTCGTCAGTCGGTATTCCTCGGTCTGCCAGCCCGAGGGGGGCGAGGACTTGCCGTGCCAGGGCATGTCGAACGCGATCACGCGAAAGTCGCGCGTGATTTCGGCGTCGTTCATGAGACCACGGTACTGCCGCGTGTCGGAACCCGCGGTGTGCAGACAAAGCAGCGGAACGCCCTGCCCGGCTTCCTCGACATACAGGCGATGCGGCCGGCCGAGAAGTTCGAGGTTGAGGTAATGGCCGGCGACCGGCTCGCGCGTCGCTTTCATGCGTCGGGTGCGCGCAGCAGCGCGAAGAGCCGCTTGAGGTAGAAGAGGTAGGCCGACATGAGACGGATGTCGCCTTCGATCTGGATGCGCCGATAGCGGCGCAGTGCAAGGAGATCGTGATAGCCGGGCGGCGGCACGGGCTCGAGGAACCGCGTCCAGGTTTCGCTCGCCGCACGCAGCCGCAAGTCGGTCTTCGGCATGACGAGCGGGCCCTTGGTCACGCGCACCACCTTGCCGCGCGCGATCTCGACCAGCCAGTCGGTGTCGCCGTCGCCGATGAGCAGGGCGCAATCGAGATCGAGCCCGAAGCGGGCAAGCTGCGCGTCGCCTGAGGCGCGCGCCTGCAAGGTGTCAAGCGGCAGGGCCATCTGCGTGCGCACCTTCGCGCAGAACGAGAAGCGCGTCAACGCCGATCACGCCCTCGCCCTGCGCCTTGACCAGGAGCGGGTTGATCTCCGCCTCGAGGATTTCCGGCAGCGTGGCGAGCCGGGAGAACGCGACGATCGCTTGCGCCAGCGCGGCAAGATCGCCGCGCGGCGCGTTGCGGTAACCCGATAGCGCCGCGAAACCGCGCACCTCGCCGATCATGGCATGTGCCTCGCCGAGCGTTACCGGCGCCGGTCGCAGGGCGATGTCGCGGTAGATCTCGGCCAGCACCCCGCCCGCGCCGACCAGCACCAGCGGGCCGACCTGCGCATCGTGGCGATAGCCCAGGATCGCTTCGGCCAGCCCACGCTGCATGCTCGACGCGACGACGCCGTCGATCCTTGCCTGCGGCCGCGCGGCGCGCACGCGCTCAAGGATGCGCTTCGCCGCCGCCGCCGCTTCACCTGCATCGCGCAGTCCCAATTCCACGCCACCAACCTCGGTCTTGTGCTCGATGTCGGGTGACGCGATCTTTATCGCCACCGGAAACGGGCAGGTGATCGGGTCATCTGGACTGCGCAGCCGTTGCGACGGTGCCTGCGCGATGCCGAGGGACGCGAACAGCGTCTCAGCGGACCGCGCCCACTGCACAGTGTCGGCATGGGGCGGAATCCGCGGCGCGCGCCAGGCGCAGAACGCCGCGAGCGCATCGGCACAGGACTCCGGCGTGCGGAACGCGGCGACGCCGGCGTTTGCGAGCAGCTCGAGCGAAGCCGTGGCCTCGGGCGCAATGAACACGGCGAGCGCCTTTGCCGGATGGGCGCGATGCGCGGCAAGGATCGGTTCGATTGCCAGCTGGGGGTGGAACTGCGCCGACGAACCCACCGCGGCCACCACGGCATCGCAATGGTCGGAGGCGAGCAGCGCTTCCAGCACTGGGCCGTATACGCTCGCTCGCGTGCCTGCCAGCGTCAGGTCGATGAGCGGGGAGTCCGCAACACGTACGCCTAAAGCACGGATGCGCTCCGCGAGTGCCGGCGGTGGTGCGACGAGGTCGACGCCCGCCGCACCCAGGGGGTCGGCGACGATCGCTGCGCCGCCCCCCGTCGTCGTCATCATGGCCACGCGCTTTCCCTGCGGCGGTCGCTGGTCGATGGCAAGCAGCGCGGTTTCGATCAGACCCTCGAAGTTGCGCACGCGCAATACCCCGCAGGCGGCGAGGAACGCGTCCACAGCGCGGTCGTCGCCTGCGATGGCACCGGTGTGCGAGCGCGCCAGCGCCTCGCCGGCGCTCGAACGGCCGAGCTTGTAGGCGATGACGGGCTTGCCGGCGTCAAACGCGCGGCGCGCCGCGCGCTCGATCTGCCCGGGCTGGCGCAGGGTCTCGAGGAACAGCAGGATGGCGCCGGTCTGCGCGTCGTCGACCAGAAGGTCCATCAGTTCGCCGACCGACAGATCGGATTCGTTGCCCACGGAAACCAAGCGCGAAAAGCCGATGCCGCGCGCCGCGCCACGCGAAAGGATCGCGCCGATCAGGCTGCCCGACTGGGAGATCACGGCAAGCGGGCCCACGGGGAGGCGCTCGAGCTCGAGCGAGGCGTTCACCGTGAGCGCGGTGGCAGGATCGGTGCTGATAAGGCCAATGCTGTTCGGGCCAAGCAGTCGCACCCCGGCGGCGCGCGCACCGACGACCAGCTGTTTTTCGACAGCGCGACCGGCTGCGCCCGTCTCGCCAAAGCCGTCGGTGAAGATCGTCACCACCGGCACACGGCGCGCAAAGCATTCCTCGCAGGCGGCGGGCACGTCCTCGGGCGGCACCATGATGAAGGCGTGGTCGATTTCTCCGGGCGCCTGGGCAAGGCTCGAATACGCCGTCTCGCCCAGTACTTCGCTGCGTGTGCGGTTGATCGGGGCGATGCGCCCGGCGTAGCCGTGCTTGCGCAGGTAGCGCTGCGGGCGCGCGGTGTTTTTCGCAGCGTCGCCCGAGGCGCCGTACAGGGCAATGCCGCGCGGCGCAAACAGCGCCCGGAACAGCGCCGAGCTCACTCGGGCGCGCGCTCCGGCCGCTGCGGGAAGCTGCGCCCGAAGATGCCCTCCGCGATGCGATTCTTCATCATTTCGATCGAGCCGCCGGCGATCATCCAGCCGCGGCAGCGGCGCAGGCAGTATTCGACGAGCAGTTCCTGGCTGTAGCCGGTGGCGCCCATGACCTGCAGCGCATCGCTCGCCACCTCGAACCCGGCCTGGTTGCAGAACGCCTTGGCGATCGCGGTCTCTTCGGCCGAAGGCAGGCCGCGGTCGGCATTGGCCGCCGCCCGATAGAGCAGCAGCTCTCCCGCATCGAGCTTCATCTTCATGTCGGCGAACCGCCATTGCAGGCCCTGGAATTCCGCCAGCGGCCGGCCGAACTGGTGCCGGGTGAGTGCCCACTCTCGCGCTGCATCATAGGCGTAGCGCCCTAACGCAAGCGAACGTGCGGTATTGCCGATGCGCTCGACGTTGAAGCCCGCAATCTGTTTTTTGAAGCCGCCGGGGCCGAGGAGCACGTTCTCGCGCGGCACGCGCACATCCTCGAAATGGATCTCAACCCATTCCTCCCCTGACATGAAGCGCGAGGGCTTGCCGAGCGTCACACCCTTCCAGGCCGGCTCGATCAGCAACGAACCGATGCCGCCGACCCCGGCACCGTAGCGCACGTAGGCGAGGATCACTGACGCATAAGGGCCGTGGGTCGAAAAGACCTTGCTGCCCGTGACGCGAAAGCCGTCCCCGTCCGGCATTGCGCTGGTCTTCAGATCGGTGACCGCCGAACCCGCCTCGGGCTCGCTCATGGCAAGGCACATCACGGTTTCGCCGGCGAGGATTGGCGCGAGGTATTTCGTCTTCTGCGCGGCGCTGCCGAACTCCGCGAGCACGCGCACCGGGCCGAAGTTGCCCGCCTGCACCACGTCGGCGCTGCGCGGGCAGACGGAGGCGACTGCTTCGATTGCGAGCACCGCGTCCATCAGCGTGCCGCCCTGGCCACCGTCGGCCTGCGCCATGGTGATGCCGAGCAGGCCCTGATTCGCCATCATGCGTGCGACGTCGAACGGGTGCGCGGAATCGTGTGCGCGCGCAACTGCGCCCGCGGCAAGATGCTTGTGCGCGAAGCCGCGCACGCTGTCGCGAAACAGCCGCTGCTCCTCGCTCAGCGTGAAATCCATCGTCAGGCGGTGATCGCCGCTCCGCTCTGGATCAGCGCTTCGATTTCCTTCTTGCTGAATTCGAACTCGGCCAGCACCTCGCGCGTATGCTGGCCGAAGAGCGGCGCCGGCCGCGCCACCTTGCCGGGCGTCACCGAAAGCTTGATCGGCAGACCGATGGCGCGGGTGCGCCCGGCCTTGGGATGATCCAGCTCGACCACCATGTCGCGCGCCAGGGCGTGCGGGTCCTCGAGCACCTGCGCGATCGAGTTGATGGGACCGCAGGGCACGCCTGCCGGCTCAAGCAGCGCGATCCACTCGGCGACCGTCTTCGTCGCCAGCTTCTCGTTCATCAGGGCGACCAGCGCGTCCAGATGCTGCATGCGGTGCGTGTTGGTGAGAAAGCGCGGGTCTTCGATCCACTCCGGCGCGCCGAGCACGCGCGCCAGGCGCTGCCAGTTGGCCTGGTTGGCGCCGCCGAGGGTGAGCCAGCCGTCCTGCGCCTTGAATGCCTGGTAGGGCGCCGACAGGATGTGCGCCGAGCCGCTCGGGCCGAGCGACTCGCCGGTGGCGAAAAAGGTCGCCGCATGCCAGTAGGTCTGCTGGATGCCGGCCTCGAACAGCGACGTGTCCACCATCTGCCCGACGCCCGTCTTCAGGCGGTGCACGTAGGCGGAAACGACCCCGAGCGCCGCGAGCATGCCGCCGTTGATGTCGCAGACCGGGCTGCCGACCTTGACCGGCGGGCGCCCCGGCTCGCCGGTGGTCGCCATCAGGCCCGACATGCCCTGCGCGATGAGGTCGTACCCCCCCTTGTCGGCGTACGGACCTGTGCGGCCGTATCCCGAAATCGAGCAGTAGATGAGCGCCGGGTTGATTTTTTTCAGCGCCTCATAGCCGACGCCGAGCTTTTCCAGGGTGCCCTTGCGGTAGTTCTCGGTAATCACGTCGGCCTTGGCGACCATGCGCTTGAGCGCTTCCTGCGCGGCCGGCAGCTTCAGATTCAACGCGATGCCGCGCTTGTTGCGGTTCATCGCCATGAACGCCGCCGATTCACCGTTGACCGAAGGCCGATCCATGCTGCGCGTGTCATCGCCGCCGGGAATTCGCTCCACCTTGATGACATCCGCGCCCAGATCGGCGAGCAGCATGCCGCAGGTCGGTCCCGCCATGATCTGCGCGAGCTCGAGGACCTTGACGCCTGCCAGCGGCCCCATGTCAGCGCGTTCAGGCCGCCGCGCGTGCTACTGGCCGCTGCCGGTCGGCAAGATACGCCATGGCGGCCGCGACGCCTTCCTTCTTGACCGGCACGCCGGCAAGTGTAAGGCCCATTTCGACCCCCGCCAGCGTTCCCATCAGCGAAAGATCGTTGAAGTCGCCCAGGTGCCCGATACGAAAAACCTTGCCGGCGAGCTTGCCCAGGCCGGTGCCCAGCGACATGTCGAAGTGCTCCAGGATGACCTTGCGCACGCGGTCCGCATCGTGGCCCGCCGGCAGCAGTACCGCCGTGAGGGAGCCGCTGTATTCTGCCGGGTTCGCCGCCAGCACTTCCAGCCCCCAGGCGCGCACTGCGCGCCTGGTCGCTTCGGCATGCCGCTGGTGGCGCGCGAACACGTTCTCCAGGCCCTCCTCCTCGAGCAACATGAGCAGCGACTCGCGCAGGCCGTAGAGCAGGTTGGTCGCCGGCGTGTAGGGGAAGTAACCACCCTTGCCGCTGGCGATCATCTCGTCCCACGCCCAGTAGGCGCGCGGCAGCTGCGCCGCCTTCGACGCGGCCAGCGCCTTGGCGGAAATCGCGTTGAACGACAGGCCCGGCGGCAGCATCAGGCCCTTTTGCGAGCCGCCGACGGTGACGTCCACGCCCCATTCGTCGTGCCGGTAGTCGATCGAGGCGAGGGAGGAAATGGTATCCACCATCAACAGCGCGGGGTGTTGCGCCGCGTCGATGGCCTTGCGTACTTCGGCGATGCGCGAGGTGACGCCGGTCGAGGTCTCGTTGTGCACCACGCACACGGCCTTGATGCGCCTGGGCTGGTCCGCACGCAGGCGCTGCTCGATGCGCGCCGGGTCGGCGCCGGTGCGCCAGTCGCCGGCAAGAAACTCCGGCGCCAGGCCGAGCTTTTGCGCCATCTTCTGCCAAAGCGACGCGAAATGGCCGGTCTCATACATCAGCACCGCGTCCCCGGGCGACAGGGTATTCACCAGCGCTGCTTCCCAGGCGCCGGTCCCCGAGGCGGGGTAGATGACGACCTCGCCCTTGGTCTTGAACACCTGCCTCATGCCTTCGAGCACTGCCTTGCCCAAGGCGGCGAAATCGGGGCCGCGATGGTCCATCGTCGGGTAATCGATGGCGCGCAGTACGCGATCGGGGACATTGGTTGGTCCCGGAATCTGAAGGAAATGACGGCCAGCTTTACGCGGCATGAGTGTCTCCTCAATTTGTATACAAAACCAACTTCCGAAGGTCAGTGTTTGGGTTACAGTTGCGTGTCAGGCTATTTTTTTGTATTCTGCATGCAAAATGGCCAAACTGCAAGAAGCCACGCCCATCGTCCGCCGGCCCCTCCATGAGGAGGCAACCGATCGGCTCCGGGACCTGATCGTGCAGGGCCGGCTTGCCCCAGGCGAGCGCCTCAACGAGCGCCTGCTGAGCGTGCAACTGGGCCTGTCGCGCACACCACTTCGTGAGGCCATCAAGGTACTCGCCACCGAAGGCCTGGTCGAGTTGCTGCCGAATCGGGGCGCCATCGTCTCGCACATGGACGCAGTGCGGTTGTCGGAATCCCTGGTAGTGATGGGGGCGCTGGAGGCACTCGCCGGCGAACTCGCC
Organism: Pseudomonadota bacterium; assembly: GCA_027624175.1. Taxonomy (GTDB): domain Bacteria; phylum Pseudomonadota; class Gammaproteobacteria; order Burkholderiales; family SG8-39; genus JAABQT01. The sequence goes on along the minus strand of JAQBXT010000007.1, from coordinate 49,028 downwards.
TGCATCAACGCCACCGACGCTCAGGTGAACGAAATCCGGGCGCTGCATTACGAGATGCTCGCTTACCACGCGCGCGGCGACCTGGCGGGGTACTTCAAGTTCAACCAGGCGATCCACCTGAAGATCGTGAAATACTCCGGCAATACCATGCTGTTCAACGCTTACCGCCAGCTGAACGCCAACGTGCGCCGTGCGCGCTACATGGCCAACCTGTCCAGGGAGCGCTGGGACGCAGCGGTACGCGAGCACGATGAAATCCTCGCCGCGCTCGGCGCGCGGGACGTGAAACGAATCAAGGCGCTGCTCTCCGATCATTTGGCGCACAAGCTCGCCAGCGTGCTCGCAGCGCTGCCGTCGCGCCAGGCGGCGTGAGCGCCCGCATCCCGATCAGGCAGGCAACGGCGACGCCGGGCGACCCCGCGCTCGCGCAGCGCCTGCGGCGCGAGGTGGACGGCGAAGTGCTGTTCGACGCCGCCTCGCGCGGACGCTACGCCACCGACGCCTCGATCTACCAGGTCGAACCAATCGGCGTCGTGGTGCCGCGCACCGAGGAGGCGGCGCGCACCGCGATCGCCATCGGCGCGCAGGCCGGGGTACCGTTGCTGCCGCGCGGCGCCGGCAGCTCGCAATGCGGCCAGACCGTGGGCGCCGCGCTGGTGATCGACAGCTCGAAGTACCTCAATCGCCTGCTGGAGCTCGACGCGGCTGAACGGCGCGCGGTGGTACAGCCGGGGCTGGTGCTCGATGCGCTCAACGCGCAGCTTCGGGCGCTGGGCCTATGGTTCCCGGTGGACGTGTCCACCAGCGCGCAGGCGACGCTGGGCGGCATGGCGGGAAACAATTCCTGCGGTTCGCGCTCCATCGCCTACGGCAACATGGTGCACAACGTACTTGCCATCGATGCGCTCGGCAGCGACGGCATCGCTCGACGCTTCGGACCGATGAGCGACGACTCGGAACTGAACGTGAAGCTGCGCGCGATCTACGCACGGGAGAAGGACGAGATCGCGGCGCGCTTTCCACAGGTGCTGCGCAAGGTCGCCGGTTACAACCTCGATCATCTCGGCCCGCCGCACGAGAACTCGGCGCATCTGCTGGTCGGTTCCGAAGGCACGCTCGGCTGGTTCGAGCGCATCCATCTCAAGCTCAGTGCGCTGCCCGCGCATCGCGTGCTCGGCGTATGCCACTTCCCGAAGTTCTACACTGCAATGGACCTGACCCGGCACATCGTCAAGCTCGGGCCGTCCGCGGTGGAACTGGTGGATCGCACGATGATCGGCCTGGCGCGCGAGATTGCCGCCTTTCGCCCCACGGTGGAGGCCGTGATCCGCGGCGAGCCCGACGCCATCCTGCTGGTGGAGTTCAGCGGCGAAGACCAGGCGGCGCAGCTCGCCAAGCTGCGCCAACTGGTGCAATTGATGGGTGACCTCGGCCTGCCCGGCAGCGTGGTCGAGCTGACGGATGTCAGGTCGCAGAAAGACCTGTGGGAGGTGCGCAAGGCGGGCCTCAACATCATGATGTCGATGAAAGGCGACGGCAAGCCGGTGTCCTTCATCGAGGACTGCGCGGTGCCGCTCGAGCACCTCGCCGAGTACACCGACCGCCTGACGCAAGTATTCGAAAAGCACGGCACGCGCGGCACCTGGTACGCGCACGCCTCCGTCGGCACGCTGCATGTGCGGCCGATCCTCGACATGCGGCGCGACGGCGCGGCCAAGATGCGCGCCATCGCCGAGGAAGCCAGCGCCCTGGTCAAGCAGTACAAGGGCGCCTATTCCGGCGAGCACGGCGACGGCCTGGTGCGCTCGGAATGGATCGCGCCATTCTTCGGGCCGCGCCTTACCGCGTGCCTGGGCGAGATCAAGTCCTGGCTCGATCCCCAGGGTTTGATGAACCCCGGCAAGATCGTCGATCCGCCGAAAATGGACGACGCGTCGCTGTTTCGCTTCAAGCCCGGCTATGCAGCGAGCCCGCCGCCTGCGGCCCTCGACTGGAGCGAATGGGGCGGCTTCGACAAGGCCGTGGAGATGTGCAACAACAACGGCCATTGCCGCAAATTCGACGCCGGCACCATGTGCCCGTCCTTTCGCGCCACCGGCGACGAAACGCACCTCACGCGCGGCCGCGCCAACACCTTGCGCCTCGCACTTTCCGGGCAGCTCGGGCCGCGGCCGGACGCGGCGGTCAAGGAAGCGCTCGACCTGTGCGTGTCCTGCAAGGGCTGCAAGCGCGAATGCCCCACCGGCGTGGACATGGCGCGCATGAAGATCGAGTTCCTTGCGCAGTACCGGGGGCGCCACGGGCTGACGCTGCGCGAGCGCGCGATCGCCTGGCTGCCGCGCTACGCGCTGTGGGCGGCGCGCGCGGCGCCGCTCGCCAACCTCGCGTCGCGCTGGCTCAGGCCCCTGCTGGGATTCACCTCGCAGCGCCAGATGCCCGCCTGGCGCTCGCAGTTCTTCGTGGACCGCGTCTGGCCCAAGCGCGGCAGCCGCGAAGTCGTGCTGCTGGTGGACACCTTCAACCGTTACTTCGAGCCCGAGAATGCGCGCGCCGCGATCCGCGTGCTCGAGGCCGCCGGCTTTCGCGTGCACGTGGCGCAGCCGGAGATCGGCGAGCGGCCCCTGTGCTGCGGACGTACTTTCCTCTCGGTCGGGCTGGTCAACGAAGCGCGGCACGAGGCGCGCCGCGTGCTCGATGCGCTCAAGCCCTGGCTGGAGCACGATGTCCCGATCATCGGTCTGGAGCCCTCGTGCCTGTTCACCCTGCGCGACGAGTACACGGTGATGCTGCCGGAGGCGAAAGCACTGGCCGCCAAGGCGGTCATGTTCGAAGAATTCCTCGCGCGCGAAGCGGACGCGGGCACACTGCAGCTCAAGCTCAAACCCCTGGCGCAGGAGGCGCTGCTGCACGGGCACTGTCACCAGAAGGCGTTTGGGGCAATGGGGGCGGTGGAACGTGTGCTCGGGCTGGTGCCGGACCTGAAGGTGACGAGCGTCGAGGCCAGTTGCTGCGGCATGGCCGGCAGCTTTGGCTACGAGGCCGAGCACTACGAGGCGTCGATGAAGATGGCCGAACTGGACTTGCTGCCCGCAGTGCGGCAGGCCGGCGCGGAGACCCTGATCGTCGCCGACGGCACCAGTTGCCGGCACCAGATCGCCGACGGCACCGAGCGGCGCGCGCAGCACGTGGCGCGCATCCTCGAGCGCGCGCTCGCAACCTAGCCTACTTCCACAGCTCCACCGCAGTGCCGCGCAGTCGCAGCCGCTCCGCGCGTCCCTGGATATAGCGCTGGAACGACGGCTCGCTGCGGTAGGCGCCGCTCGCCACGTACTCGAGCGCCGATGCGAAATGGAACGGCCGCAGGTAGGCCTCGATGCGGAACACTTCCCTGCCGCCGTCGAAGAACACCATGCTCGGCGTATACGCGACGCGCAATTCGGACGCCCAGGTCGCCTGCGCATCGCGGCGCTCGTCGAGCGTCAATCGGTACACATCGAAGCGCTCGAGCAGCCTGCGCACTTCCGGGCGATTGAATCCCTCGCGGTGCAGCTCGTCGCAGCCCGCGCAATGGGGAGTCTCGAACAGCAGGGCGACCGGTTTCGTGCGGGTCAGGTCCACCGGCGGCTTGCGGAAAAAGGGCTGGTCGTGCAATGACGGACTTGCGGATTCCTTCACCGCGGCCCTCATGTAGTCCTCGAAACGCTGGCCTTGGCCTGCAATGCCAGCCGCAAAGTCGAGCGCTGCGCTGAAGCGGTGCGGCGGGTAGTAGCCGTTCAGGCGCACTGCGAGCGCGCCTTTTTCGTCCAGGAACAGCAGCGTCGGGGTGTACTGCACCTTCAGTGCGCGCGTCAGTTCCTTCTCGCTCATGCGGCGCCCGTCGGTCCACTGCACCTCGCGATCGCCCCAGATGTTCAGCGCGATGGCGACGAAGTGCTTGCGCGTCTTGTCCACGATCGCGCGCTGCGTGAAGTTGGTCTGCATCAGCTGTGTGCAGTAGGGACAGCCGTCCTGGCCGAAGTACAGCATCAGGCGCTTGCCGTCGCGCGCCGCCTCACGCGCTTCCTCCGGGATTTCGAGCAAGGTCTCGCTGAACCAGGCGGGGATGTTGGTGGCGTGGGGGTTCGGCGCCTGCGCCTGCGCCCAGAGCGCGGGTGTGAGCAGCAGCAAGTTGAGCCATTTCATCGTTGCTTTTGACTCCACAGGAAAAGCAATATTCCCGCAGCGATCATCGGCAGGCTGAGCCATTGGCCCATCGACAGGTCGAGCGCGAGCAGCCCCAGGAAGTCATCGGGCTCGCGCGCGTATTCGGCGAGGAAACGGAACGCGCCGTAGCCGATGAGGAACAGGGCCGACACTGCGCCGCGCGGCCTGGGTTTCGATGAGTACCACCACAGCAGCACGAACAGCAGCACCCCTTCCAACGCGAACTGGTAAAGCTGGGACGGATGGCGCGGCAGGGCGCCGGCGTTACGAAACACCATGCCCCAGGGCGCGTCGGTGACCCGGCCCCACAATTCGCCATTGATGAAATTGCCCAGACGCCCGGCGGCGAGGCCCGGCGGCACGAGCGGCACGATGAAGTCCACCAAGCGCCACCAGTCCAGGCGCTGCCTCCACGCGAAAAAGGCGCCCGCGGCGATGACCCCGAGAAAGCCGCCGTGGAACGCCATGCCGCCCTGCCAGATGGCGAAGATGTCCAGCGGATGCGCGGCGTAGTACGCCGGCTTGTAGAACAGCACGTAGCCCAAGCGTCCGCCAAGGATGGTGCCAAGCACGCCGAGGAAGATCAGGTCGTCGAACTGCTGGCTTGTGATGGGCGCTGCGCCGCGCGCGATCCGCCGCCGGCCCAGCCACCACAGCATGCCGAAGGCCGCCAGGTACATGAGCCCGTACCAGCGCACGGCCAGCGGGCCGATGGAGATCGCGATCGGGTCGAAATTAGGGTGGATCAGCACGGTAGAATTTGCATTCTACTTCCGGGGGAAATTCAGCATGGCCGACAACCGCCGCTCCAAACTCATCACGCAGGGCGTGGCGCGCTCGCCCAACCGCGCGATGCTGCGCGCCGTGGGCTTCAAGGACGGGGATTTCGACAAGCCCATCGTCGGCGTGGCCAACGGCCACTCCACCATGAATCCCTGCAACGCCGGCATCCAGCCGTTGGTGGACCGGGCGATGGCCGCCCTGGAGGCCGCGGGCGCGAAGCCCCAGGTGTTCGGCGTGCCCACCATCACCGATGGCATCGGCATGGGCACCGAGGCGATGAAGTATTCGCTGGTGTCGCGCGAGGTGATCGCCGACGCGATCGAGACCTCGGTCAACGGCCAGGCGATGGACGGCGCGCTGGTGGTCGGCGGCTGCGACAAGAACATGCCGGGCGGCATGATGGCGCTGGCGCGCATGAACGTGCCGGGGATCTATGTCTATGCCGGAACCATCAAGCCGGGCAAGTGGAAGGGGCAGGATCTGACCATCGTTTCCGCGTTCGAGGCGGTGGGTGCGTTTGCCGCCGGAAAGATGAACCAGGAGGACTTCACCGGTATCGAGAAGAACGCCTGCCCCTCGGTCGGTGCCTGCGGCGGCATGTTCACTGCGAACACCATGTCCTCCTCGTTCGAGGCGCTGGGCATGAGCCTGCTCGGCTCCTCGCAGATGGCTTCGCCGGACGCGGAAAAGGCCGACAGCGCTGCGCAATCAGCGCAGGTGCTGGTCGAGGCGGTGAAGAAGAATCTCAGGCCGCGCGACATCATCACCCGCAAATCCATCGAGAACGCGGTGGCGCTGGTGATGGCAACCGGCGGCTCGACCAACGCCGTGCTGCACTACCTGGCCATCGCTTCCGCCGCAGGCGTGAAGTGGACCATCGACGACTTCGAGCGCGTGCGCCGCAAGGTGCCGGTGCTGTGCGACCTGAAGCCCTCGGGACGCTATGTCGCGGTGGATTTGCATCGCGCGGGCGGCGTGCCGCAGGTGCTGAAGATCCTGCTGGCGAACGGCGTGCTGCACGGCGAGTGCATGACCATTCACGGCAGGACCATGGCCGAACTTCTCAGGGACATTCCGGCCGAACCACGACCCGACCAGGATGTGATCCGGCCCTGGTCGAAACCGATGTACCGGCAAGGACACCTCGCGATCCTGCGGGGCAATCTGGCGCCTGAGGGCTGTGTCGCCAAGATCACCGGCCTGAAGAACCCGGTGATGACTGGCCCGGCGCGCGTGTTCGACTCGGAACACGCATGCATGCAGGCAATCATGGCGAAAAGGATCAAGCCGGGGGACGTGATCGTGATCCGCTACGAAGGGCCGAAAGGCGGCCCGGGCATGCAGGAAATGTTAGCGCCTACTTCTGCTTTGATCGGCCAGGGTCTTGGCGAATCGGTCGGGCTATTGACGGACGGGCGTTTTTCTGGGGGAACCTGGGGCATGGTGGTCGGGCATGTCGCGCCGGAGGCCTATGTCGGCGGCACGATCGCGCTGGTGAAAGAGCGCGACTCGATCACCATCGACGCGAAAAAGCGGCTCCTGCAGCTCAACGTGCCGGCGAAAGAACTCGCGGCGCGCAGGAAGAAATGGAAGGCGCCCAAGCCACGCTACACCATGGGAGTGCTGGCCAAGTACATGAAATTGGTGAGCACTGCGTCCAAGGGCGCGATCACCGACGGCTCAGAACCCTGACCCGGGCTGCGCCAGAAACTCGATCTCGGCCGCAGTACTTTCGCGGCCGAGAACGCCGTTGCGGTGCGGGAACCTGCCGAATCGCTCGATGATCTCGCGGTGCCGGATCGCGTAGCGCAACTGGTCAGCATCGAAATCCTTCATCAGTTCGCACGAAAGAACCTGGTCCGCCAGCGACTCGCTATGCTCGAACGGCAGGTAGGCAAACAACCGCTCTGATTGCGTCATCTGCCGGTCCCAGCCCCGCCCCAGGATCTCGCGGGTCGCTGCGCGCGCCTGGGGGTCCGTCGCGAAGGCGCGCGCCTCGCCGCGGAACATGTTGCGCGGGAACTGGTCGAGCAGGATGATGAGTGCGAGGCAGCTGCGCGGCTCGTCCGTCCAATGTGCGCACCGGCCCGCGGCCGCCGCCTCGTGCAGCGCAAGGAACCGGGTCCGGATCTGCGCGTCGAAGTCCGGGTTTTTCACGAACCAATCCTTCGGGTGCTCCTCAAACCAGAAGCGCAGGACATCAGCTGCGTTGGGGTCGCTCATCCGGTGCACCATGTTGTCGTGAATGGCCGACAGGCTGCAGTTGACGCAACCTGCGAGCACAGACTAGTCTTCTTTGATCTGCAGTCCACAAAGGAGAATCGAACAATGACAATCCGCTTTCGTCGCGTGATGGCTGGTTTGCTGATCGTTTGCATGGGTGGACTCACTGCGCCCCTGCCTGCGCTGGCCGGGATTGTAGGCACCGACACGGTGGTGGCGGGCGTGGAGCGCGAGCGACTCGCGAGCCTGCTCGAGCGCAGCGATGTGCGTGCGCGCCTGGAGTCGCTGGGGGTGGACGCGACGGACGCCAAGGCCAGGGTTGCAGCGCTCTCGGATACGGAGGCCGCGCAGCTCGCCGCGCAAATGGACGAACTGCCCGCGGGCGGTGACCTGCTCGGCGCAGCGGTTCTGGTCTTCCTGGTGCTTCTGGCCACCGATATCATGGGCTACACGAAGATCTTCCCGTTCACGCGCTCGACGCGCTGATCGCAGTGCGGCGCCGCGCGGCCCCCGCTGCGGCGGGGGTTTTGGTTTTGGCGGTGGCGCTGTTGGCGGGTTGCGCCGCGCCCCAGGTCTCCAGCCTGGTGGAGCGGCGCCCCGCCGGGTTGGCCGACAAGGCCGAAATCATCGCGGTGCCATTCTTCGCGCAGGAGGACTACCAGTGCGGGCCCGCTTCGCTTGCTGCGGCGTTGGTTTATGCCGGGCGCGAAGCGACGCCGGAATCACTGCTGCCACAGGTGTTCCTGCCCGGGCGCAAGGGTTCGCTGCAGGCGGAAATGCTGGCCACTACCCGGCGCCACCGACTTGTTGCCTATCCGCTTGCACCGCGCCTGGAGGACCTGCTGCGCGAAATTGCGGCGGGCAGCCCCGTGGTCGTGCTCCAGAACCTGGCCTTGAGCTGGGCGCCGCAATGGCACTACGCAGTGGCCATCGGCTACGACCTGGATGCGCGGGAGATCGTATTGCGCTCCGGGGTGACGCGCCGCGAGACGATGTCGCTCGACACCTTCGAGCACACCTGGGCGAGAAGCGGCCACTGGGCGATGCTTGCGTTGCCGGCGGATCGCCTGCCGGTCACTGCCACTGAGGCATCGTTCATCGCCGCTCTCGCAGCGCTGGAGCGGGTCGCGCCTGCGGAGGCACACACGGGCTATGCGCGCGCACTCGCGCGCTGGCCTGGAAGCGCCACCGCGCAAATCGGATTGGGCAACGCCAGCTATGCGATGCGCGATCTGCCCGGGGCGGCGGCGGCTTATCTGCGCGCAACGTTCGATCACCCTGCGTCGGCCGATGCATGGAACAATCTGGCGCAAGCCCTGTACGAGCTGGGCTCCCGCGACGAAGCGCTCGCCGCCGCGCGGCGCGCGGTGGCACTGGGTGGCGCGCGGGTGCAGATCTACCGCGACACGCTCGAAGGCATCCTGCGACAGCCATGAGCAACCACCTGGGAATGCCGAAGCCGGACCTGCCTGCCGCCCATTGACAGCGTTCGGGCACCGGCAAATGCTTGCAAGCAGACCGCGTTGCGGTAGCATAGCGGCCCGATTTCAAGGGGAAAATTTGTCAAGCAGCGGGTATGGTCGGTCGCCGCGCTGGTGCAGTAGATGCTCTCAATCAGGTAGTGCAACCCAATAATCCCGGAGGATTCATGCAACATCCCAAGATTTCGCTGACCCTGGTCGCCGCCGCGGTCGTATTGATCGGTTGCGGCGAGCAAAAAAAGCCGGCCGCCAAGGCCGACGCAGCGATGGAAGTGAAGATCGGCCACGTCGCCCCGATGACCGGCGGCATCGCGCACCTCGGCAAGGACAACGAGAACGGCGCGCGCCTCGCGCTGGACCAGGCGAACGACGCCAACATCAAGCTGGGCGGCAAGGCCGTCAAGTTCGTCTTCATGGGCGAGGACGACCAGGCCGATCCGAAGGTCGGCAACCTGGTGGCGCAAAAGCTGGTGGACGCCAAGGTCGCCGGCGTGGTCGGCCATCTCAACTCCGGCACCACCATTCCCGCCTCCGCGCTGTACACACAGGCCGGCATCCCGATGATCTCGGGTTCGGCGACCAATCCCAAGCTCACCGAGCAGGGATTCAAGGGCATCTTCCGCGTCGTCGCGCGCGACGACCAGCAGGGACCCGCGGTGGCGAGCTACCTTGCCACGCAGAACAAACCGAAGGTCGTCGCGGTCATCGACGATGCTACCGCCTATGGCGAGGGCCTCGCCAACGAAGTCGAAAAGACGCTCAAGGCCTCGGGCGTGCAGGTGCTGCCACGGGAGAAAGGTACCGACAAGACCACCGACTGGAAGGCGATCCTGACCAAGCTGAAAGGCAAGAGCCCGGACGCGATCTTCTACGGCGGCATGGACGCCACCGGCGGCCCGCTCATGAAGCAGGCGCGCGAGCTCGCCGTCAAAGCGGTGTTCGCGTTCGGCGATGGCGCCTGCACCGACAAGATGTCGGAGCTGGCGGGAGCGGCGGCCGAGGGGCTGCTGTGCTCGCAGGCGGGCATCCCGCCGCAGGCGGCCTCCAAGACCTTTCTCGATGCGTACAAGGCGAAATTCAATGTCGATCCCATCCTGTACGCCCCGTTCACCTATGACGCGGCGAACCTGATCATCAATGCGATGAAGCGCGCCGATTCGGCCGACCCGGCAAAGTACCTGCCCGAGCTGGAGAAAGGCGTGCACAACGGCGCCTCCGGACGCATCGAGTTCGACAGCAAAGGCGACCGCAAGGACGCCGAGATCACGATCTTCGTCATGAAGGGCGGCAAGATCGAGCCGATCGCGGTGGTGAAGGGCGGCAAGACCCAGGCCTACGCCGACTTCATCAAGGCAATGGGCGGCTGATCTTTCGCGCCGCGCCACGGAAAACGGCACCCGCGGGTGCCGTTTTCATTTCTGCTACGCTTCCCCGGCAATGGACATTTTCCTGCAGCAGGTGATCAACGGCCTTACGCTGGGCGCCGTGTACGCGGTGGTGGCGCTCGGCTACACCATGGTGTACGGCATCATCCAGCTGATCAATTTCGCGCACGGCGAGGTGGTGATGATCGGCGCGATGGTGGCATTCACGGTGATCGGCGTGCTCGCGCCGTACGGCTGGCCGCCGCTGCTGGTGGTGCTGATCGGCGTCGCCTGCGCGATCCCGGCCTGCATGCTGGTCGGTTTCACGGTGGAGCGGTTCGCCTACCGGCCGCTGCGCCGCGCACCGCGGCTCGCGCCGCTGATCAGCGCCATTGGCGTGTCCATCATCCTGCAGCACCTGGCGATGCTGATCTGGAGCCGCAACGTGATGTCGTTTCCGCAGATCATCGAGAGCCGCACCTATATCGTGTTCGGTGCCGCGATCACCAACGTGCAGATCGCGATCCTTGCCATCTGTGTGCTGGTGATGGCAGGCCTGGCGCTGCTGGTGTACCGCACGCGGCTGGGCACCGCGATGCGCGCCACAGCGCAGAATCCGCAGGTCGCGGGCTTGATGGGCGTGGATATCAACCGGGTGATCGCTTCCACGTTCGGCATCGGCGCGGCGCTGGCTGCGATCGCCGGCGTGATGGTCGGCACCTACTACGGCATCGCGCAGTACACCATGGGCTCGATCCTCGGTCTCAAGGCGTTCGCCGCGGCGGTGCTGGGCGGCATCGGCAATATCCCCGGCGCGATGCTCGGCGGTGTGTTGCTCGGCATCGTGGAGGCACTGGGCGCGGGCTACATCGGTGATCTGACGAATCTTTGCCGCTACGACTGGCTGGCGAGCCTGCTCAGCGAACGTTGCGCGAACGGCGGCCACTTTATCCTGTTCGGCTCCAACTACCAGGACGTATTCGCGTTCGTGGTGCTGATCCTGGTGCTGGTGTTCAGGCCTTCCGGCCTGCTCGGTGAGCGGGTCGGTGACCGCGCATGAACGCGCTGTTCGACACGCGCAACAATCCCAAACTGGTCTGGGCCGGGGTGGCGGTAATCGCGCTCACCCTGCTGGTACTGCCGTTCGCGCTGGCGCAGGTCGGCACCACATGGGTACGCATCACCAATTTCGCCATCCTCTACGTGCTGCTCGCGCTGGGTCTGAACATCGTGGTCGGTTTTGCCGGGCTGCTCGACCTCGGATACGTCGCCTTCTACGCGGTGGGCGCGTACACCTACGCGCTGCTCGCCAGCCCGCAGTTCGGGCTGCACCTGCCGTTCTGGGTGATCCTGCCAATCGGAGCAATGGTGGCGGCGTTCTTCGGCGTGCTGCTCGGGACGCCGACACTGAAGCTGCGCGGCGACTACCTGGCGATCGTCACGCTCGGCTTCGGCGAAATCGTGCGCATTTTCCTCAACAACCTGTCGCGCCCTGTCAACGTCACCAACGGACCCCAGGGCATCGCGGGCATCGACCCGTTCTCGTTCGGCGCGTTCGATTTCTCGAAACCGGAAACGCTGTTCGGCCTCGATTGGAGCGGTCCGATCAAGTATTACTACCTGCTGCTCGCGGTGGTGCTGATGGTCCTGGCGGTCAACGTGCGCCTGCAGAACTCGAGGATCGGCCGCGCCTGGGAAGCGGTGCGCGAGGACGAGACCGCGGCGCGCGCCATGGGCATCAATACCACCCGCATGAAGCTGCTCGCCTTCGCCATGGGTGCGTCTTTCGGTGGCGTGGCGGGCGGCATGTTTTCCGCCATCCAGGGGTTCATCTCGCCCGAGAGCTTCGTGCTGGTGGAGTCCATCATGGTGGTCGCGATGGTGGTGCTGGGCGGCATGGGCAACATCTGGGGCGTGGTGCTCGGGGCGGTGCTGCTGTCCTTCGTGCCAGAGATCCTGCGCTGGACCGTCCAACCGCTGCAGGAAGCGCTGTTCGGCCGCATGCTGGTCGAGCCCGAAGTGATCCGCATGCTGATCTTCGGCTTGGCGCTGGTGCTGGTGATGCTGTTCCGGCCCGCCGGGCTGCTGCCTTCCGCCGTGCGCCAGAGAGAGCTCACAGATGAACGCGCTGCTTGAAGCCAGGGGCGTCGGCAAGCGCTTCGGCGGCGTGCAGGCGCTCGCCAGCGTGTCGTTTTCCATCCGGCGCGGCGAGATCTACGGGCTGATCGGGCCGAATGGGGCGGGCAAAACCACGCTGTTCAATGTGCTGAGCGGAATTTACGCCCCGGATGCAGGCAGCTTCGAGTTCGACGGCGCGATGCTCAAGGGCCTCGCACCGCACCAGGTGGCCGAGCGCGGCATCGCACGCACGTTCCAGAACATCCGGCTGTTCGCCAATATTTCGGTGCTCGAAAACGTGATGATCGGGCGCCACATGCGCACGCATGCCGGCGTGCTTGGCGCGATCCTGAGGAACCGCGCCACGCTTGCCGAGGAAGCGGGCATCGAGCGCCGCGCGCTCGACCTGCTCGAGTACGTCGGCATCCGCGCGCGCGCCAACGAGTCCGCCGGCAGCCTGCCCTACGGCGACCAGCGGCGTCTGGAGATCGCGCGCGCGCTGGCGACCGATCCGAAGCTGCTGGCGCTGGATGAGCCCGCCGCGGGCATGAATCCCGCGGAAACGCAGGCGCTGCGCAAACTGCTGAACAGGATCCGTGCGGATGGCGTCACCATCCTGCTGATCGAGCATGACGTACGCCTGGTGATGAACGTCTGCGACCGGGTGCTGGTGCTGGACTATGGCGAGCGGATCGCCGAGGGCACGCCTGCGGAGGTGCAGCGCGACCCGAAGGTCATCGAAGCTTATCTCGGCACGCCGCATGCTGCTTGAAGTGCAGGGCCTGGAAGTCCATTACGGCGGCATTCGGGCCGTCAAGGGCATCGACCTCGCGGTCGCCGAAGGAGAACTGGTGTGCCTGATCGGCGCCAACGGCGCCGGCAAGACCTCCGCCTTGAAGGCGATCTGCGGCCTGCACGCGCGCCGCGGCAGAGTGACCTATGCGGGCCAGGCGCTCGAAGGCCTGCCGGTGTTCGAATTGCCGCGCCGCGGCCTGGTGATGGTGCCGGAAGGCCGGGGCGTATTCGCGCAACTGACCGTGGCGGAAAATCTCGCCATGGGCGCCTACGCACGGTCGGACACGGAGGAAATTGCGGGCGACCTCGCGCGCCAGTACGCTTCCTTTCCACGCCTGAAAGAGCGGCGTCACCAGACCGCAGGCACGCTGTCCGGCGGCGAGCAGCAGATGCTCGCCATTGGCCGCGCGCTGATGAGCCGGCCGAAGCTGCTGCTGCTGGATGAGCCCTCGATGGGCCTCGCGCCGCTGATGGTGGCGAAGATCTTCGACATCGTGCGCGAGGTCGCTGCGCGCGGCGTGACCATCCTGCTAGTGGAGCAGAACGCGAAGCTCGCGTTGGAGCTCGCGCACCGCGGCTACGTCATGGAATCGGGCAGCATTACCCTCGCGGACGGGGCCAAGGAGCTGCTGGCGAACCCAAAGGTGCGGGAAGCCTATTTGGGCGAAGACGCGGGCTGAGCGCTATCCGCCTGCGTGGTGAAGCTGTCCGCGTAGAACTCGTCCTCCGGCAGGGCGCAGCGGGCGAGGAAATCGCGCCGCGCTGAATCCACCATCACCGGTACGCCGCAGGCATAGACCTGGTGCGCCGAGAGATCCGGGAAATCCTCCATCACCGCGCGGTGCACGAATCCCGTGCGTCCCGCCCAGGCGTCTTCCGGCAGGCCGTCGGAAATCACCGGCACGTACTTGAGCGCGCCTCGCGCCGCCCAGGTTTCGGCGATGGCGTGCATGTAAAGGTCCGCCGGCCGGCGCCCGCCCCAATACAGGGTCATCGGGCGCGAGATGCCCTTGTTCAATGCGTGCTCGATGATCGACTTGATCGGCGCAAAGCCGGTGCCGGAGGCGACGAACACGATCGGTTTGTCCGAATCCTCGCGAAGGAAGAACGTGCCCAGCGGCCCTTCGAAGCGCAGGATGTCGCGCTCCTTCATCTTGCCGAATACGTGATCGGTAAACTGCCCGCCGGGCACGTGGCGCACGTGCAGCTGGATCAGTGCGTCGTCGTGCGGCGCATTGCCCATGGAGAAACTGCGCCGCGAGCCGCCCTTCAGGAGGAATTCGAGGCACTGGCCGGCGAGGAACTGCAGCCGCTCGTTGGCGGGGAGCTTGAGGCCGAGCAGCATCACGTCCTGGGTGACGCGCTCCAACGTCTGCACGCGGCACGGCAGGGTCCTGACCTGGATGTCCTTGGCCGCGTCGATGGTGCGCGCTTCGAGCACCAGGTCGCTGAGCGGCTTCGCCTGGCAGAACAGCGCCTTGCCCAGCGCCTTCTCTTCGTCCGGCAGCGCCTTCTGCTGGTACACGCCGTAATCCACCGTGCCCGACACGATCTTTCCCTTGCAGCTGCCGCAAGCGCCGTTCTTGCAGCCATAGGGCAGCACGAATCCCTGGCGCAGCGCCGCGGCGAGGACGGCTTCGCCGTCCTCGACCTGGAATTCCTGCCCGCTGGGCTGGATCGTGACCTTGTGCATATCGCTAAAATGGTACCCATGAAACACTCGCTACTGATCGCGGGCTACGGCGATATCGCGCGCCGCGCCGCGCTGCGGCTCGAATCGCATACCGCGGTACAGCCGCTTTCGCGCCGCCACGGCTTTGATCTCGACCGGCCCGATACGCTTACCGCGCTGCCGCAAGCGGACGCCGTCCTGCATTGCGCGCCGCCGCCGGGCTCCGGTACCGCGGACACCCGCACCGCGCATCTGCTTGCGGCGCTGGCGAAGGGGCGGATTCTACCGGCGCGCGTGGTCTACGTCAGCACGAGCGGCGTGTACGGGGACTGCGGCGGCGCGCGCGTGGACGAGTTGCGCGCCGTGCGCCCGCAGACCGACCGTGCGCGCAGGCGCGTGGACGCCGAACGCCAGCTGGCACTATGGTGCAGCGAGCGTGGCGTGGTGCTGGTGATCCTGCGCGTGCCCGGCATCTACGCCGCCGACCGGCTGCCGCTCGAGCGCTTGCGCTTGGGTGCGCCGGCGCTACGCGCCGAGGATGACGTGTACACCAACCACCTGCACGCGGACGACCTCGCGGCGATCGTGGTGAGCGCGCTGGAAAAAGACGCGCCCGCGGGCATCTACAACGCGAGCGACGACAGCGAAATCCGCATGGGCGACTGGTTCTACCTGGTAGCCGAGCGTGCCGGGCTACCGAGGCCGCCGCGCATCGCGCGCTCCGAGGCGGCGGGCCGCATCGCGCCTGAACTGCTCTCATTCATGAGCGAATCCAGGCGCCTCGCCAACCGGCGCATGAAGGAGGGCCTGGGCGTGCGCCTGCAGTACCCCACGGTATTCGAAGGCGTGCCGCGCCCACTGGAGGTTCAATGAATGCGCTGCTGGTCCTGACCAACCTGCCGGACCGCACTGCAGCGGAGAAGCTGGCCGAGGCGCTGGTCGAGGAGCGCGTCGCCGCCTGCGTCAACATCCTGGCACCCTGCGCTTCGGTGTACCGCTGGAAGGGGGTCGTGCAGCATGACGAGGAGCACCCGCTGCTGATCAAGACCACGCGCGAGGCTTACGCGGCGCTTGAAGCGGCCATCCGCGCGCGGCATCCCTATGAACTTCCGGAGATCGTGGCAGTCCCAATCGAGCGCGGTCTGCCCGCCTATCTCGACTGGGTGGCCGCGGAGACCACCCCTTCCCAGTGACCCGGCTAGGCTTTCTTTGCATTGCGTTCGCGGCGCTGACGGCGCATGCCGCGTCGCCCGACGAATTGCTCGAGCCCGAGCGGGCGTTCCAGTTCTCGGCCCGCGCCCTGGGCACGGACGCGCTGGAAGTGAGATTCGCGATCGCGGACGGCTACTACATGTACCGCGAACGCTTCAAGTTCGAGTCCGCAAATGCACGCTTGGGCAAGCCCGAGCTGCCGGCGGGGGAGCGCAAGAAGGACCAGTTCTTCGGCGACACCGAGACCTACCGCAAGGAGGTGCGCATCCGCGTGCCGGTGCAGGCGGATGCGGCAGCGCCGGTCGACCTGGTCGTCACTTCGCAAGGCTGCGCAGATATCGGCGTGTGTTACGTGCCGATGGAGTCGCGCGCCACGATCCGGCTGACGGCATCCGAAGTGGCACCGCTGTTCAGCGAGGGTTCCCGTAGCGTACCCAATACGGCGCGCTGGTCGATTTACGCGAGCGATCAGGACATCGCTGCGCTGTTCCAGGGGAATTTCGCTCTCGTCATCGCCGGATTCTTCGGCTTCGGGCTGCTGCTGACGTTCACGCCCTGCGTCCTGCCAATGATCCCGATTCTCTCCGGCATCATCGCCGGCGAGGGCCGCGCGCTGGACAAGCGGCGCGCATTCGCGCTTTCGGGAACCTACGTGCTGGGCATGGCACTGGCCTACGCGGCGGCGGGCGTCGCCGCTGCGTACTCGGGGTCGATGCTGGCCGCGGCGCTGCAGAGTCCCTGGTTGCTCGGCACCTTTGCGCTGGTGTTTGTCTGGCTCGCGCTGTCGATGTTCGGTTTCTACGAGATTTCGCTGCCGGGATTCCTGCACCATCGGTTGTCGGCGGCGCACCAGCGGCTGCGCGGGGGCCGCATTGCGTCGGTTGCGGCGATGGGCGTGTTCTCGGCGGTGATCGTCAGCCCCTGCGTCGTGGCACCGCTGGCGGGCGCGCTGCTCTACATCTCGCAAACTCAGGACGTGGTGCTGGGCGGAGCGGCGCTGTTCGCCATGGCGCTCGGCATGGGCGTGCCGCTCATCGCCGTCGGTGTCTCGGAAGGCGCGCTGTTGCCCAAGGCCGGGCCGTGGATGAACAGCGTGCGGCGCTTCTTCGGCGTGCTGCTTCTCGGGGTGGCGATCTGGATCGTCTCGCCGGTACTGCCGGCGGCGGCGGTAATGCTGACGTGGTCAGCGCTGCTGGTCGGTGCGGGCGTGTTCCTGCGGGCGATCGACCCGCTGCCTGCCGGTGCGCCCGGGGGTGCGCGTCTTGCCAAGGCGGCCGGGGTAATGGCGCTACTCGCGGGGATGGCGCTCCTGGCGGGCACGCTCGCCGGCAGCCGCGACCCGCTGCGCCCGCTCGCCGGGCTCGCGGGAGGCGCCGGTCCGGTGGCGCCGGTCCAGTTCAAGCGCGTAAGCTCGCTGGGCGAGCTCGATGCGGCACTCGCTACGACCAGCAAGCCGGTGATGCTGGATTTCTACGCCGACTGGTGCGTGTCCTGCAAGGAGATGGAGGCGTTCACGTTCACCGATGCGGGCGTCAGGTCGAGGATGGAGCGCATGTTGCTGCTGCAGGCCGACGTCACCGCGAATAGCGCGGAGGACAAGGCGCTGCTCAAGCGATTTTCGCTGTTCGGTCCGCCGGGCATCATTTTCTTCGACGCGCGCGGCCGCGAGATCCGCGGGCTGCGCGTGATCGGCTACCAGAACGCCGAGCGATTCACGAAAGCGCTCGATCTGGCCACCGCCGACTGAACGGACCGATGCGGCGCCACCTGCGGGGCATCGACCACGTCGTCGTCCTGGTGCGCGACCTCGACCGGGCGCAGCAGACCTACGCGCGCATGGGATTCACGCTTACGCCGCGCGGCTTTCATACCCTCGGCTCGCAGAATCACTGCCTGATGTTCGGCAGCGACTACGTCGAGTTGCTCGCGGTTCCCCGGCCGCATCCGGCGCTGCAATACTTCACTGATTTCCTCGCCAAAGGCGAAGGCCTTGGCGCGATCGCCCTGGCCACCGACGATGCGGGCGGTTTGCATGCGGGTCTTGCCGCCGACGGCATCGCGGCGGACGCGCCGCTCGACTTCTCGCGGCCGGTGGAGGGCCTGGGCGAGGCGCGCTTTCGCATCGTGCAGCTACCGCCGCAGGAGTCGCCGGGCTGCCGCATGTTCGCCTGCCAGCATTTTTCGCGCGACATCGTTTGGCGGCCCGCGTACCAGCGCCATGCCAATGGGGCGACGGAGATTGCGGCCGTCGCAGTCGTCGCCGAGTTTCCCGAGTCCGCCGCAGCCTGCTACGGCAGGGTGATGGCGGCAACGCCGCAAAGGATCGAAGAAGTTTTTCTGGTGCAGACCGGCAGCGCGCCGATCGCGCTCGCCACGCGCTGGAAACTCGGGCACCGGCTGCACGGCGTTGGCCTGCCGCTGCGGCCGCGGCCGCAGATTGCGGCACTGTTTGTCCGCGTGGCCGATCGCGCGGCGACTGCCGCGCTCCTGCGGCGCAACGGCCTGCAGGCAGCCAGGCTGCGCGACGGCTCCTTCGCCGTGAGCGCGCAGGACGCGCACGGGGTCGCCGTGATATTCGGCTAGCGCGCTTTCTTCAGTTCGCGCGCGACTTCGAGCGCGAAATAGGTCAGGATTCCGTCCGCGCCGGCGCGCTTCATTGCCAGCAGCGCCTCCATCACGCAACTCTTCGGCAGCCAGCCTCTGTCGATCGCACCGCGCAGCATGGAATACTCCCCGGATACCTGGTAAACGTACGTCGGCGCTTTGAACTCGTCCTTCACGCGCCGCACGATGTCGAGGTAGGGCAGGCCCGGCTTCACCATCACCATGTCTGCGCCCTCGGCGAGGTCGAGCCCCACCTCCCACAGCGCTTCGTCGGAATTCGCCGGGTCCATCTGGTAGGTCTTCTTGTCTCCCTTGCCGAGGTTCTTCGCCGAGCCGACCGCGTCGCGGAATGGCCCGTAAAAGCCCGAGGCATACTTCGCTGAATAGGCGAGGATCCTGGTGTGGAGATGGCCCGCCTTTTCGAGCGCGGTGCGGATGCGCCCGATGCGCCCGTCCATCATGTCCGAGGGCGCAACGATGTCGACGCCGGCCTGCGCCTGACACAGCGCCTGTCGCTCGAGCGCCTCGAGGGTCACGTCGTTAAGGATGTATCCGGCCTTGTCGATGACGCCGTCCTGGCCGTGCGAGGTATACGGATCGAGCGCGACATCGGTCATGATGCCCAACTCGGGAAAGCGCTTCTTCAATGCCGCCACCGCGCGCGGCACGAGACCCTTGGCGTTGAACGCCTCGCGCCCGTCCAGTGTTTTCAGCTTCTGGTCGATTACCGGGAACAGGGCGACGACCGGGACGCGCAGCTTCACGCATTCTTCCGCCACCGGCAGCAGGCGGTCCACGGTCAGCCGCTCCACGCCCGGCATCGAATCCACATTCTCAGTGCGGTCTTTCCCGTCGAGGATGAAGACCGGATAGATGAGGTCATCCGCGCATAGCCGGTGCTCGCGCATCAGCCGCCGCGAGAAGTCGTCGCGCCGCATGCGCCGCATGCGCACCGCGGGGAACTGGCCGTAGATCTTCATAGTGCTGATTTTCCTGAGGGTTTCGCGGCGAGGAACTTTCCCCGTGCCCGGCAATCTTACCGTTAGACGATGAAGATCGTCTCCCGCCTCTCCTCCCTGAGCGGGTTGCCTTAATTCTAATTAAGGCGTTTCGCCCCCGGTTTACTTCCCCTTTACCGGGGGTTTTTTATGTTCCTCGACCGCATCCCGGAGCCAGTCTTCGAGCAGCGAGCGCGTTTCCTCCACGCCCTCGCCCGACAGGCTCGAGAACAGCCGGGCCTCGCCGTCGATGGCGCGTGCCGCGAGCCGCGCCCGTGCGGCATGCAGGATCTTCACGCGGTCCTGGCGCGACAGCTTGTCGCACTTCGCCAGCAGCACCAGAAGCCGCCGCCCCGCGGGCCGCAGCCATTCCAGCAGGTGCTCGTCATGCGCGGTGAATGGGCGCCGCGCGTCCATCAGCACCACCACGCCCGCCAGCGAGCTGCGCGAGCCCAGATAGCCGCCGACCAGCTGGTCCCACTGCGCACGCAGCTCCTGCGGTACGCGGGCGTAGCCGTAGCCCGGGAGGTCGACCAAGCGTCCCCGCCCGCCAAGATCAAAGAAATTGATGGTCTGCGTCCTGCCGGGGGTCTTGGACACGAATGCCAGCCGCTTGCGGTTGGCGAGCGCGTTGATGACGCTCGACTTGCCGACGTTGGAACGTCCGGCAAAAGCCAGCTCGGGCAGGTCCTCGGGCGGAAGGCCGCCGGTAATCCCGGCGGAAATCAGGAACTCCACCCGGGAAAAGGCGTCGTTGGATTCCGGCATGCCTGAAATTCTAATAAAATTAGGTGTTTCCTACCGATTTCGGAGAGTCGCAGTATGAACCGTTTGCTGGCGGCCATGGCCGCCATGGGATTGGTGTGGACGGTACAGGCGGGCGCGCAAGGCGCTGCCACGCCCGACCTCGCGAAGGGCGAACAGATCGCCAAGCGGGTGTGCGCAGCCTGCCACGCGGCCGATGGCAACAGCACGATCTCCGCCAATCCGAAACTCGCCGGCCAGTTCCCGGAGTACCTGCACAAGCAACTCGCCAACTTTATGCCGCAGGGCGCGAAGAAAGCGCAGCGCGAAAGCGCGGTGATGGCGGGCATGGTGGCGGGCTTGTCCGATGGCGACATGCGCAACGTCGCTGCGTACTACTCGGCGCAGAAGCTGCAGCCTGCGACGGCGGCCAGCAAGGAACTCGCGGCGCAAGGGCGGAAGCTCTGGCGAGGCGGCAATGCGGCGAGCAGCACGGCCGCCTGCGCCGGCTGCCACGGCCCCGACGGGGCCGGAATCCCGAGCCAGTTCCCGCGCCTTTCGGGCCAGTTTGCGGAATACGTGGAGGCGCAACTGAAACTGTTCCGGTCGGGCGGGCGCACCAACGACCCCAACGGCATGATGCGCGGAGTGGCCGCGCGCATGACCGACCAGGAAATCAAGGCGGTCGCGGAGTACGCCGCCGGATTGAGATAGCTACGGAAGGAAATAAACGCCCACGGGTGCTGTTAACTCCCAAGCGGTCCAACTTGAGGAGAGAGGTTGGCGCGGATCAGGAGCAGCACCTGGTGGCCTGGCTATCCAAGCGGCTCGGCGGCGACGTGCGCGCGCCCAAGCTCGACGCTCTGGGCATGGCGCTGGTGGGCGGGCGCCTGCTGCCGCGCGATCCGGGTCCGGTGGCGCAGTTCATGTATCAGAACGCGCAGGGCCGGCGCGTCACGCTGTACGTGCGCACCGAGGGGCCTGATCACCGGGAGACCGCATTCCGCTTCGCGCAGCAGAGTAACGTGCGCGTGTTCTACTGGATCGACCGCAACTTCGGCTACGCCCTGTCCTCGGCCGACATGGAGCGCGAGGAACTGCTCAACCTCGCCAACGTGGTCTACCGCCAGCTCAATCCCTGAGCGCGGCCGCGCCTCAGGCGCCGTTCGCGGCGCGGATCAGGTAGCCGCCGGATTTGTCGTCGCGCTCCAGGGTGATGAGCTTGCGCTTCTCCGCGTCCTCCAGCAGATCGGAAAAGGCCTTGAAGCCGTAGTAGGACTCGTTGAAGCCGGGCTTCCTGCGCTTGAGCGCCTGCTTGACCATCGAGCCCCAGATCTTTTCACCTTCGCCGCGCTCGGCGATCAACGCCTGCAGGGTCTCGATCACCAGGTCGAAGGCTTTCTGCTTCTTGTCGTCGGTGGGCGCCGAATCCCTGGGCGCGCCCGCCGGCCGCACCTCGCGGCGCCGCTTGGCGGCGCGGCGCTTCGCTTCATCCTCGCGCACCAGGTCGTCGTAGTAGATGAATTCGTCGCAGTTGGCGATCAGCAGGTCGGAGGAGGAGTTCTTCACCCCCACGCCGATCACCGTCTTGGCGTTCTCGCGCAGCTTGGACACCAGCGGCGAGAAGTCCGAATCGCCGCTGACGATGACGAAGCTGTCCACGTGCTCCTTGGTGTAGCAGAGGTCGAGCGCGTCCACCACCATGCGGATGTCGGCTGAATTCTTGCCCGACTGGCTGCGGTGCGGAATCTCGATCAGCTCGAAGGAGGCGGCGTGCATGCCGGTCTTGAACTCCTTGTAGCGATCCCAGTCGCAGTAGGCTTTCTTCACCACGATCGAGCCCTTGAGCAGAAGCTTTTCCAGCACGCGGCCGATGTCGAACTTCTCGTATTTCGCGTCGCGTACGCCCAGCGCGACGTTCTCGAAGTCGCAGAATACGGCGAGGTTGCGGGTTTCGGTCATGCCTGTCCTTGTGGTTGTTGCGGAGTTTGCGCGCGGGCGCGCCGCGCGCGGCGGTGCTCGCGCCAGTTTTCCACCAGCGAATAGGCCGCCGGCGTCACCACGTGGGAACCTCCTCCGCGGCATAAAGTTCTTCGGTCGATTCGCGCCTGCGCACCAGCCGGGCATCGGCGCCCGAGACCATCACCTCGGCGGCGCGCGGTCGCGAGTTGTAGTTCGAGCTCATGCTCATGGCATAGGCGCCCGCCGACATCACCGCGAGCAGGTCGCCGGGGTGCGCCGCCAGCGTGCGGTCCCTGGCGAGGAAATCGGCACTCTCGCAGACCGGGCCGACGACGTCGTAAACAGCGGTCGCCGCCCCCGATTCCGCTTCGCGCACCGGCCGCACCTCGTGCCATGCGCCGTACAGGGCCGGGCGCAGCAGGTCGTTCATCGCCGCGTCGACGACGAGGAAGTTCTTCGCGTCCGTGCGCTTAACATACTCGACCCGGGTGAGCAATATGCCGGCGTTACCAACGATCGAGCGGCCCGGATCGAGGATCAGCATCTCCTTGCGCCCGGGCAGCACGCCAAGGGCGCCGTCGATGAATTCCGCGATGGGTGCCGGCGTCTCGTCGCGATAGCGCACCCCGAAACCCCCGCCAAGGTCGATGTGCGACAGGTTGATGCCGGCGCGCTGCAGGCGCTCGGCCAGCGCATGGATGCGCGCGGCTGCATCGATGAACGGTCCCGGCGAGCTCATCAAGGAACCGATGTGGCAGCCGATGCCGACCACCTTCACCTGCTCGATGCTCGAGGCGTCGCGGTACAGGCGTTCGGCCTCCGCATAGGGCACGCCGAACTTGCTCTGCTTGAGGCCGGTGGAAATGTAGGGGTGCGTTTTCGCGTCGACGTCGGGATTAACGCGGAACGCGATCGGCGCGCGCTTGCCCAGGCGTCCTGCCACGGTGGCCACGCGCTGCAGCTCATCCGCGGATTCCAGGTTCAGGCACAGTACGCCTGCCCGCAGTGCGCCGGCGATTTCATCCTCCGTCTTGCCGACCCCGGAGAACAGAATCTTGCGCGCATCGCCGCCCGCGGCGAGCACGCGCGACAGCTCGCCGCCGGAAACAATGTCGAAACCCGCACCGAGCAGCGCGAGCACGGCGAGTACGGCGAGGTTCGAGTTTGCCTTGACCGAATACGCCACCAGGGCATTGCGCCCGGCGAGTGCGCGCGAGAATTCGCCATAGTTCCGCTCGATCGCCGTGCGCGAGTAGACGTAGCAGGGCGTGCCGAAGCGCCGCGCGATATCCGCGAGCGGCACCAGGTCGGCGCACAGCGCGCCGTTGCGGTACGCAAAATCCATGGCGAGGATTACTTTTTCTCGGCGTCGCGGTCGGCGTCCGCCGGGTAGGGTACGGGCTCGTAGGCCGGGGGCCTCGGCAGCTTCACGCCGGGGGGCGGATTATCGCGCAGGTACAGTGGGCCCCTCTGTCCGCAGCCCGCGGCCAGCAGTGCGGCGGCAGCAATGAGGGCGACGATGCGCATCCGGCAGCGGCTAAAATGACCATGTTAGCAGGGAACGATTCCATGACGGACGCTGAATTCGAGTCGTTGGCCGACGGCACGCTGTCGGCGCTGGAGCGTGCGCTCGATGGCGCGGCGCTGGATGCCGACGTTCTGGCCAAGGGCACCGGCCTTCTGGAAGTCGAGTTCGCCGACGGCTCGAAGATCGTGATCAATCGGCACACGGCCGCGCGGGAGATCTGGGTGGCGGCGAAATCGGGCGGGTTTCACTTCCGGCACTCGGACGGCGGCTGGCGCGATACGCGGGACGGCGGCGAGTTGTTTGCGGCCCTGTCGCGGCTGGTGTCCGCGCACAGCGGCACGCCGGTGATCCTCGCGCCCGGCGGCTAGTCCGAGACCGGCGCGGGCGCAGGCGCGAACAAAGGCGTTGGCAAGGGCAAAGGCGCGGCCCTCGGCGACAGCGGGTCGGGCGGCGGCACGAAAGTGGGTAGCAGAGCAAACGGCGGCGCGTCGTCCTTCGGCACGAATTCGCGGTAGAAGTACTCGGGGATGTGCTTGGCGTCGCCAAACATCGGCGGGTTGATGTCGAAAGTATCAGCCGTCACCACGCCGTCCGGGACAATGCGCTGCATCTCCGGGACCGCGACCTGCGCTTTCTCCATGTAGCCAACCCAGATCGGCAGCGCCACCAGGCCCCCGGTCTGATTGCGGCCGAGCGTGCGCGGCTGGTCGTAGCCCACCCAGGACACCCCGACCAGCGACGGCAGGTAGCCCGCGAACCAGGCATCGATGAACTCGTTGGTGGTGCCGGTCTTGCCGGCGACGTCCTTGCGCCCTAGGCTCGCCGTGCGCGCGGCGGTGCCGACGCGGGCGACGTCCCGCATCAGGCTGTCCATGATGAAGGCATTGCGCGCATCAATCACGCGCAAGGATTCGTCGCCCGCGCGCTGCGGCCGTGCCACACCCAGCGGGTTGCCGCGATCGTCCACGATCCTCTGAATGAAGTATGGCTGCACCAGGTAGCCGCCGTTGGCGAACACGGAGTAGGCCCGCGCCATCTGCCACGGCGTGACGGTGCCCGAGCCGAGCGCCATGGTCAGGTAGGGCGGGTGCCGTTCGGCTTCGAAGCCGAAGCGCGTGACGTAGTCCTGCGCGTACTTCACGCCGATCGCATCCAGGATTCGAATCGACACCATGTTCTTGGACTTCACCAGGGCGGTGCGCAGGCGCATCGGGCCCTCGAACTTGCCGTCGAAGTTTTTCGGTTCCCAGCGCTGGCTGCCGGTGACGTCGGCCTCGATGGCGATCGGGTCGTCGGGGATCACGGTGGCAGCGGTGAAGCCGCGCTCCAGCGCGGCGGAGTAGATGAACGGCTTGAACGCGGAACCCGCCTGGCGCCATGCCTGGGTGACGTGATTGAACTTGTTGCGATTGAAATCGAACCCGCCGACCAGGGCGCGCACCGCGCCGTCTGCCGGGTCGAGCGCGATGAACGCGCCTTCCGTCTCCGGCAGCTGCACGATCTGCCAGCGGTCTTTGTCGATGCGCTGCACGCGCACCACGGCGCCCCGGCGAATGCGCCGCTGCGCCGCGACGCGCAGCAGCGAAGCCGCGGCAAAGCGCAAGCCATCCCCCCTAAGGGAGACGGTCTCGCCGTTCTTGAGCACCACCTTCACTTCCCGCGTATTGGCCGACAGCACCAGCGCTACACGCAGTTCGTCGTCGTCATCGCGTTCCGCGAGCGCCTCTTCGTAGTCGTCTTCGTCGGCGTCCGCGCGCAACTCGACAAAGCCTTCAGGGCCGCGATAGCCCTGGCGCCGGTCGTATTCCAACAGGCCGCTGCGCAGCGCGCGCACGGCCGCCTCCTGGTCCGCTTGCCGGATCGTGGTGTAGACGCGGAAGCCGCGGCTGTAGGCGTCATCGGGATACTGCTCGTAGACCGCCTGGCGCACCATCTCGGCCATGTATTCCGCGCGCACGGAATAGCTGTCCGCCACCCTGCGAGTGATGATCGGGGCCTTCAGGGCCTCCTCGTATTGCTCCTCTCCGATGTAGCCCAGCGCCCGCATGCGGCGCAACACGTACTGTTGCCTCTGCTTGGCGCGCTGGGGATTGGCGACCGGGTTGTAGCTCGAGGGCGCCTTGGGCAGCGCCGCGAGCATCGCCGCCTCGGCCAGATTGAGCTGGTCGAGCGGCTTGCCGAAATAGATCTGCGACGCCGAGGCGAAACCGTAGGCACGTTGCCCGAGGTAGATCTGATTGATGTACAGCCCGAGGATCTGGTCCTTGCCGAGGCTGTGCTCGATCTTCAGGGCGAGCAGCGCCTCATACAGCTTGCGGGTGAGCGTCTTCTCCGAGGACAGGAAGAAGTTGCGCGCCACCTGCATGGTGATGGTGCTCGCGCCCTGCCGGCGCCCGTCGGTGACCAGGTTGGCGTAGGCCGCGCGCGCCACTCCCAGGTAGTCGATGCCCGCATGCTGGTAGAAGCGCTCGTCCTCCGTGGCGATAATGGCATTGGTGAGGGCAAGCGGGACTTGCTTGATATCTACCAGCACCCGGCGTTCCTCGCCGAATTCGCCGAGCAGCACGCCCTCCACCGTATAGACGCGCAGCGGTACCTTGGGGTGGTAATCGGTCAGCGTGTCCAGCGAGGGCAGGTTCGGATAGGCCAGGGCGATCACCAGTCCGAGCAGGCACAGCGCGGCCACCATCAGGCCCCCAACCAGGGCCAGCGGGAACGTCAAAAAACGAAGCCACATCAAGGGTTTTGACAACTGGGGCGGCATTGGTGCCGCGGCAGTTGCACCGGGCGGGAAATCGGAGGCATTATAGCCTTCCCCCGTTGGTGACGGATTCGCTAGACACAGGGGGGGTTGTTGCTAGCATTTAACGCAAATTCTACGTATCGTCCCTAAGGGCCGATACAAAAAGGGAAATAACGATGCAACTCGACATCTTCAGCCCGAAGGCACCGCCGCTGTTCGGGTTGGACATCAGCTCCTCGTCGGTGAAGATGCTCGAGATCGTCGAGGTGGGCAAAGGTGCGTATCGCGTCGAGCGCTACGTGATCGAGCCGCTGCCGCGCGATGCGACGGTCGACGGCAACATCAGCAATCTGGAGACGGTGGTGGAGACGGTCAAGCGCGGCTACAAGCGCCTGGGCACGCGCTCCAAGCACGTCGCGATGGCGGTTCCCACCGGTGCCGTGATCACCAAGAAGATCATCGTGCCGGCCAGCCTGCGCGAGCACGAACTCGAAATCCAGGTCGAATCCGAGGCCAACCAGTACATCCCGTTCGCGCTCGAGGAAGTGAATCTCGACTTCCAGATCGTGGGCCCGTCGCCCACCTCGGCGGATGAGCAGGAAGTGATGATCGCCGCCACACGCAAGGAGAAGGTCGAGGACCGGGTGGCGGTGGCGGAATCCGCGGGGCTGAAGGCGGCGGTCATGGACATCGAGGCCTTCGCCCAGCAGGCCGCGCTCGGGCTGGTGATCAAGCAGCTTCCCGGCGCGGGCAAGGACATGAACGTCGCCATTGTCGACATCGGCGCCAACGTGATGAACGTCAGCGTGATGCGCAACGACCAATCGATCTACACGCGCGAGCAGGCATTCGGCGGCAACCAGCTGACGCAGGATATCGTCGCGCGCTATGGCATGAGTGTCGAACCAGCGACTCGGTGGCGGGCAACATCACGCTACGGCTGAAGGACGTGCCCTGGGACCAGGCGCTGGAAATCATCCTGCAGACGCGCGGCCTCGACAGCCGCCGCAACGGCAACGTGATCTGGATCGCACCGCGCGACGAGCTGGCGACGCGCGAGAAGCTGGCGCTCGAGGCGGCGGCGCAGATCAACGACCTGGAGCAGACGCGCACCGAAGCCTTCGCCATGAGCTACCAGAAGGCGGCCGACGTGGCGAAGCTGCTGTCGGACAAAACGCAGCCGATCCTGTCCAAGCGCGGCAGCGCGGTGGTGGACGCGCGCACCAATACCCTGTTCGTGCAGGACACGCCGACGCGGCTCGAAGAGGTGCGGAAGCTCCTGGCCAAAATCGACGTGCCGGTGCGCCAGGTGATGATCGAGGCGCGCATCGTCGAGGCGAGCGACACGTTCAGCAAGAACCTCGGCGTGCGCATGGGGTATATCGAAGACGGGTTTTCCGGGCGCGGCGTGGCGGGCGGCGTTCGCGGCCCGAACATCGGCGCCGAACTGGTCAATACCGGCCAGGCGCAGGGCTAGGTGGTGGGCAGGCCGGTGATCAACGGCCCGGGCCTGAACTCGAACTTCCCGGCGGCAGGCCTCAACTCCTTCAACGCTGGCGCGATCTCATTCATCCTGTTCAACAGGTCGCTCACACGTTGGCTGAACCTCGAACTATCGGCGCTGGAGGCCGATGGCAAGGGCAAGATCATTTCCAGCCCGCGCGTGCTGGCCGCCGATCAGGTCGAAGCGCTGATCGAGCAGGGCACCGAGATTCCCTACCAGCAGTCGACGTCCTCGGGCGCGACCAGCGTGTCTTTCCGCAAGGCGAGCCTCGCGCTCAAGGTCAAGCCGCAGATTACGCCCGACGGCAATATCATCATGACGCTCGACGTGAACAAGGATGCGCCCGGCGCCACCACGCCGGCCGGCGTACAGATCAGCACCAAGCACGTCAAGACCGAGGTGCTGGTGGAAAACGGCGGCACCGTGGTGATCGGCGGCATCTACGAACAGACCGAGCGCACGGACATCACCAAGGTGCCGTTCTTCGGCGACCTGCCGTTTATCGGGCGGCTGTTCCGCAACGATTCCACTTCGTCGCAGAAGACCGAGCTGCTGGTGTTCGTGACGCCGCGCATCATCAACGAGCGCATGACGGTGCGCTGAAGAATTTGCCGGGTCTCCTTCTTGGGCACGCGGCCGGGATCTCCCGGCTGTTTTTGTGTCCGGCGTCCGTACAATAGGTCCATGCGAGGCGCACGCAACGTGTTTCTGGTCGGCATGATGGGGGCGGGAAAGACTACCGCGGGACGCATCATTGCGCGCAAGCTGAAGCGCGATTTTCACGATTCGGACCAGGAGATCGAGCGCCGCTGCGGGGTCAGGATCCCGGTGATCTTCGAGATCGAGGGCGAGGCCGGTTTCCGGACGCGCGAATCCGCGACGATCGCGGAACTCGTGGCGCTGGAGGACATCGTGCTTGCCACCGGCGGGGGCGCAGTGCTGGCGCAGGCCAACCGGCGCCATCTCGCGAGCCGCGGGTCGGTGATCTACCTGCACGCGCGCCCGGCCGCGCTGTACGAGCGCGTGCGCCAGGACAAGAACCGGCCACTGCTGGCGACGGTGGATCCCATGGCGCGGCTGGAGCAGCTCTACGCCGAGCGCGATCCGCTTTATCGGGAGATCGCAGACATGGTCGTCGACACTGGGCGGCAAAGCGTGCAAAGCCTCGCACGTCAGCTGCTCACGCAACTGAAGGAAGAATGGAAACTCTCCGCGTAGCGCTGGGCGGGCGCGCCTACCCGATCCATATCGGTGCCGGCGCGCTTGACGCGGCCGAGCTTTATCAGCCGCACCTGGGCGCGGGGCGCGTTGCCGTGGTCACCAACGCGGTGGTGGGGCCGCTTTACCTGGAACGCGTCAAGGCCGCGTTGCAGCGCGCGGGAGCGGCCGACGTCCTGGCAGTGCTGGTCGAGGACGGAGAGTCGGCAAAGAGCTGGGGCACGCTGGACCGTGTATTCGACGCCCTGCTCGGCGCGCGCCTGGGCCGTGACAGCGTGATCGTTGCGCTGGGCGGGGGCGTGATCGGCGATCTCGCGGGCTTCGCCGCGGCGGTCTACCAGCGAGGCATACACTTCATCCAGGTGCCGACCACGCTGCTGGCGCAGGTCGATTCCTCGGTGGGCGGCAAGACGGCGGTCAATCACGCGCGCGGCAAGAACATGATCGGCGCTTTCCACCAGCCGCGCGCGGTGATCGCGGATGTTGCAGCGCTGGCCACGCTGCCCGAGCGCGAACTGCGCGCCGGCGTGGCCGAGGTGATCAAGCACGGCTTCGCGCTCGACGCCGCGCTCATCGGGTGGCTCGAGAGCAACGTCGAGCGCCTGCTGGCACGGGACGCGGCCGCGCTGGCGCACGTGGTGCGCCGGTCCTGCGAACTCAAGGCCGAGGTGGTGGCGGCGGACGAGCGCGAGGCCGGGCCGCGAATACTGCTCAATTTCGGCCACACCTTTGGCCACGCCATCGAGGCGGGGTCCGGGTATGGCGCGTGGCTGCACGGCGAAGCCGTGGCCGCCGGCATGGTGATGGCGGGCGAGCTGTCGGCGCGCGCGGCGCATCTCCCCGCCGCCGAGGTGCTGCGCCTACGCCGCTTGCTGCAGCGCACCGGGCTGCCCGTCGGGGGCCCCGCGCTCGGGCCAGAGCGGTACCTGGAGTTGATGGCCGGGGACAAGAAGGCCGCTGCCGGGCGCATCCGCTACGTGCTGCTCGAAGCCGTCGGGCGTGCCGTGCTCCGCGCCGACGTCGATGAGCGTGACGTGCGTGCCGCGATCGCGGCTGGGTCCGCCGCCTCCACCGCTGCTGCGGCGCAGTAGTCCCGTCCGCGCCCCGGGTCTCTTGTTCCCCTAGGGCTCTGCGGGTATATTCCAAAGTTCGCCCCCAGTTATTGTGCAGAGCGGCAAAGATGTTGGATTGGCTCATTTGATCAAAGGCTTGACCTTGGAACTGCACGCCGCCCCCGTGGCACAGGGTCTGTACGACCCGAGAAACGAACACGACGCCTGCGGCGTCGGCTTTGTCGCGCACATCAAGGGCAAGAAGTCGCATTCCATCATCGAGCAGGGACTCACGGTGCTCCGAAATCTGGCGCACCGCGGCGCCGTGGGCTGGGATCCGAAACTCTCGGACGGTTCCGGCATCCTGATCCAGATTCCGGACCGTCAGCTGCGCGAGGACATGGCGCGCAACGGGGTGAAGTTGCCGCCGCTCGGCCAATACGGCGTCGGCATGGTATTCCTGCCGAGGGATCCGGCGAGCCGCCAGGCCTGCGAATACGAACTCGAGCGCGCGGTGAAGGACGAAGGCCAGGTGCTGCTCGGCTGGCGCGACGTGCCGGTAGACAATTCCGATCTGGCCGAACCGGCGAAGAAGATCGAGCCGGTCATCCGCCAGGTGTTCATCGCCCGCGGGCGCGGTGTCACCGTCACCGACGCGCTGGAGCGCAAGCTCTACATCATTCGCAAGAGCGCCGTCCATGCCATCCAGGCGCTGAAGATCGCGCACGGCAGGGAGTACTACGTGCCCTCGATGTCGGCGCGCACGCTCATCTACAAGGGCATGCTCCTGCCCCACCAGGTCGGCGGGTATTACCTTGACCTCATGGATGCGCGTTGCGAATCGGCGCTCGCGCTCATTCACCAGCGCTTCTCGACCAACACTTTTCCCTCCTGGGACCTGGCGCACCCGTTCCGCATGATCGCCCACAACGGCGAGATCAACACGGTGCGCGGCAATGTCAATTGGATCCGTGCGCGCCAGGGCGCGATCTCCAGCCCGGTGCTGGGCGACGACCTGGGCAAAATCTGGCCGCTGATCTACGACGGGCAGTCGGACTCGGCATCCTTCGACAATGCGCTCGAGCTGCTGGTGATGGGCGGCTACTCGGTGGCGCACGCCGTGATGATGATGATCCCGGAGGCCTGGGAGAACCATAGCCTGATGGATCCGGCGCGCCGGGCGTTCTACGAGTACCACGCGGCGATGATGGAGCCCTGGGACGGCCCGGCGTCCATCGCCTTCACCGACGGGCGCCAGATCGGCGCCACGCTCGATCGCAACGGGCTGCGGCCCTCGCGCTACATCGTCACGGACGACGACCTGGTGATCATGGGCTCGGAGTGCGGCTGCCTGCCCGTGCCCGAGGAGAAAATCGTCAAGAAGTGGCGCTTGCAGCCGGGAAAAATGTTCCTGGTGGACCTGGAAAAGGGCCGCATCGTCGAGGACAAGGAGCTCAAGGACTCCCTGTCCGGCGCGCGTCCCTACGCCGAATGGATCGAGCGCATCCGCGTCAAGCTCGACGAAGTGGAGAGCGAAAAAACCGCGCCGCTCAAAAGCGCGGTGCCGCTGCTCGACCGGCAGCAGGCCATGGCCTATACCCAGGAAGAGATCAAGTTCCTGATGGTGCCGATGTCGCTGAACGGCGAGGAGCCGGTGGGCTCGATGGGCAACGACTCGCCACTCGCGGTGCTGTCGAACAAGAACAAGACCCTGTACCACTATTTCAAGCAGCTTTTCGCGCAGGTCACCAACCCGCCGATCGATCCGATCCGCGAGGAGCTGGTGACGTCGCTGATGTCTTTCATCGGGCCCAAGCCGAACCTGCTCGGCATCGACGAGATGAACCCGCCGCTCAGGCTGGAAGTGTCGCAGCCGGTGCTCGATTTCTACGAGATGGAGAAGATCCGCCACATCGAGCGCTACACGAACGGCAAATTCCGCTCGCAGGAGCTCGACGTTACCTATCCCGTGGCCTGGGGCAAGGACGCCATCGAAGCGCGCCTGGCGTCGCTGTGCGCGCAGGCCGAGGACGCGGTGCGTGCGGGCGCCTCGATCATCGTGGTGTCGGACCGGCAGGTCGATCGCGAGCGCGTGGCGATCCCGGCCTTGCTCGCGTTGTCCGCCATCCACCAGCACCTGGTGGCCAAGGGCCTGCGCACCAGCGCGGGCCTGGTGGTGGAGACCGGCTCGGCGCGAGAAGTGCACCACTTCGCGCTGCTCGGCGGCTACGGCGCCGAGGCCGTGCATCCCTATCTCGCGCTCGAGACCCTGCTTGCCATGCACCCCGAGGACGGGGCGGCGGGAAGCAAGGCGATCAAGAACTTCGTCAAGGCAGTGGGCAAGGGCCTGAAGAAGGTGATGTCCAAGATGGGCATCTCGACCTACATGTCCTACACCGGCGCGCAGATCTTCGAGGCCGTCGGCCTGGCCAAGCC
Source organism: Pseudomonadota bacterium (assembly GCA_027624175.1). Classification (GTDB taxonomy): domain Bacteria; phylum Pseudomonadota; class Gammaproteobacteria; order Burkholderiales; family SG8-39; genus JAABQT01. The sequence goes on along the minus strand of JAQBXT010000007.1, from coordinate 16,388 downwards.
GCTGGTGGACAAGTACTTCACCGGCACGGCGTCCAACGTTGGCGGCATCGGACTGTTCGAGGTCGCGCAGGAAGCGATCCGCATCCACAACGACGCGTTCGATGAGCGCGACCCGGTCCTCAAATCGATGCTCGACGCCGGCGGCGAGTATGCCTGGCGCGTGCGCGGCGAGGAGCACATGTGGACGCCGGATGCGATTGCCAAGCTGCAGCACGCGACGCGCGAGCGCTCCTACGCCACGTACAAGGAGTACGCGTCGATCATCAACGACCAGTGCCGGCGCCACATGACGCTCCGCGGGCTGTTCGAGTTCCGCTTCGGCGGCGTGAAGCCGGTGCCGCTGGAGGAGGTCGAGCCCGCGGCGGAAATCGTGAAGCGCTTCGCCACCGGCGCCATGTCGCTCGGTTCGATCTCGACCGAGGTGCACACCACGCTGGCGGTCGCCATGAACCGGATTGGCGGCAAGTCGAACACCGGCGAAGGCGGCGAGGACCGCAAGCGCTACGCGCCGGTCAAGGCCGGCGAGACGCTGCGCTCGCGCCTGGGCGCCGGCCGCGTCGAGAAGGACATCGCGCTGCAGGAAGGCGACATGCTGAAGTCCAAGATCAAGCAGGTCGCCTCCGGCCGCTTCGGCGTCACGGCGGAGTACCTGGCGAGCGCGGAGCAGATCCAGATCAAGATGGCCCAGGGCGCCAAGCCCGGCGAGGGTGGGCAATTGCCCGGCAAAAAGGTTTCCGAGTACATCGCCGAGCTGCGCTACTCGACCCCGGGCGTGGAGCTGATCAGCCCGCCGCCGCACCACGACATTTATTCGATCGAGGATCTGGCGCAGCTGATCCACGACCTGAAGAATGCGAATCCCGCAGCCTCGATCTCGGTGAAGCTGGTGTCGGAAGTCGGCGTCGGCACGGTGGCGGCGGGCGTGTCCAAGGCCAAGGCCGACCACGTCACCATCTCAGGGCACGATGGTGGCACCGGCGCCTCGCCCTGGGGCTCGATCAAGCACGCCGGTACGCCCTGGGAACTGGGACTGGCCGAGACGCAGCAGACCCTGGTGCTGAACCGACTGCGCGGCAGGATCGCGGTGCAGGTGGACGGACAGCTGAAAACCGGGCGCGACGTGGTGGTCGGCGCCCTGCTGGGCGCCGATGAGTTCGGTTTCGCCACCGCGCCGCTGGTGGTGAGCGGCTGCATCATGATGCGCAAGTGCCACCTCAACACCTGCCCGGTCGGCGTAGCGACGCAGGATCCGGCGCTGCGCAAGAAGTTCTCGGGCAAGCCCGAGTACGTCGTCAACTACATGTTCTACGTTGCCGAGGAAGCGCGCGAGCTGATGGCGCAGCTCGGCGTACGCAAGTTCGACGAGTTGATCGGCCGCACCGACCTGCTCGAGATGAAAAGGGGCATTGAGCACTGGAAGGCCAAGGGCCTGGATTTCTCGCGCATCTTCCATCTGCCGCAGATTGCGGCGTCGGTGGCGCGCTTTCATTGCGAGATGCAGGACCACGCGCTCGACAAGGCCCTGGACAACCGGCTCATCGAGCTGGCGCAGCCGGCGCTGGAGCGCGGCGAGAAGATCGCCATCGACATGCCGATCCGCAATATCAACCGCACCGTGGGCACCATGCTGTCGCACGAGATCGCACGGCGCTACGGGCACGAGGGCTTACCCGATGACACCGTGCGTGTGCGCTTCGCGGGCTCGGCGGGACAGAGCTTTGGCGCGTTCCTCGCGCACGGGGTGACGCTCGACCTGATCGGCGACACCAACGACTACTGCGGCAAGGGCCTCTCGGGCGGGCGCATCAGCGTACAGCCCTCGCCCAAGTTCCGCGGCGAGCCGACGGAGAACATCATCACCGGCAACGTGGTGCTGTACGGGGCGATTGCCGGCGAAGCGTATTTCCGCGGCGTGGCCGGAGAGCGCTTCGCGGTGCGGAACTCGGGCGCCAGCGCGGTGGTGGAGGGCGTGGGCGACCACGGCTGCGAGTACATGACCGGCGGCTCGGTCGCCGTCCTGGGCCTGACCGGACGCAATTTCGGCGCCGGCATGTCCGGCGGCATCGCCTACGTGCTCGACACGGACGGCGAATTCGTCACCCGCTGCAATACCTCGATGGTGGACCTGGAGCCGGTGCTCGCGGCCGCGGAACAGCAGGGCAAGCTCGGCCGCGAACTCTGGCACCTCGGCGAGGCGGACGAGGTGGTGCTGCGCGGGCTGATCGAGAACCACCTCAAGCACACCGGCAGCAAGCGCGCGCAGCAGATCCTGGAGCAGTGGCCCGCGTTCCGTGCGCGCTTCGTCAAGGTGTTCCCGAAGGAATACCGGCGTGCGCTGGGCGAGCTTGCCGCCGCGCACAAGAAGGCGGCGGCTTAAGTGGGCAAGGTCACCGGGTTCCTGGAGTACCAGCGCCTCAGCGAAGCGGCCGAGTCGCCGGCGGCGCGCAAGAAGCATTACCGCGAGTTCATCGTGCACCTCTCCGACGAGGACTCGAAGATCCAGGGCGCGCGCTGCATGGATTGCGGCACGCCGTTCTGCATGTCGGGCTGCCCGGTCAACAACATCATCCCGGACTGGAACGACCTGGTGTACCGCCAGGACTGGAAGCAGGCGATCGAGACGCTGCACTCGACCAACAATTTCCCGGAGTTCACCGGTCGCATCTGCCCGGCGCCCTGCGAGGAAGCCTGCGTGCTGCGCATCAACGCGGACCCCGTGGGCATCAAGTCGATCGAGCACGCGATCATCGACCGGGCATGGGAGAACGGCTGGGTCCAGCCACAGCGTAGCGCGCCCAAGACCGGCAAGAAGGTAGCCGTCGTCGGCTCAGGCCCGGCGGGGCTTGCGTGCGCGCAACAACTGGCGCGCGCCGGTCACGCGGTCACGCTGTACGAAAAGAACGACCGCATCGGCGGCCTGCTGCGCTACGGCATCCCGGATTTCAAGATTGAAAAGTGGCACATCGACCGCCGCGTCGAGCAGATGCAGGCGGAGGGCGTGCAGTTCCTCGTAAACCACGTGGTGGCAAGCGACCCGGTGGGCGCCGGCAATGCCCAGGCGCGCCCCGTCGACCCGAAAAAAATGCTGAAGGAATTCGACGCTGTGGTGCTCTCAGGGGGCGCGGAGGTGCCGCGCGAGCTGCCGGTGCCGGGGCGCGATCTGGACGGCGTGCACTTCGCCATGGATTTCCTGCCGCTGCAGAACCGGCGCGTCGCGGGCGACAAGAACGTGAAGGATCTGTGGGCGAGGGGCAAGCACGTGGTGATCATTGGCGGCGGTGACACCGGATCAGACTGCGTCGGTACGTCCAACCGGCACGGCGCGGCCTCGGTGACGCAGTTCGAACTGCTGCCGATGCCGCCCGACCCCGAGGCGAACCCGGTATGGCCCTACTGGCCGACGCGACTGCGCACCTCGTCTTCCCACGAGGAGGGCGCGGCGCGCGACTGGTCGATCGCCACCAAGGCGTTCATCGGCGAGAACGGCAAGCTGAAGGCTTTGCGAGCAGTGAAGCTCGAGTGGCGGGACGGCAAACCGGTGGAGATCTCGGGTTCGGAGTTCGAGATTCCCGCCGACCTGGTGTTGCTGGCGATGGGCTTCGTCTCGCCGGCGCAGTCCATGCTGGAGGCCTTCGGCGTGCAGAAGGACGCCCGCGGCAATGCCCAGGCCGCGACCGACGGCACAGGTTGCTATGCGACCAGCGCGCCCAAGGTGTTTTCGGCCGGCGACATGCGCCGCGGCCAATCGCTCGTAGTCTGGGCGATCCGCGAGGGCCGGCAGGCGGCGCGCGCGGTGGACGAGTTCCTGATGGGGACGTCCGAGCTGCCGCGTTAGCGGCGACTAGTCGCTGGCTGGAGCGATGCGGTACTCGATCACCGTGGCATCGCCCTTTAGCGCATCCGACAGCGCGCGCACTCCGTCCTCGCCGACCGCGCGCAGCACCATGCGGTACTCGAACTGCGCGCCTTCGGCGACCAGCCGGTAGTTCAGGTTGTAGACGGTGAAGCCGTGTTCCGACACGAGCCGGCGCAGCCTGGTCTCGGGCATTACCGCATCGCGCGCAAAGCGCACCGAGAAATTGGCGTAGAACTCGGTGGGAATCTTGCTTTCGATCCAGCGGAACACCGACAGCGTGCCGAGCGTCAGTACTGCACCGATGCCGGCTGCGAAGTAAAAGCCGATCCCGGTGAGGATGCCGATCGCTGCCGTCACCCAGATCGACCCGGCCGTGGTCAGGCCGCGCACCGACAGGCCTTCCTTGACGATCACGCCGGCGCCGAGGAAGCCGATGCCGGTCATGATGCCCTGCGCCATGCGCGTCGGATCCACTACCACGCGCGAGCCGCCCTGCGACGAGAACCACTGGCTCTCGTAAACGGTGACCAGCATCAGCAGGCTGGAGGCGAGGCAGACCAGTGCATGCGTGCGGAATCCGGCGGCGCGGCCGCGATAGCTGCGCTCCAGGCCGATGATGCCGCCCGCGGCAAGCGCGGCCACCAGCCTGAAGCTGATCTCGATGTAGTCGTCGCTCATGCCGCTATTTAATGCGGTTTTCCATGATCTTTCAAGGAGTTCGCCAGAATCCGGATGCTAGAATCCGGCCCCATGAGCCTCGCGGTGATCGTGCTTGCAGCCGGGCAGGGCAAGCGCATGCATTCGGCGCTGCCGAAGGTCCTGCATCCCCTGGCGGGCCGGCCGTTGCTCGCACATGTGCTCCAGGTCGCGCGTGCGCTCGAACCGGATCAGATTCTCGTGGTGCACGGCCACGGCGCCGCGGAAGTGCGGGCCGCCTTTGCCGGTGCAGGCGTGCAATGGGTCGAGCAGGCGCAGCAGCTTGGCACGGGCCACGCGCTGGCGCAGGCGATGCCGAAGGTAGCGCGCGGCTCGCAGGTGCTGGTGCTCAATGGCGACGTACCTTTGCTGCGCGCCGAAACGCTCGGTTGCCTGTTGGCGGCCTCGAAGCAGGGGCTTGCCATCTGCACCTCGGATCTCACCGATGCGACGGGCTACGGCCGCGTGCTGCGCGACGCGCGCAAGCGCGTGCGCCGTGTCGTGGAGCACAAGGATGCCAGCGCCAAGGAGCTGCGCATCCGCGAGTGGTACGCAGGCTTGCTCGCCGCGCCGGCGCAGCGCCTCGCGGCGTGGCTGTCGAAGGTGAAGCCGGCGAATGCCCAGCAGGAACATTACCTGACCGATGTCATCGGCATCGCGGTCAAGGAGCGCGTCCAGATCGCGACGGTGAAGGCGACGGACCCGTGGGAAGTGGCCGGCGTCAATTCGCGACATGAGCTCGCGCTGCTCGAGCGTGCTTACCAGAACGCGCAGGCGAACAAGCTGCTCGAAGCTGGCGTGACACTCGCCGACCTGTGGCGCGTGGATGTACGTGGAGAGCTGTCGTGCGGGCGCGATGTCGCCATCGACGTGAATTGCGTGTTCGAAGGAAAGGTGACACTCGGCGACCGTGTGCGGGTCGGGCCGAATTGCGTGCTGCGCAACGTCACCGTGGACGCGGACACCGAGATCCATGCCTACTCGCTGCTCGAGGACGCCGAGGTCGGCAAGCGCTGCCGCGTGGGTCCCTACGCACGCCTGCGGCCAGGCACGCGCCTCGCCGAAGAGGTGCACATCGGCAACTTCGTGGAAGTCAAGGCGAGCCGCATCGGCGCCGGCTCGAAAGCGAACCACCTGGCCTACATCGGCGACGCCGAGGTGGGCGCACGCGTCAACATCGGCGCCGGCACCATCACCTGCAACTACGACGGCGTCGCCAAGCATCGCACCGTGATCGAGGACGAGTGCTTCATCGGCTCGGACGCCACGCTGGTCGCCCCAGTGACGATCGCCAAGGGCTCCTACATCGGCGCCGGCTCGACCATCAGCAAGAACACGCCGCCCGGGCAACTCACCGTGGCGCGCGCCAGGCAGGTTTCACTGCCGAACTGGAAACCGCGGAAGAAATAGACCATGTGCGGAATCGTCGGCGCGGCGGCGCAGCGCGACATCGTGCCGGTGCTGGTCGAGGGCCTGCGGCGCCTCGAGTACCGCGGCTATGATTCCTGCGGCATAGCCGCGCTGCGGAAGGGCGCTCTCGAGCGGCTACGCAGCGTGGCGCGCGTCTCCGACCTGGCCGGTCAGGTGTCGAAACTGAAACTGACCGCCGAGACCGGTGTCTCGCATACGCGCTGGGCGACCCACGGCGCGCCATTGACGCACAACGCCCATCCGATGGTGTCCAGGGACGAAATCGCGGTGGTGCACAACGGCATCATCGAGAACTACGAGGAACTGCGCGGCGAGCTCAAGTCGGCGGGCTACGTCTTCGACAGCCAGACGGATACCGAAGTCATCGCACACCTGGTGCACCGTCACTACGACGGCGACCTGTTCCAGGCGGTGCGCCGCGCGGTGAAACGGCTCTCCGGCGCCTATGCGATCGCGGTGATCGCGAAGAGCCAACCGCATCGCGTGGTCGGCGCGCGCGCCGGCAGCCCGCTGGTGGTGGGCGTCGGCGCCAAGGAGATGTTTCTCGCTTCCGACGCCCTCGCGCTCGCCGGCACGACCGAGCGCATCGCCTACCTGGAGGAGGGCGATGTGGCGGAGATCAGCCTGGAAGGATTCCGCGTGCGGGACGCCGCCGACCGGGAAGCCAGGCGCGCGGTGCGCGTGGTGAAAGCTGGCAGCGCCCCAGTCGAGCTGGGCCCCTACCGGCACTACATGCAAAAGGAGATTTTCGAGCAGCCGAGCGCCGTCGCCGACACGCTCGAAGGGGTGGAGGCGGTGACCCCGGCGCTGTTCGGCAAGGATGCGCTGCGCATGCTGCAGGGCGCAAAGAGCGTGCTGATCCTCGCCTGCGGCACCAGCTACTACTCGGGCCTGGTGGCGAAGTACTGGATCGAGTCGCTCGCGCGGCTGCGCACGCAGGTCGAGATCGCGAGCGAGTACCGCTACCGCGACAGCGTGCCTGATCCAACCACGCTGGTGGTGGTGGTGTCGCAGTCGGGCGAGACTGCCGACACGCTCGCCGCTTTGCGGCACGCGCGCAAATTGGGCCAGAAGCGCACCCTCGCAATCTGCAACGTCGCCACCAGCGCCATGATGCGCGAGACGCGGTTGCGGTTCCTGACGCACGCCGGGGTCGAGATCGGCGTGGCCTCGACCAAGGCATTCACCACACAACTCACCGCGCTATTCCTGCTCGCGCTGCTGCTCGCCAAGCTGGGCAAGCGCCTGCCGGCGCGCGCCGAGGCGCAGCACATGAAGCGCCTGCGCCACCTGCCCGCCGCGCTCGCCGCGGCCCTGGCGCTCGAGCCGCAGGTCATCGCCTGGGCCGAGCGTTTCGCGAAAAAGGAGCACGCGCTGTTCCTCGGGCGCGGCATTCACTACCCGATTGCGCTGGAGGGCGCGCTGAAGCTGAAGGAGATCTCCTACATCCACGCCGAAGCCTATCCGGCGGGCGAACTGAAGCACGGGCCGCTCGCCCTGGTCACGCGCGAGATGCCGGTGGTGACCGTGGCGCCGAACGATGCGCTGCTGGAGAAGGTCAAGTCGAACATGCAGGAAGTGCGCACACGCGGCGGGGAACTGTACGTGCTCGCCGACGCCGACACGCGCATCGCGGCGCAGGAGGGCATGCATGTGATCCGGCTGACCGAGCACTACGGGCTGCTGTCGCCGATCCTGCACGTGGTGCCGCTGCAGCTCCTGGCCTATCACACCGCGCTGGCGCGCGGCACCGACGTGGACAAACCGAGGAACCTGGCGAAGTCGGTGACAGTCGAGTAAGTCTGCTAGTAGGTAGTTTTGAGAGTGCAACGGCACTTCTCTGCACTTTTAGGCTGACTACTAAAGCACTGACGGTAAGTCGATACAGCAGCTATCAGCATCAGCTATTGAAACGAGTCATTGAGCTACGGCTCAATCGTGGTCTTTCGTTTCTCAAGATCGCTAAGCAGCTACAGGACGAAGGCATGCTGTCGAGCAAGGGGTTGGCGCTGACTGCGGAGCATGTCTACTCGGTCTTCGCTAAAGGCATACGGCGAAAGCGTCGCCTCAGATTGAAACCCGTTTGTGCCAATGTAAGGTGAGACACCTACCTTCGTAGAATTACTGTCGAAAGGTAGGTCAACAATGTCGTCGAGGAAGAAGCTGAAGATGGTGGCGTTGAATGCGGAAGTGGCCGCGGGGAAAGCCGCGGGAGCCGGACCGGCGAGCGCGGGCTTCGCCCGCCTACGCGGGCCGGTCATCGTGAACGTTGGGTGGCGATCCAGAGGCAGGCGTAGAATCGCGGCAATTGCAGAGGTGCCTATGCATTTCACCATCGAGCACGAGCGGGAAGAAGACGGGCGCTGGCTGGCGGAAGTCCCTGAACTGCCTGGCGTTCTGGCGTATGGCGCCACGGCCCAGGAAGCAATGGCCAAAGCCCAGGCACTGGCCCTGCGCGTTCTCGCGGAGCAACTCGAGCACAACGAGAGCGGACCTCAGTCCATTTCTATCGCGGTGGCATGAGCTCCTGGCCTTCGTCCAAGGCCAATCGTGTCCTCGCAGCGCTTTACCGGATCGGCTGGACCCTCAAGCGTCAGTCCGGTTCACACAAGACCCTTTCCAGGCCCGGCTGGCCCGATGTGGTCTTCGCGTTCCATGACCGCGAGGAGATCGGACCGCGCATGCTTGCGCGACTCTCCAAGCGCGCAGGCCTGACGCCGGACGACCTCTGACTGCGGCGATTTGCCACCCAACCGCGCCGTGGAAACCGACGCGCGCAACAGCGGCGCGCGCGGTTCGCGGCGAACGTTGGACCGTGTAGGGGATACAGCTATGGTTGAAGCGCTGCAGTTGCAGGAGCGGCCTCAGTCTTTGGGCGAGGAGATCGCGAACAGCATCAGCCATGGCATCGGCTTGGTGGCGGCGCTGGCGGCCTTGCCGATTCTCATTACCGCCGCGCTCGCTCGCGGGGACGCAGCGGGAATCGTGGGCGCGAGCGTATTTGCGACCGCCATGGTGCTCCTGTATTTATCGTCCACGCTCTTTCATGCGTTCCCGCAGAATCGCGCCAAACGGGTTTTTCAGGTTCTCGATCACTCGGCAATCTACCTCCTGATCGCCGGGACCTACACGCCGTTCACGCTCGGTGTGCTGCGCGGCAATTGGGGCTGGACTTTGTTCGGGCTCGTGTGGGGCATGGCCGTCGTCGGTACGTTGTTCAAGGCTATCGGCGGAATCCGGTACACGACCTTCTCGACGTGGGTGTATCTCGCGATGGGCTGGTTGGTCCTCATCGCGGCAGAGCCACTTTGGACTCTTGTACCCAAGTGGGGGCTGTTCTGGCTGCTTGCGGGCGGTATCGCGTATACGGTGGGTGCGGTGTTTTTTATGGCGGAACGAATCAGATACTTTCACTTCATGTGGCATCTGTGCGTCATCGCGGGGACCACGTGTCACTTTATCGCGGTGCTTCGGTACGCCGCCTAACCGTGCACCGATCAATTGCGGGATCCCATTGGCATGAACATGGCCATGATTGCCGGCACTATTCTTCGGCGCGGTTGGCAGCCTGGTGGTTACGCTCAGGAGAACGGTTTTCGCATCTACGAATACCAGAAGCCTGGGGCATGAGACATGTCGTTGCGGCCTGATCCCGCAAGGGTTTGTCTTCTGAACCTGTGGCCTGACCCCTCGACACTCGAACCGCAGGCTGTGCTGTTCGCAGATACCGGGAAAATAGGCCGATGACCCCCAGGCGCTTATCTCTCGCGCTCGCGGCAACGGTCCTCGCGTCCTGGACCTGCCCCGCCGCGGCCCTCGACCGGGCGGGAGCGATCGCAGCGGCCAGGCACCAGGTGGCAAGGAAATGCACCGAGATCACGCCGTGCACCTTCACTGCGAAGGCCGAGGGCGGCAAGTGGTACGTGCGCGTGCAGTTCACGAGACGCAAATCGCTGCAGGAAGAGCCGTATGCCTATCCCGGCGGGCACGCGATGTTCATCGTCAATCACAACGGCAAAGTGGTCGGCCGCATTGAAGGCAACTAGCGTCCGGTTGCGCGCACTGCGCGCCGACATCACCACGCTGCAGGTCGAGGCCATCGTCAACGCCGCGAACGCCTCGCTGCTCGGCGGCGGCGGCGTGGACGGCGCGATCCACCAGGCGGCCGGCCCCGAACTGCTCGCCGCATGCCGCAAGCTCGGCGGCTGCGATGCCGGCGACGCCAAGCTCACCCAGGGCTACCGCCTCGCCGCCAACTTCGTCATCCACACGGTCGGCCCGGTCTGGCACGGCGGCAAGCTCGGCGAGCCGGAACTCCTCGCCTCCTGCTATCAACGCTGCCTAGAGATCGCAGACCAGCACGCCATCGCCAGCCTCGCCTACCCGGCCATCAGCACCGGCGTCTACGGCTACCCCGTCGACCTCGCGGCAAAAGTTGCGGTCGCCACTGTACGTTCGCAGGCGAAAGCCTTCCCCGTCGTCAAAGAGGTCGTCTTCTGCTGTTTTTCCCAGGGCGACCTGGCGGTCTACGACCAACTGCTCGCTGCCTGACACCGACACAGGAACCCGCGACATGCACCTGACCCTCCGCAGCCTGCTCCTCGCGGCCCTCGCTTCGCTCACCGCCTGCGCCCCCGCGATGTTGCAGGACAAAGACGTCCTCGCACAGCGCCTCGCAGCGCCGCACCGCAGCCCCGGCAATGTGGCGCGCGACCCCTACCGCCACCCGCTCGAGGTGATCAATTTCTTCGGCGTCAAGAAAGACAGCGTAGTAGTGGAAATTCTCCCCGGCAGCGGCGGCTACTACATGGAAATCCTCGCCCCCCACCTGCGGGACCGGGGCCGCTACATCGCCGCCAGCCGCGACGGCCTGGCCGCGCCGCAATACCTCGCCGACCACCAGAAACTCCTCGCGCGCCTCGCCGCCGAGCCCGCCCTGTACGGCAAGGTCCTGGTGACCGAATTCAACGCCGGACTGCACGATATCGCGCCCGCGGGCAGCGCCGACTTCGTCCTCACCTTCCGCAACATGCACAACTGGGTCGAGCGCAAGGAGATCGAAGGCGCGTTGCGCGCGTTCCACAAAGCGCTCAAGCCCGGCGGCATCCTCGGCGTCGTCGACCACCGCGGCCGCACCGACCAGACGCAGCAGGCGCAGATGAAATCCGGCTACCTGCGCCAGGACTACGCGATCGAACTCATCGAGAAAGCCGGCTTCAGGCTGCTTGCCGCCTCCGAGGCGAACGCCAACCCGAAGGACACCAAGGACCACCCCGAGGGCGTGTGGACGCTGCCGCCGTCCTACCGCCTGAAGAACCAGGACCGCGAAAAGTATCGGGCGATCGGCGAAAGCGACCGCTTCACCCTCAAGTTCGCGAAACGCTGAGCCGCGCTAGCGGTAGAACACGTGCCTGCCGATGCGCGCCACGGGCTTTTTCTGCTTCGCCCACGCGGGTCGGATATAGGTCGCGTGAAAGTACATCGCGCCCTGCAGGCTGGGCACATGCCGCCCGGAGTACACCTCCTCGGCCACTTGTTGCGCGCGCTCCCAATCCTCGCCGCGCGGTTCCGGCAGCACCGTGAACTCGGTCCACGAGAACGCGCCGACGTAGCGCCCGCGCACCGCGTCCCAGTTCTTCTGGTACACCACCGCGCACAGCGCTTCGGGATAGCGCGACGCGGCCCTGCGGTTCATGGTCACCTCTGCCACCGCGTACTGCCCTGCCGCCGGCTCGCCGCGCGCCTCGAAGTACACGTTGCGCGCCAGGCACTCCAGGTCCCGCGCCTCGGCCTGGCGTGCCATGTCGCGCACCGCGTCCTGGCGCGCGAACACCGCGTGCAGCGCGAAGCCGAACCCGGCCAGCAGCGCGCCGACCAGCAGCACGCAGGCCATCGCCTCGAGGTCCGCGCGGTACCAGAACAAGCGCGCGCGGCGACGCGCGTCCGCCAGCGCCCAGTACAGGCGCGAGGGCAACCCGGAGAATGAATCGTGGCCGCTCATCGCAGCGATGGTTCGCGCGGCAGCCCCGCCCTGTCAAGGGCACAATTGCATTTTGACAAAGGGGCCCGCATTGTCGACGTTCAGGTCGGGGTCACGATTGCGCGCGAAGCGCCTGCAGCGTGCGTGGTTTGCGTTCGCTGACAAGTCGGCATTCCTGCGCAAACTGTTCCTGTGGCGCAAGACCTACCTCATCAAGCACCGGGGCACGCACTACTCGCAATGGGGCGAGGACGTGGTGCTGGAGGGCTTCATGGCCAAGGGGCCGCCGCCCGCACAGGGCTGCTACATCGACGTGGAGGGGCACGAGGAAGCGGTGCTGCGCTCGCTGGATTTCGCCCGCTACCGCCCGGCGCTGATCCTGGTCGAAACCCACGCCCCGACACTCGCGCGCATGCAGCAGGAGGGCAAGTACCGGCTGCTGACGCAGGAACTGGGCTACGAGCTGGTCAACTGGACCGGCCTCACGGCCTTCTTCAGGGACGCGGCCGCGACTCCTTGAAGCGGTAGATCTCGACGTCGAAGTTGCCGCGCCAGACGTTCAGGTCCACGCGCCGGCGCCTGAGCTGCGAAGTGAGCAGCGCGTGCTCGGCGCCGCGGTCCCAGCGCACCCGGCTCAGCTCGCGCGTCTCGCCGCGCCGCTCGATCTTCTCGTGCGTCTCGGTGCCGGGCGCGCCGTACTGCTGCTTCAGGTGCCCCAGCACGCGCTCGAGCTGCGAGGCGTCGAAGCGCACGTCGAAGGCCTGCACCGCGCCGCCGCGCAGGTAAAAGCTGATGCGCGCCGGCGCCCCGCCGAACTGGATCTTGGCGTCCTCGCAGCGCCGGTCGGCCGCGTCGGTTTTCCATTCCAGCGGCTTGCAGCGCGCCGCCGGAAACTGCGCCAGCACCGCGGCCTCGCTCGCGCCCAGCGCGACGCCATTGGCGTCGAAGCCCCAGGCGGGCAGCGCAAAAAGAAGAAAGAGGGACAGACCCCATTTGCGATGTTTCTTCATGTAAATGAGGTCTGTCCCCATTACGCCTGCACTTCGTGGCTCGCCGGCCGCCCGCGCAGCTTCACGTCGGTGAGCTCGGCGCGCTCGCGCTGGGCGTTGCGGGTGGCCTGGTCGCGGCCCGGGTGGTATTGCGGCGGCCAGTACTGGCCCGCATGCTGGTACCAGGCCGAGGCCTGCAGCGTGAAATACGGATTGGCGAGGTGCGGGCGCGCGAGCGCCACCAGGTCCGCCTTGCCCGCGGCGAGCAGCGTATTCACCTGGTCGGGCGTGGTGATCGCCCCAACGGTCATGGTGGCGATGCCCACTTCGTTCCTCACCCAGTCGGCGTAGGAGGCCTGGTACATACGGCCGTAGACCGGTTTTTGTTCCGGCACCGTCTGGCCGGTCGAGCAGTCGATCAGGTCGCAGCCGGCATCCTTCAGCATGCGCGTCAGCGCCACCAGGTCCTCGCCCGAGAGCCCGCCCGGCGCCCAGTCGGTGGCCGAGATGCGCGCCGACATGGGTTTTTCCTGCGGCCAGGCGGCGCGGCAGGCGGCGAACACTTCCAGCGGCCAGCGCATGCGGTTTTCGATCGAGCCGCCGTACTCATCCTTGCGCCGGTTGGTGAGCGGCGAGATGAAGCTCGCGAGCAGGTAGCCGTGCGCCATGTGCAGCTCGAGCATGTCGAATCCGGCTTCGTGCGCCAGCACCGTCGAACGCACGAACTGGCCCGTCAACCGATCCATGTCCGCGCGCGTCATTTCGCGCGGCACCTGCGATTCGCCCTCCAGGTAGGGAATCGGCGAGGCCGACACGAGCGGCCAGTTGCCGGACTCGAGCGGATGGTCCATGCGCTCCCAGCCGAGCTGCGTCGAACCCTTGCGCCCGCCGTGCCCAAGCTGCATGCACAGCTTGGCCTTCGAATTGGCGTGGCAGAAGTCCACGATGCGCCTGAACGCATCGCGCTGCGCCTCGTTCCACAGCCCGGTGCAGCCGGGCGTGATGCGCGCCTCCGGCGCGGGGCAGGTCATTTCCACGTACACCAGGCCCGCGCCGCCGATGGCGCGGCCGGCGAGGTGCACGAAGTGCCAGTCGGTGGGCATGCCCTCCACCGCCGAGTACTGGTCCATCGGCGACACCACCACGCGGTTCTCCAGCTGCATGCCGCGCAATCGAAACGGCGTGAACATCGGCACCGGCGGATTGCGCTCGTCGATCTCGTAGCCCTGCGCGCGCGCCGCGCCAGCGAACCAGCGCTGCGTGCCCTGCACGAACGCCGGGTCCCTCAGTTCCAGGTTCTCCCAGGTGATCTGCTTGGAGCGCGACATCACGCCGAAGGCGAACTGCTCGGGCGCCATGTCCCAGTAGCGCTTCAGGTGCTCGAACCAGGCGAGCGAAACGTTGGCCGCGTGCTGCGTCTTCTCCACCTCCTCGCGCCGCGCCGTGTCGTAGCGCGCCAGTGCCTTGCCGACTTCGCCTTCGGACTTCAGCGCCTCGTACAGCGCGATGGCGTCCTCCATCGCCAGCTTGGTGCCCGAGCCGATGGAAAAATGCGCCGTCGCCTTGGCATCGCCGACCAGAACGGCGTTGCCCTTCACCCAGGTCTTGTTGACGATGGTGGGAAAATTGCGCCAGACGGAACGGTTGGCGATCAGCGGGTGGCCGTCGAGCTCCTCGGCGAACACGCGCTCGAGCACTGGCAGCATCTCGGCCTCGCCCATGTTGTCGAAGCCGAAATTCTTCCAGGTCTGCTCGTCGGTCTCGATCACCCAGGTCGAGCGGCCCTCCTCGTACTGGTAGCAGTGCGCGAGGATGATGCCCTCGGGCGTCTCGCGGAAGAAATACTTGAACGCATCCAGCGGTCGGGTCGAGCCAAGCCAGGTGAACTTGTTCGGCCGCAGGTCGATGCTCGGCTGAAAGTGCGCCTTGTGCTGCTCGCGGATCCTGGAGTTGATGCCGTCGGCCACCACCACCAGAGCGGAGTCGGCGAACTGCTCCAGGCCCTCGACCTCGGTCTGGAAGCGGATCTGCACGCCGAGCTCGCGGCAGCGGTCCTGCAGGATGGCGAGCAGCGCGTTGCGGGAGCAGCCGCAAAAACCGTTGCCCTCCGAGCGCAGCGTGCGGCCCTTGTACACCACGTCCACGCCGCCCCAGTAGGCGAAGCGGCGCCGGATGCGCTCGTAGCTCACCAGGTCGTAGGCCTTGAAGGTGTCCAGCGTCTGGTCGGAAAACACCACGCCGAAACCGAAGGTGTCGTCCGGGCGGTTCCTCTCGTAGACCATGACCTCCCAGCGCGGCCGGGCCTTCTTCGCCAGCAGCGCGAAGTACAGCCCGCCCGGGCCGCCGCCGACGATGGAGATCTTCACGCCTGCCCCGCGTCGGGAATCACCGCGGTGGCCTCGATCTCGAGCCGCGCCGCGTCCTCCACCAGGCCGCTCACCTGCAGCACCGCCATCACCGGGTAGTGCCGGCCGATCAGCTCGCGGTAGGCGGCGCCGACATCCTTGATCGCGCCGAGGTACTCCTGCTTGTCGAGCACGTACCAGGTGAGGCGCACCAGGTGCTCGGGCCGCCCGCCCGCCTCGGCCAGCACCTCGAGGATGTTTATTAGTGTCTGTCGGAACTGGCCGGCGAAGGTTTTCTCCTGCCACTCGCCCTGCCCGTTGGTGCCGGCCTGGCCCGCGATGTACACGGTCGTGCCGCCGCGCACCGCGATGCCGTTGGAAAACCCCCGGGGCCTCGCCCAGGCAGGCGGTTGCAGGATTTGCATCATGATTGCGTCCTCAGCTTGAAGCGCTGCAGCTTGCCGGTCTCGGTGCGCGGCAGCGCGTCGACGAACTCGATGGCGCGCGGGTACTTGTAGGGCGCGATGGACTTTTTCACGTGATCCTGCAGTTGCGCAGTCATCGCCGCCGTGCGCTGGAAACCGGGCTTGAGCATGACGTAGGCCTTCACGATGGTGCCGCGCTCCTCGTCGGGCGCACCGACCACGCCGCACTCGGCCACCGCCGCGTGCGCGAGCAGCGCCCCTTCCACCTCCGGCCCGGCGATGTTGTAGCCGGCCGAGATAATCATGTCGTCGGTGCGCGCCTGGAAGTAGAAGTAGCCGTCCTCGTCCATCCGGTAGGCATCCCCGGTCACATTCCAGCCGTTCTGCACGTAGGTCTTCTGCCGCTCGTCGGCGAGGTAGCGGCAACCGGTGGGGCCCTTCACCGCGAGTCGCCCTACGACGCCCGGCTTGCAGGGATCGCCCGCCTGGTCCAGCACGGTGGCCTGGTAGCCGGGAATCGCGTATCCGGTAGCGCCGCGGCGCACGCGCTCGGGCGTGTGCGAGATGAACATGTGGATCATCTCGGTGGTGCCGATGCCGTCGATGATCTCGATGCCGGTCGCCTGCTTGAACAGCTGGCGCGTCGCATCGGGCAGAGCCTCGCCC
>JAQBXT010000053.1 GCA_027624175.1 Pseudomonadota bacterium | reverse complement strand
CGACGCGCGCGCGGCCGCCCTGGCGCTCGACCCAGCGCGCCGCGGACAGGCCGCTGTCGCCCAGGCCGAGTACCAGGACGCGCTTGCCGTCCAGGGCCAGCGGCGCGGGGCGCGGCAGCAGGGTGAACGGGGGCTGGCGCATCGTCATGGTCACCGCAGCTTCAGCGTCGACAGGCCGAACAGCACCAGCATCATGGTGATGATCCAGAAGCGCACCACGACTTGGGATTCCTTCCATCCCTCCAGCTCGTAGTGATGGTGCAGCGGTGCCATGCGGAATATGCGGCGCCCGCCGCTGGCCTTGAAATACAGCACCTGCAGCATGACCGACAGCGTCTCGACGACGAACACGCCACCCATGATGAACAGCACGATTTCCTGGCGCACGATCACCGCAATGGTGCCGAGCGCCGCACCCAGCGCGAGTGCGCCGACGTCGCCCATGAACACTTCTGCCGGGTAGGCGTTGAACCAGAGGAAGCCCAGGCCCGCGCCGGCCAGCGCGCCGCAGAACACGGTCAACTCTCCCGCGCCAGGAATGTAGGGCAGGCCCAGATACCTGCTGAAACCGCTGTGCCCCGCCACGTAGGCGAAGATGCCGAGCGCAGCGCCCACCAGCACCGTGGGCATGATGGCCAGGCCGTCGAGCCCGTCGGTGAGGTTGACCGCGTTCGAGGTGCCGACGATGACGAAGTAGGTGAGGATGATGAAACCGATGGGGCCAAGCGGGTAGGTGACGAACTTGAAGAACGGCACGATCAGCTCGTTCAGCGCCGGCGTACCGTGCGACAGGCTGGCGAGGTAGCCCGCGGCCGCGAGGCCGATCGCCGACTGCCAGAACAGCTTGGCGCGCGCCGACAGGCCCTTCGGATTGCGGTGCACCACCTTGCGGTAGTCGTCGATCCAGCCGATGGTGCCGAAGCCCAGCGTCACCAGCAGCACCACCCACAGGTAGCGGTTCTGCAGATCGCCCCACAGCAGCGTGGTAATGCCGATGGACAGCAGGATCAGTGCCCCGCCCATGGTGGGCGTGCCCGCCTTGGCGAGGTGCGTCTTCGGGCCGTCGTCGCGCACCGATTGGCCGATCTTGTAGGCCGTCAGCTTGCGGATCACGTACGGCCCGAGGATCAGCGAAATCGCCAGCGCGGTGAGGCAGGCGAGCACCGCGCGCAGCGTGATGTAGTTGAAGACATTGAACAGCCGCACGTCGCGGGCGAGCCATTGCGCAAATTCGAGCAGCATCAGTGGGCTCCCTGGTTTTCGCCGGTCAGTGCCGCCACCACGCGCTCCATGCGCATGAAGCGCGAGCCTTTCACCAGCAAGGTAACGTCGCGCGGCAACGCCTCGATCAGTTCCTCGGGCGACGTGAAATGTCGCGCGCCCGCGCCGAACGCCTTGACCGCCTCGCGGCTCGCCTCGCCAAGCGCGTAGAGCGCGCCGATGCCACGGCTGCGCGCGTACGCGCCGACTTCGCGGTGCAAGGCCGGCCCCTGTTCGCCGACCTCGCCCATGTCGCCGAGCACCAGCGCGGCCGGCGCCGGGCACGCGGCCAGCACGTCGATGGCGGCGCGCACCGAGTCGGGATTGGCGTTGTAGCTGTCGTCGAGCAACGTGGCGCCGCCCTTCGTGCGCTTGACCTGCAGGCGCCCCGCGTAGGGTCTGAACGCTTCAAGACCCCTGCCGATCGTCTCCACCGGGATACCGGCAGCGTGCGCGCAGGCAGCCGCGGCCAGCGCATTGCGCACGTTGTGCAATCCGGGAATCGCCAGGCTGGCGCGTGCCTCGCCCGCGGGCGTACGCAGCACGATTTCGCTGCTCAACTGCCTGAGCGTGGTGCCCCCGCTTACCGTCGCCTCGCGCTCGAGGCCGAATTCGACCACCTGCCGCGGCCCCGCGGCCTGCAGGAATATCGGCCGGCAGGCATCGTCCGCGTTCACCACCGCCACGCCGGAGGCGGGCAATGCATGGAATACGCTCGCATTCTCCCGGGCGCTCGCCTCGACGCTCTTGAGGAACTCCATGTGCTCGCGCTGCGCGTTGGTGATGAGCGCGATCGTGGGCCGCGCGATGCCTGCGAGCCACTCGATTTCCCCGGGATGATTGGTGCCAAGCTCGATCGCGCAATAGCGGTGCGCGTCGCCCAGCTGCAGCAGGGTCATCGGCACGCCGATGTCGGTGTTGAGGTTTCCCTTCGTCGCGAGCACCGCGGCTTCGCCCGCGTGCGCACGCAGAATTGAAGCGAGCATTTCCTTGGTGGTCGTCTTGCCATTTGCCCCGGCGATGCCAATCACCACGGGGGCGAATCGCTGCCGCCAGTAGCGGCCCAGCCGCCCCAGGGCCTTTCGCGTGTCGTCGACGATGACGACCGGTAGCGGCGAGCGCGGCGTGAAACGCTCGTCGACCAGTGCCGCGCTCGCGCCCCGCTCACTCGCGGTGTCGATGAACTCATGCCCATCGAAGTGCTCGCCGCGGATGGCGACGAACAGTTCGCCGGCGCGCAGGCTGCGGCTGTCGGTGGACACGCCGCGGAAGCGCGCATCCGGCCCCGCCAGCCGCCCTTGCATCGCCGCGGCCGCCTCGGCGAGGCTCATCATCGCGCCCCCCCGGCGCTCGAGCGCCGCGCGTGCCACTGCCGCATCGGAGAACGGCAGGCGCTGCCCGCCGCTTTCCTGCCAGGATTCGTGGCCCTTGCCCGAGATCAGCACCACGTCGGCGTCCGCCGCCTGCGCGATCGCGGACTCGATGGCGCGCGCGCGATCAGCTTGCACCTCGTGCGGCGCGCCGACGCCCGGCTCGATGTCGCGGATGATGGCGAGCGGATCCTCGCTGCGCGGGTTGTCCGAGGTGAGTACGACGCGATCCGCCAGCCGCGACGCCACTTCGCCCATTGGCGCACGCTTGCCGCGGTCGCGATCGCCGCCGGCGCCGAACACGGCGATCAATCGCCCGCCGCGTGCGGCGGCCACCGGGCGCAGCGCCTGCAGGGCTTTTTCCAATGCGTCCGGGCTGTGGGCGTAGTCCACCACCGCCAGCGGTGTGTCGCCGATGCGCTGCATGCGTCCGGGCAGCGCGGGCAGTTCGGCCAGCGCTGCGACCGCCTGCGCATAAGGCATGCCGTGGACGAGCAGGCAACCGAGCACGCCCAGCGCATTGGCGACGTTGAAGTGTCCCAGCGGGTGGAATTCGGTGCGCGCCGCGCCCCAACTCGACGCGAGATGCAAGGTTCCGGGCTCGATGCGCGACACCGCCAGGTACTCGGGGACGCCGGCGGACGCCGCTGCCTCGGGCGCCAGGCTGTAGCCGATGGTGCGTACGCCCCGTTCGCGCAGCCGCGCCGCGAGGCGCAAGCCGAATGCGTCGTCCAGGTTGAGTACCGCACACTCCAGACCCTCGGCCTCGAACAGCACGGCCTTGGCCGCCGCGTAGGCCTGCATCGAACCGTGGTAGTCCAGGTGGTCGCGCGAGAGATTGGTGAACAGCGCGCAGTCGAACTCGACGCCGTTGACGCGGCCCTGGTCCAGGCCGTGCGAGGACACCTCCATCGCCACCGCCTCGGCGCCGTCGCGGCGCATGGCGGCGAGCAGGCGGTGCAGCTCGAGCGCGTCGGGCGTGGTGTTGCCCGCGTCCTCGAGCGCGCCGCGCAACCCGGCGCCGAGCGTGCCGACGACGCCGCATTTCGCGCCGATCCGGTCCAGGATCGCCGCGATCCACTGCGTGCAGGTCGTCTTGCCGTTGGTGCCGGTCACGCCGCAGGTCCACAGTGCTGCCGAGGGTTTGCCGTAAAACGCGTGCGCCAGCGCCCCCGCCTGCGGCTTCAACCCGCGCACCGCGGCATTCGGCAGCCGCCACGCGTCGCGCCAGGCGTAGCCCTCCGCTTCCCAGACCACCGCGGCGGCGCCGCGTGCGATCGCGTCGGCGATGTGTTCGCGCCCGTCCGCGCGCTCGCCGGGGTAGGAGAAGAACGCCACCCCGGGCGCGCAGCGGCGGCTGTCGGAGCTCAGGCGCTCGAGCATTGCGCCCTGCGCCGCCAGGCTGGCAAAGAGTTGCGCGCCAATCAGGTGCTTTCCCTCGCTTCCTCGCCCTCGCCGGGCAGCGGCACAGGCTCGGGCGGCGCGTCGTGCGGCACGCCGAGCAGTCGCAGTGCGCCCTGGGCGACCTGCGCGAACACCGGCGCCGCAACGACGCCACCGTAATACTGGCCTGCCGAGGGCTCGTCGATCATCACGGCGATCACCAGCCGCGGGTTGCTGGCCGGCGCCAGACCGACGAACGACGCGATATAGCGGTCCGCCGCGTAGCCGCCATTTTCCTGCTTGTGCGCAGTGCCGGTCTTGCCGGCGACACGCCAGCCCATGATGCGCGCGCGCGGCGCAGTGCCCCCGGGTTGCACCGCGAGTTCGAGCATGGCGCGCACGTCCCGCGCGGTGCGCGCCGAGAGCACGCGCGTTCCCGGCGCGGTCTGGGGAGACTTGAGCAGCGTGACCGGGATCAGCTCGCCGTCCCGGGCGAACATCGTGTAGGCGCGCGCCAGCTGCATCAGGCTGACCGAAATGCCGTGGCCATAGGCCATGGTGGCCTGCTCCACCGGGCGCCAGGTGCTGGCCGGGCGCAGCTTGCCCGCCGCTTCGCCCGGAAAACCGAGCTGCGGCGGCACGCCGAAGCCGGCGTTGTGGAACAGCTGCCACAGGTCATCGCGATGCAGGGCCAGCGCGATGCGCGCCGCGCCCACGTTGGAGGACTTCTGGATCACCTGCGCGAGCGACAACGTGGCCTGAGGGTGCGGGTCGTGGATCGTGTAGTTCGCAATACGCAGCCCGCTGGCGCCGATATGTATTGCGCTCGAGGGCGTCACCTTGCCGGACTCGAGCCCCAGCGCCACGGTAAAGGGCTTCAGTGTCGAGCCGGGCTCGAACACGTCCGTGAGCACGCGATTGCGCAACTGCGCGCCGGACAGCCGGGCGCGGTTGTTGGGGTTGAAGGAAGGCAGGTTGGCGAGCGCCAGCACCTCGCCCGTGCGCACGTCGATCGCCACCAGCGCGCCGGCTTTCGCCTTGTGGGCGGCAACCGCGCTCTTCAGCGCGGCGAAGGCGAGGCTCTGGATCTTGCCGTCGATGGCCAGCGTCAGGTCCTGGCCGTCCTGCGCCGCGCGGATCGATTCGACGTCCTCGACCACCCGCCCGAGGCGATCCTTGATCACGCGCCGGCTCCCCGGCACGCCGCCAAGGGTGGCCTGGGAGGCGAGCTCGATGCCTTCCTGCCCCGCTTCGTCAACCCCGGTGAACCCGACCACGTGAGCGGTTACTTCGCCTCCAGGGTAGTAGCGTCGGTACTCTCCGTGCTGGTAGATACCGGGCAGGGCCAGCCGCGCCACCTGGGCCGCCTGCTCCGGAGAAATCTGGCGTTTGAGATAGACGAAGTCGCGCGAGCGATCGGCGAGCTTCTTGCGCAGTTCGAGCGGCTCGGCGCCGAGGAGCCCGGCCAGCTTCTTCAGCTGCGCGGGCGTGGCTTCGACGTCGCCCGGGATCGCCCATACCGACTGCACCGGCGTGGAAATGGCGAGCGCCTCGCCGTTGCGATCGAGGATGCGGCCGCGCGTGCCGAGGATCTGCAGCACGCGGCTGTAGCGCGCTTCGCCTTTTTCCTGCAGGAAGTCGGTGCGCATCGACTGCAGGTACAGAGAGCGGCCCGCGAGCACGGCGAACGCGGCCAGCAACGCGCACATCACCATGCGCGCGCGCCACACCGGCAGGCGCACCAGGGCGGCGGCCGCGCTCATGGCGCGGCCTCGCGGCTGACCACGCGCACGCGGCGTGCATCGGGGGTGCGCATGCCGAGCGTGCCGGTGGCGACTTTCTCGACCCGCGTGTGCAGACCCCAGGTGCTCGCCTCGAGCTGCAGCTTGCCGTACTCGACGTCGAGTTCGCGCGCGCGCGCCTGCGCACGCTCGAGCTCGGTAAACAGCTTGCGGGCCTTGTGCTGGGAGGTAACGAGCCCGAGCGCGCAGACGACGAGAACCAGGAGGAGGAGGAGGCTCAGCTTCGCCACGCGTCGGGCTCGATTCGGTGCATCAAATGAGGATCAAAGGGGGCCGAGGTGCGCTCGGCGACGCGCAACACGGCGCTGCGCGCGCGCGGATTCGCGGCGGCTTCGGCGCTGGAGGCACGTACCGGCTTGCCGACGATTTTGAGCAGGGCTTGTGGCATCTCGCTGGCGCGCACGGGCAAATCCCGTGGCAACAGCGGGCGCGCGCAGGCCTGCAGGAAGCGCTTGACGATGCGGTCTTCCAGGGAATGGAAGGCGATCAGCGCCAGGCGCCCGCCCGGCGCCAGCCGCTCGACCGCCTGCGGCAGCATCAGCGACACTTCCTCAAGCTCCCGATTGACGAAAATCCGTAGAGCTTGAAAGGTGCGCGTCGCCGGATTCTGGCCCGGTTCCCGTGTGCGGACCGCCGCACCCACGAGATCGGCAAGTTCGCGGGTCGTGCGGATGGGCGCGTTCCGGCGAGCAGCAGCAATCGCCGCTGCAACCTGTTTAGCAAACCGTTCTTCCCCATACCCCCCGATGACCTCCCTGAGTTGCGCTTCGCTCGCCGTCGCCAGCCAGTCGGCCGCCGGCACGCCCTGCGTCGGATCCATGCGCATGTCGAGCGGCCCCTCGGCGCGGAAAGAAAACCCGCGCGCCGCGTCGTCCAGCTGCGGCGAGGACACGCCCAGGTCGAACAGCATTCCCTGCGCACGCTCCACGCCCTGCGCGTCCAGCACCTGCGCCAGCGTGCTGAACGCTGCGTGCACGATCGCGAACCGCGCATCGCCGATGCTGTTCGCGGCAGCCACCGCCTGCGGATCGCGATCCAGCGCGACCAGGCGCCCTCGCGGGCCGAGCCGCTCGAGGATCAGTCGGCTGTGCCCGCCGCGCCCGTAGGTACCGTCCACGTAGGTGCCGGCCGGCTGCAACCCCAGCGCTGCAATGGCTTCGGCGGCGAGTACTGCGCGGTGCATGAGGGAATCGGGTGTCATCCGGTGGCGCGCTCGCGCTCACAGCGAGAAATCCTCCATGCCGGCGGGCGGCGCGGCGGGGCCGGAGAGCGCCTGCGCGAGCTTCGCGCTCCACAGGCCCGAGTCCCACAATTCGAAGTAACCGCCCTGCCCGACCAGCATCACATCGCGCTCGAGCTGGGCGTGCTGGCGCAGCGCGCCGGACACGAGGATGCGTCCCGAACCGTCGGGGGCGACGTGCTCCTCGAAGCCGAGCAGGAGACGCTTCCACCAACTCGCCTGCGGATGGAAGCTGGGGAAATTTTCGGCCCGGGCGCGCACCGGTTCCCAGGCTGCGGGCGGATACAGCAGCACGCAGCCTTCCGGGTGCGCGGTGAGCACGAGGTGCCTGGCACTGGCGAGCAGCGCATCGCGATGACGCGTCGGAATAGCCAGACGGCCCTTCGCGTCGAGCGTGACAACCGTTGCGCCGTGGAACGCTCCGCCCATGCCCTGTTTTTCCCTGGCGGTCGGGGCTCGGCTGGCCTATCCCCTTTTTCCGCCACTTTTTTCTACCTTTTCCCACTCTAGGGGAAAGAAATAGGCAGGTCAAGGCAAATCTTTATGCCTGACAAAGACTTAGCGTTGTTTTCGGAGCAGGAGTCTTGAAATAAAACTTCTATTGTTTTCAGTAGCTTATGAAAGCTACTGAATGTGCCATCTTAGAACAGCGGCAAGACTAGCCCTTGGCGAGGCGGTCCAGGGTTTCCGCGGCAACACCGAGCTTCGCGCCCGCGGCGTGGATCTCCTTCCAGGTGGTCGCGTCGACCGCGATCCCCTCTTTTTCGCGCCGCGCGCGCGTCTCGCGCTCCGGGTCGCCGGCGATGCGCACGCGGTCCTGCCCCGGTGCCGGTGGCGATTTCTTCACCCAGCCGATGAACTCCTCGGACTCGCGCCCGAACACGGCGGCGGTGCCGAGCTTTTTCGGATCGATGAGGATGCTGAGCATGCCGTTCAGCACGCGCTTCTTCGAGCGGTCCTCGGTGTGCCAGGTGCCCCCGCCGGTGAGCGCGCCGCCGAGCAGCTCGCACACCACGGCGAGCCCGTAGCCCTTGTGCAGGCCGAAGGTGGTGAGCGCGCCGAAGGGCTCGATCACGCCGAAACGCGCCTCCAGCGTCGGCTTGCCCTGGTCGTCGAGCAGCAACCCGGGCGGCAGCTGCTCGCCTTTGTTATGCGCCACGCGCACCTTGCCCTGCGCCACGCCGCTGGTCGCCATGTCGAGAATGAACGGCGCCTGCCCCGGCAGCGGGATGCCGATGGTGCAGGGATTGGTGCCAAAGCGCGCGTCGCTGCCGCCGAAGGGCGCAACGATGGAGCGCGAGATGACGTTGACGAAGCTGATCGACACCAGCCCCTCGGCCACCGCCTGCTCCGCCCACTGCCCGATGCGGCAAAGGTGGTGCGAATTGGCGAGCGCCATCACGCTCACGCCGTGCTGTTTCGCGCGCTCGATGGCGATGGCGGTCGCCTCCATGCCGATCACCTGCCCGTAGCCGGCCTCGCCGTCCAGCGCCACCAGCGCGCCGCCGTCGAATTTGATGCGCGGATGGCGGTTGGGCTGCAGCCCGCCCTCCTGCAGCGACTCGACGTAGCGCGGGATCATGCCGATGCCGTGCGAATCGTGGCCGGTGAGGTTGGCGGTGACGAGGTTCTCGGCGACGACGTGCGCCTCGCGCGCTTCGCTGCCGCCGGCGGTGACGATCGCTTCGATGGCGCGCGCAAGTGGCGCTGCTTGGAACTGGTGAGGGCTGGCCATAGCCGAGTCTATAATGGCCCGAGCCGTTTTCACCGCCCATGATCGACAAATTCATCGACACTGCGCAAGCCGCCCTCGCCGACGTGCCCGACGGCGCCACCGTGATGATCGGCGGCTTCGGCAATGCCGGCATGCCGGCGGAACTGATCGACGCGCTGGTGGCGCACGGCGCCAGGGGCCTCACGGTGGTCAACAACAACGCCGGCAACGCCGACACCGGCCTGGCGGCCCTGATCGCGGCGAAATGCGTGCGCAAGATCATCTGCTCCTTCCCGCGCCAGGCCGATTCGTGGCATTTCGACAAGGCGCACCGCGCCGGCGAGCTCGAACTGGAGCTGGTGCCGCAGGGCACGCTCGCCGAACGCATCCGCGCCGCCGGGGCCGGCATCGGCGCCTTCTACACGCCCACCGCATTCGGCACCAAGCTCGCCGCAGGCAAGGAGACGCGACGCATCGGCGAGCGCGACTACGTGCTCGAGTACCCGATCCACGCCGACTATGCGCTGATCAAGGCGGACCGCGCCGACCGCTGGGGCAACCTCACGTATCGCATGACGGCGCGCAATTTCGGCCCGATCATGGCGGCGGCGGCGAAGTGCACCGTGGCGCAGGTACGCGAGACCGTGCCGCTCGGCGCGCTCGATCCGGAAGTGGTGGTGACGCCGGGCATTTTCGTCAAGCGCGTGGTGCGCATCGCGCCGCTGGGAAAGGCCGCATGAAGAAGTTCGACCGCAGGCAGATCGCGGCGCGCGTGGCGCGCGACATCCCCGAGGGCGCGTACGTCAACCTCGGCATCGGCCTGCCGACGCTGGTTGCCGACCATCTGCCCAGGGACCGCGAAATCGTGCTGCACAGCGAGAACGGCGTGCTGGGCATCGGCCCGCGGCCGGCAAAGGGCATGGAAGACGAAGACCTGATCAACGCCGGTAAGGAGCCGGTGACGCTGCTCAAGGGGGGCGCGTTCTTCCACCACGCGGATTCCTTCGGCATGATCCGCGGCCGGCACCTCGACTACTGCGTGCTGGGCGCGTTCCAGGTGTCGGTGGCGGGGGACCTCGCCAACTGGCATACCGGCGCGCCGGACGCGATTCCCGCAGTGGGCGGCGCGATGGACCTGGCAGTGGGCGCGAAGAACGTCCTGGTGATGATGGAGCACCTCACCAAGGACGGAAAAAGCAAGATCGTCGAGCGCTGCAGCTATCCGCTCACGGCGGCACGCTGCGTAAACCGCATCTACACCGATCTCGCGGTAATCGACGTGAAGGCCGACGGCCTGCACGTCGTCGACATGGTCGAGGGGCTGTCTTTCGAGGAGTTGCAGCGCCTGAGCGGCGTGCCGCTCAGGCGCATGGCTACTGCGGCTTGAACCCGCGGCCCGCGCGTCGCATGAGCAGTCCCCCGCCGACGATCGCGGCAGTGAAGATCAGGATCGACAGCGACATCGGCCGGTCCACGAAAATGCCGAACGAGCCGCCCGAGATGGTCAGGGTCTGGCGCAGCGACTGCTCGGCGAGCGGCCCGAGCACCAGTGCGAGCACCAGCGCCGCCGGCGAAAAACCGTACAACCGCATGAAGAACCCGACCAGCCCCGCCGCGAACATCAGCCAGGTTTCGACGATGCTGCCGCTCACGCTGTAGGTGCCGATGGTGCACACCAGGATCACCGCCGGCGCGAGGATGCGGTAGGGCAGCTTGATCATCAGCACGAACAGCGGGATGGCGAAGATGTTGAGCGCGAGCAACGCCACGTTGCCCAGGTACATGCTGGCGATCAGGCCCCAGGCGAACTCCGGTTTCTGCGCCATCAGCAACGGCCCCGGGGTCAGTCCCCAGAGCACGAACGCGGCGAGCAGCACCGCAGTCGAGGCCGAGCCCGGAATGCCGAGCGTGAGCAGCGGCACCATGGCGCCCGAGGAGGCGGCGTTGTTCGCCGCCTCGGGTCCCACCAGCCCCGCCATCGCGCCCTTGCCGAATTTCTCCGGCGTGGGCGAAGCGGATTTCTCCACCGAGTACGCCATAAGCGAGGCGACCGTGGCGCCGGCGCCGGGGATCACGCCGATGGCGAACCCCAGCAGCGAGCCGCGCACCAGGCTGAACTTGGTCTCGATGAAATCGCGCGCCGTGGGCCAGAAGCGCTGCTCCTTGTCGTAGCGCACGATGCCGCCGCTGCCCTTCAGGTGCAGTCCCACGTAGAGCGCGTAGTACAACTCGCCGAGGCCGAAGACGCCGATGGCGATCGGGATGAAGTCGATGCCGCCGATCATCTCGGCGGACTTGAAAGTGAAGCGCGTCTGCCCGGTCTCGAGGTCCACACCGACGGTGCCGAGCGCAAAACCGATCAAAGCCGAGATCAGGCCGTAGCGCCAATTGCCGCCGATCATCACGATCAGCGTCGCGAGGCCCATCATCACCAGGAGGAAGAATTCGGGCGGGCCGAAGCTGCGCGTCACCTGCGAAAACAGCGGCGCCAGCACCGTGATCAGGATCACCCCGATGGTGCCGCCGACGAAGGAGGCCACCGCCTGCATCACCAGCGCCGGCCCGGCGCGCCCCTGCTGCGCGAGCGGGTAGCCGTCGAAGGTACTCGCCACCGTCGAGGATTCGCCCGGCGTGTTGAGCAGGATCGAAGTGATGGTGCCGCCGTACATCGAGCCGTAGTAGATCGCCGCCAGCATGATCACCGCGCCGGTCGGTTCCATGCCGAAGGTGATCGGCAGCAGAATCGCGATCCCGGCCGCCGGTCCGAATCCGGGAATGATGCCGACGATCATGCCGATCATCACGCCGGCAAAAAGATAGGCGAGGTTGATCGGCGTGAGCGCCACCGACAGCCCGAGCAACAGGTGATTCAGGACTTCCATCGGAGGTTCACGATCAGAACGGCAGCGGGATCAGCCCGCGCGGCAGCGTGGCCTTGAGCCAGACGCTGAACACCAGATACATCGCGAGCGGCAGCAGGATCGCGACCAGTGCATTTTGCAGCGTACGCCCGCGGTTCAGGAACCACAGCGACCCCGCCATGAACGCGACCATCGCCAGCACGCCGCCGACCAGATCGAGCAGCCCGACGAACACCGCGCACAGCAGCGCGAGCACCGCCGCCGTGCGCCAGTAGGGCGAAATCGCGCTCTCGGGCCAGTCGCCCTGCAAGTCGACGAACACGCTGTAGGCGAGAAGCGCGACCAGGCTCGCGCCGATGACCCTGGGAAAGAATCCCGGCCCGAGGCGCCCCGCCGAGGACAGGTAGCTCAGCTCGGTAAACGCGGTCCAGGCGTACCAGCTTGCGCCAAACAGCAGCGCGAGCAGGAACCCGGCGCGCAGCAAGCGCCCACCCATCGCCCCGCCGGCGGGGTCCCGAGACACCTGAGCGCCCCGAGCGCTACTTGATCGCGCCCGACTTTCTCAGGATGTCGGCGAAGGCGCCCTGGGTCTTGTTCAGGAAGGTGCGGAAGTCCTCGCCGTAGAGCACGTTCTCGGTCAGCAGCTGCTTGTCGATGTATTCCTTCCACTCGGGCGTCTGCACGACCTTCTTCACGGTCTCGATCCACCACTGCTGCGCTTCCTTGGGCACGCCGGGCGGCAGCACCAGGCCGCGCGGCAGCGAAACGCCCATTTCGTAGCCCAGCTCGGCAAACGTGGGGACGTTGCCGAGGGCTTTCGGAGTCGATTTGCCGCTGAAGGCGAGCGCCCGCATGTCGCCCGACTGCAGCAGGCCCATCACCTCGCCCGGGTTCGACATCCCCGCATCGAGCGCGTTGGAGAGCAGCGCCGTGATGAGTTCGCCCTGCTTGTTGAACGAGACGTAGTTGAACGTGAAACCGGCCTTCTCCGACAGGAGTTTGGGGACGATGAAATCGATGTTCACCGCACCGATGCCGCCGATGGCGGGCGGCTTGGCTTTCGCCGCGGCGATGAATTCCTGCAGCGTGCGGATCTTCGAGTCCTTGCTGACCAGCAGCAGCATGTCGTCCGAGGCGAGCAGCGCCACCGGCGTGAAACTGGCCGGCTGCCAGGGCGTGTTGGCCTGCAGGGGCGTGGTGATGAAACTGCCGCTGGTCGAGGAGATGTGGTACGGGTTGCCCGTCTGGCTGAAGACGTAGCCCCAGCCTTTCGCGCCGCTGCCGCCGGGCCGGTTCTCGGCGACGATGGTCCCGGGGTAGAGCTTGTACTTCTCCAGGATCGAGATCAGGTTGCGCGACATGATGTCGTTGCCGCCGCCCGGGCCGAATGAAATGGTCCAGTCGAGGCGCTTGCTGGGATACTTGTCCTGCGCCGAAGCCGGCACGCTCCCCAGGACCAAAGCCGCAACGAACGCCGGGAACATCAGTATTTTGCTTATCATGACCATCCTCCTTTGCTGACATTATGCCGTTTAGCCGACTTCGCAGGCATTTTTGGAGACCGACATGCAGGACATTCTCTATGAAGTACGCCAGGGCATCGGCTACATCACCTTCAACCGGCCGCAGGCGCGCAATGCCCTCACGTTCGCCATGTACGAACGGCTGGCCGAGATCTGCAACCTCGCCAACGACGACCGCTCG
>JAQBXT010000052.1 GCA_027624175.1 Pseudomonadota bacterium | reverse complement strand
ACTGAGCACGATTCCGTCAAATTCACCCAACCAGCTGAATTTGTTCGAAAGTTAACCGGACACTACTGATGCGACCTACCTCCACAACGAAATGGAGCTCATGGTGGCGCAAGGCAATCCGAAGCGCATCACGGGGATCAAGGATCTCGTGCGGCCTGACGTGCGAACCTCGCTGCCCAACCCGCTAAGCGAGGGCATCATGCGGTTCTACGGGCGTAAAGTGCTCAAGCGGCATGGCCTCTGGGACCAGATCGCGGCCGGCAAGGAATGCGCGTCGTGCCAGACCACGCCCAACAACTGGTTCACGTCCGTACACCACCGCGAGACGCCGGAGCGCATCCAGGATGGCAGGTCCGATACCGGCATCGTCTGGGTGACAGAAACGATGGAAGCCAAGCGCGACGGCGCCCGGGTGGATTCGGTGCGCCTGCCGCCCGAGGACAGCCTGGTGAACGAAGTGTCGTACGCGATCGGGAGCCTGTCGAACAGCAGGAAAAAGGCCATGGCGGACCGTTATGTCCGGTTTCTTGCGACCCCGAGGCAAAGCAGGCATATTCCAAGTATGGTTTCGTGACTGCGTCGGATGCCGAACTCAGTCTCAAGCCGATCCCGTGAGCGCCGGCGGAACTGCGAAAGGGCGGCTTTGGCCGCCCTTTTTTTCGATCGGCGCCCGCGTGCCACAAGGAGGGACCGATGAAAACAGGCCTTGGAACATGCTATGCACTGATCGTCGCGACGCTGGTGGCGGGGAATCCCGGGCCTCTCGGGGCCGCCGACGCGGGCAACAAGAACCTGGTCGGACCGGACAAAGTCGTGTATCACGTAAGCGACACGGCCCTGCAAACGCGACGGGCGATGCAGTACATCCGCAATCACCTGGAGATCGACCCGAAGGCGAACATCGTCGTCGTCACGCACGCCAACGGGGTCGATTTTCTGCTGAAGGGCGCCCAGGACAAAAACGGCAATCCGTACAACGTTCCGGTCGAGGACCTGGCCTTTCTGGGAGTGCGCTTCGAAGTCTGTGAGATCACCCTGCGCGAACGCAACCTGAAGCGGTCGCAGTTCGTTGCCGACGCCAACTTCGTGCCTTCCGGCGTGGTCGAAATCACCCGCCTGCAGCAGCGCGAGGGGTACGCGTACCTGCGCCCCTGAGCTGGAGCGGGGGCCGGCGCCACCCCCGGTGCTCGGAAACCGATTCAAGTCCGGGCCGGATTTTCGGCGATAATGCGCCCCCTTGAATTCTTCCGGCCCGCAACGTAAATGGCCGGCAGCCTGAATCCCCCAATGATCAAGATCGAGAACCTGGTGAAGGCCTTCGGCGCCAAGCGCGCGGTCGACGGCGTGTCCTTCGCCGTGGAGCGCGGCGAGGTGCTGGGCTTTCTCGGCCCGAACGGCGCCGGCAAGTCCACCACTATGCGCATGATCACCGGCTTCATCCCGCCGAGCTCCGGCCGGGTGAGTGTCGGCGGGCACGATGTCTCAGAAGCGCCGCTGCAGGCCAAGCGCCTCATCGGCTACCTGCCGGAGGCCGCCCCGTCCTATCCCGACATGACGGTGCACGGCTTTCTTTCCTTCGCCGCGGAGTTGCGCGGACTGGACGGAGACGCGCGCAAGAGAGCCGTGCAGCGCGCGGTGGAGCGCTGCTTTCTGTCGTCCGTGCTGCACCAGTCCATCGATACGCTGTCCAAGGGCTACAAGCATCGCACCTGCCTCGCGCAGGCGCTGATCCACGATCCCGAGGTGCTGATCCTGGATGAGCCCACCGACGGCCTCGACCCGAACCAGAAGCACGAAGTGAGGAACCTGATCCGCGAGCTGGGCAGGACCAAGGCGGTGGTGTTCTCCACGCACATCCTCGAAGAGGTGGATGCCGCCTGCACGCGCGCGATCATCATCGACCGCGGCCGCATCGTCGCCAACGGCACGCCGGCCGAACTGAAGGCGATGTCGGCCACCGCCGGCGCCGTTATGCTGCATGCGCAGGGCGCCAGCGCCGAAAAACTGGCGGCGCTCGGCAAGGTGGAAGCGCTGGACGGTGCGTTCCGCGTTTATCCCCGGGACAAGGGCGCGGCCGGGGACCTGGCGCGCGCGGTGGTCGAGCTCGCCGGCCGCGAAGGCTGGAAGCTCGAGATGCTGCGCACCGAGGAAGGCCAGCTCGACGAAGTGTTCCGCCGCATCACCCTGCCCGACACGGTGAGAAAAAAATGAGCAGCGCACTGCACGCCATTCGCACCATCGCCAAGCGCGAGCTGCTGTCCTATTTCACCTCGCCGGTGGCCTACGTGTTCCTGGTGATCTTCCTGCTGCTGACGGGCTTTCTCACCTTCACCGCCGGCGCCTTCTTCGAGCGCGGCGAGGCGGGCCTGAACGCCTTCTTCGCCTGGCACCCCTGGGTCTACCTGGTGCTGGTGCCCGCCGTCGGCATGCGCCTGTGGGCCGAGGAGCGCCGCGCCGGCACGCTCGAATTGCTGCTCACCATGCCGATCACCGCCTGGCAGGCGATCCTCGGCAAGTTCCTCGCCTGCTGGGTGTTCCTGGCCATCGCGCTGGCCCTCACCTTCCCGGTGGTGATCACGGTGAACGTGCTCGGCGAGCCGGATAACGGCACCATCTTCGCCGGATATCTCGGCAGCCTGTTCCTCGCCGGCGCCTACCTTGCCATCACCTGCATGACTTCGGCGATGACGCGCAACCAGGTCATCGCCTTCATCCTGTCGGTGGTGATCTGCCTGTTCCTTATCCTGGCCGGTTTCAGCCCGGTGACCGACCTGATGTTGCGCTGGGCCAGCCCGGCGCTGGTGGACACGGTGGCGGCGTTCTCGGTGGTCGCGCACTTCGATGGCTTCCAGAAGGGCGTCGTCGACACCCGGGACCTGTTCTTCTTCCTGTCGGTGATCGGGTTCGCCCTGTTCGCCACCAACGTGCTACTGCGCAACCGATGACCCGGCTTCCCAAACGGTACGAGGCGGTCATTTTCTCGGTGGTGGGACTGGTCGCGCTGTTCCTGCTGCTGGTCGCCGTAAATTTTCTTGCCTCGAGGACGGCGCTGCGTGCCGACTTCACCGCGGGCGGGCTGTATACGCTGTCTGCGGGCACGCAGAAGGTGCTGCGCAGCCTGCAGGCGCCGGTCAAGGTCAAGCTCTACATCACCAGCGGCGAGACGATGCCGGTGCAGCTGCGCGGCTTCGCGCAGCGCGTCGAGGACCTGGTGCGCGAGTTCAAGGCCGCCGCCGGAGCGAACCTGGCGATCGAGAAGTACAACCCCCGCCCCGATTCCGAGGAGGAAGACGCCGCGCAGCTCGACGGCATGGAGCCGCAGCAGCTGGCCTCGGGCGAGCAGTTCTACCTCGGCCTCGCGGTGAGCCGGCTCGAGCGCAAGCAGTCCATCCCGGTGGTGGCGCCGGCGCGCGAGCGGCTGCTCGAGTACGACCTGATCCGCGCCATCGCGCGCGCCGGCATCGCCGAGCGCCCGAAGCTCGGTCTGATGAGCGGCCTGCCGGTGCTGGGCGAGCGCTTCAACCCGATGACGCGCCAGAGCTCCGAGCCCTGGGTGCTGGCCAGCGAGTTGCGGCGCGACTTCGACGTGGTGCAGGTCAACATGACCGCCGAGACGATCCCCGGCGAGATCGACGTTCTCCTCCTGATCCACCCGCGGAGCGTCGGCGAACAGACCGAGTACGCGCTCGACCAGTTCGTGCTGCGCGGGGGCAAGCTGATCGCCTTCGTCGACCCTTACGCCTACTTCGACCAGACGCCGGGGCCGATGCCGGGCATGCCGGGGCAGGCCTCGAGCTCGACGCTGCCGCGCCTGTTCAAGGCCTGGGGCGTGGAGATGGACACGAGCAAAGTGATCGCCGACGTGGTGTTCGCTTCGGGCGGCGGGCAGCGCTACACGCCCACCGTGCTGTCGCTCAACCGCACGGCGTTCAACCGCGATGACGTGGTCACCAGCCAGATCGAGACGCTGCTCTACGCGTTCGGCGGGGCGTTCGCGCTCAAGCCGGCCGAGGGTCTGGTGGCGACCGAACTGGTCAGGACCTCGACCAACTCGATGCTGGTGGACAACGCCACAGCCACCGTGGCGGGGGACGCCGCCACCAAGGGTTTCCAGCCCAGCGGCAAGAGCCAGCCGCTGGCGCTGCGCCTCACCGGCAAGTTCAAGACCGCGTTCCCCGATGGCAGGCCGGTGGACAAGACCGCCAAGCCCAAGCCCGGTGCAGCGCCCGCCGCCGCCGCGCTGAAGGCGTCGCCGCGCGACAACACCGTGGTGCTGGTCGCCGACGTGGACATGCTGCAGGACGGCGCGGCCGTGGATGTGCAGGAGGTGTTCGGGCGGCGCGTCGTCGTGCCCTCGAACGGCAACCTCGCGTTCGCGCAGGGCCTGGTCGAGCAGCTGTCCGCGGACGAAAGCCTGCTGTCCCTGAAGAGCCGTGCCGCGGCGTACCGCCCCCTGACCGTGGTGCGCGAGATGGAGGCCGAGGCGCAGACGCAGTATTTCGGCAAGATCAAGGAGCTCGAGGACGAGCTGCAAAAAACCACCGAGAACATGCAGAACCTGCAGAAGTCCTCCGGCACCGGCGCCAAGGCGGCGCAGATCCTGTCGCCGGAGCAGCAGGCCGAACTGGAGAATTTCCGCAGGAAGGTTGCGGACACGCGCAAGTCGCTCAAGGACCTGCGCAAGAACCTGCGCCAGGACAGCGAGCGCCTGGTGTTCCTGACCAAGGTGGCCAACATCGCGCTGATGCCGCTGTTGGTCGCCCTGGCGGGCCTGCTCATCGCGCTGCTGCGCCGGCGCCGGCAGGCGAGGCTCTCCGCCGCATGAACGCGCGCGTCGCGGGGGTGCTGCTGGTGCTGCTGCTCGCGCTGGGCGGCGGAGCGCTGATTCTCAAACAGCAAAACCAGTCGCGACGTCCGGCGAGCGCCGACACGCTGGGCCAGCCGATCCTCAAGGGACTGCAGGCGGCCAGCATCGCCGCCATCGCGATCCGCGAGCCCGGCGCGACCCTCACGCTGCAGCGCAAGGAGCAACAGTGGACCATTGCCGAGCGCGGCGCATTCCCGGCCGACATCGAAAAAGTGCGGGAGTTGGTGCTCAAGGCGCTCGAACTCAAAGTGGGCCAGAGCGAGCCGATCGCCGATGCAGACCGCGCGCGGCTGAACCTGGATGACAAAGGCACGCAGCTTGAATTCCGCGGCGCGGACGGCAAGCCGTTGGCGCAGCTCGTCATCGGCCGCAAGTTCTTCAGGCGCGAGCCGGAGAATGCGGACCGCGCGCCGGGCGACGGCCGCTTCGTCATGCTGCCCGGGGACCCGAAAACCGTCCACGTCGTCGCCGATCCGCTTGCCGCGGCGAGCGCGAAGAGCGCCAACTGGATCAGCCGTGCCGGCTTCGCCGCCGAGAAAGTGAAAACGATGGAAGTGAGCCTGGCCGGCGGCGAGCGCTGGAACATCCAGCGCCCGGACGACAACGCCGACTGGAAACTCTCCCCGCTGCGCGCGGGCGAGAAACTCGACGTGATCCGTGCCAACTCCGCCTCCTACTCGCTCAACAGCGTGGAGCTCGCCGACGTCGCGGCGCCGGGGTTGCAGCCGGCCGACTCCGGCCTGGACCGGCCGGCCGCCACCATCGTGGCCTCGACCTTCGATGGCCTGACCTACACCGTGCGGCTCGGCAAGCGTGCCGGCGACAACGTGCATGCCTCAGTGGCGATCGCGGGCGATGCGAATCCGGGTGGCCCCGACGCCGCGGAGCGCGCCAGGAAAATCGCCGCGCGGCTGCCCGGGGAGAAGGCGCTGGCGGCGCATACCCTGCTGATCGCCGCCTCCAAGTTCGAGGACATTCTCAAGAAACGCGCCGAACTGCTGGAAGGCAAGGAAACCGGCAAAAAACAGCGCGCCGGGCGCCTCTCGAAGTAGCATAGGCTCTGGGGAGAGGGCCGTGGGCAAGCACCTCATCAAGCATCTAAGGACCATCGCGCTCGTCGGCCAGGCAGGCAGCGGCAAGACCAGCCTGGCCGAGGCGTTGCTGGCACGGGCGGGCGCCGTACCCGCGGGCGGCAGCATCGAGCGCGGCACCACAGTGTGCGATTACACGCCGCTGGAAAAGCAGCTGCAGCATTCGCTCAAGCTCGCGATCGCGAGCTTCGAGGTGAACGGGGGTGACCACCCGACGTGCATCCACCTTCTCGACACGCCCGGCACCCCGGACTTCCTTGGCCACGCGCTGCCCGCGCTCGCCGCGGTGGAAACCGCCGCGATCGTGATCAACGCGCAGAACGGCATCGAGATGATGACCGGCCGCTTCATGCAATGGGCGGCAAGGCGCGGCCTGGACCGCCTGGTGATCGTCAACAAGATCGACGCCGACAACGTGGATCTGGAGGGCCTGCTCGGGCGCATCCAGCAGGCCTACGGCAAGGAATGCCTGCCGCTCAACCTGCCGGCGGCGAAGGCCACGACGGTGTCGGATTGCTTCTTCGCGCCCGCGGGCGAATCGGATTTCTCCTCGGTGGAGCAAGCGCACCGGCAGCTCGTCGACCAGGTGGTCGAGGTGGACGAGAAGCTGATGGCGTCCTACCTGGAAAAGGGCGAAGTGTCGCCGGAGGAACTGCACGAGCCGCTCGAGCGCGCGATGCGCGAGGGGCACCTGATCCCGGTGGTGTTCTGCTCGGCGAAAACCGGCGCCGGCGTGCAGGAGCTGCTCGACGTGATCGTGCAACTGCTGCCGAACCCCTCGGAGGGCAACCCGCCCGCCTATCTCAAGGACCCGGTCGATGGCGGCGCGCCGGGCGAGTTCTTGACCGTCCCCGACCCGTCCCAGCACGCGCTTGCGCACGTGTTCAAGATCGAGATCGACCCGTACGTCGGGCGGCTCGCGGTGTTCCGCGTGCACCAGGGGCGCCTCACGCCCGGCATGCAGCTCTACGTCGGCGAAGGGCGCAAGCCGATCAAGCCGGGGCACCTGTACATGCTGCGCGGCAAGACGCAGACCGAGGTGCCTGAGGCGGTGCCCGGCGACATCTGCGCCATCGCCAAGGTGGACGAGATCCAGTTCGATCATATCCTGCACGATGCGCCGGAGGACGCGCACATCCACGCCAGGCCGCTGGAGCTGCCGACCTCGGTGTTCGGCCTGGCGGTGCAGCCGAAAAAGCGCGGCGACGAGCAGAAGGTGTCCGACGTGCTGCACAAGCTGGTCGCGGAGGACCCGTGCTTTCGCATCGAGCACAACGCGCAGGCGAATGAAACCGTGATTCGCGGACTGGGCGAGATGCACCTCAAGGTCACGCTCGAGCGCATTTCCACGCAGTACAAGCTCGAGCTGGACACGCGCCCGCCTTCCATTGCCTACCGCGAGACCATCGCCGCGCGCGCGGAAGGGCACAGCCGGCACAAGAAGCAGACCGGCGGCGCCGGCCAGTTCGGCGAGGTGTTTCTCAAGATCGAGCCGCTGGCGCGCGGCCAGGGTTTCGAGTTCGTCGACCAGGTAAGGGGCGGCGCGATCCCCAACCAGTTCATCCCGGCGGTGGAAAAAGGCGTGCGCGGCGTGCTCGCCACGGGGTTCCTCGCCGGCTACCCGATCCAGGACCTGCGCGTCATCGTCTACGACGGCAAGAGCCACCCGGTGGACTCGAAAGAAGTGGCGTTCATCTCCGCCGGGCGCAAGGCGTTCCTCGACGCGCTCGCCAAGGCGCGCGCCATCGTGCTCGAGCCGATCGTCAACGTGGATATCCTGGCGCCCGAGCAGAAGATGGGCGACATCACCGGCGAGCTCTCCGGCCACCGCGGGCACATCAAGGGCTCGGATGCGCCGCGCCCGGGCACCGTGAAGATCTCGGCGCAGGCGCCGCTTGCCGAGCTGGAGCAGTTCCCGGCGCGGCTCAAATCGCTCACCGCCGGGCACGGTTCCTACACGCTGGAGTTCAGCCACTACGAGCCGGCGCCGCCGCAGCTGCAACTGCGGCTGGTGTCGGCGCACCGGCCCGCGGCGCACGCCGACGACTGAAAATAGGGTCAGACCTATTTTCTCTTTTTCTTCGGCAGTGGCGCCGGGTTCGGGATCGTTTCCGCCACGACGAAGGCCCCGCCTTGGTACCTCTCGGCGTTCGCGTCACCGCCCGGCTTTTCGCGCGCCAACACCTCCGGCGCATGGGCCTCAGAGTTGTCCCTGGGCTTGTAGCCGAGGCGGATCGCATTGGAGTTGTCGTACCAGCTGCGCGTATTGCCCGAGACCCCGTAGACGATCTCGAAGCGGATCTCCGGGTGCTCGATGCCGATGGTGACGAGCTGCGCCAGATCCCTCGGCGAAAACCAGATGGCGAGCCGCCGTTTGTCGATCGGCACCGGGTTGACGTTGCCGATGCGCATGCAGAAGACTTCCATGCCGTATTTGTCGGCGTACAGGCTGCCCAGCGCTTCGCCAAAGACTTTGGACACGCCGTAGCGGCTGTCGGGTTTGGGATAGACGCGGTGGTCGATGGTCTGGTCGCGCCGGTAGAAGCCCGTGGCGTGATTCGATGTCGGGAACAGGATGCGCTTGACGCCGTTCCGGCGCGCCGCCTCGAACACGTGGTAGCAGCCGATGATGTTGGCGCTGAAGATCGCCCTCCATGGCCCCTCCACCGAATAGCCGCCGAGGTGCACCACCGCATTCACCCCCTTGGTGATGCGCAGCGCGTCGGCGAATTTCGAGATGTCCGCCCGCATGAACTTCTGGCCCTTGAATTTCTCCTTCAAGTCGCGCAGGTCGGAAGCGCGGATGTGGTACTTCCCCGCCAGTTCGCGCCGCAGGTGGGTGCCGACGTCGCCGGCGGCGCCGGTGATCAGAATGGTCTTCATGTTGTCGGCGGCTCCTTGCGCCTACAGGACGGCAGGATGCGGGGCACGGACGAGCGGTATAGTAGCCTGATCATGACGAACGAATGGCAGCCCAGCCCGCGCTATCCCGACCCTGCCGTGGTGGCCGTGGACGAGTCCTTCCACCGCTACCGGCTGCCGCTCGCCAATGTCGAGCGCCTCGTCACCGGAGGAACGCGCTGGGCCGAGGGGCCGGTGTGGTTCGGCGACGCGAGGTGCCTCTTGTGGAGCGACGTCCCCGGCGACTGCATGTGGCGCTGGGACGAAGCGAGCGGCGCGGTGAGCGCCTGGCGCAGGCCGTCCGGCTACGCCAACGGCAACACGCGCGACCGGCAGGGGCGGCTGATCACCTGCGAGCATGGGGGAAGGCGAGTCTCCCGCACTGAATTCGACGGAAGGATCGTGACGCTGGCCGAGCGATTCGAAGGCAAGCGGCTCAACTCGCCGAATGACGTGGTGTGCAAATCCGACGGCTCGATCTGGTTCACCGATCCCAGCTTCGGCATCCTGGGCTGGTACGAAGGCGCCAAGGCCGAGCCCGAGCTGCCGACGAATGTCTACCGTATCGACCCGTCGGGCGCGCTGAGCGTCGTTGCCGAAGGCATCAACCAGCCCAACGGCCTCGCGTTTTCGCCGGACGAGAGGCTGCTGTACATCGTCGAGTCGCGCTCGGTGCCGAGGAAGATCCTCGCCTGCGACGTCGTGGGCGGGAAGACTCTCGCTAACCGCCGCGTGCTGATCGACGCCGGACCGAAGGGAACGCCGGATGGCTTCCGCGTCGACGTGGACGGCAATCTGTGGTGCGGATGGGGCATGGGCGAGGCGGGACTCGACGGCGTGCACGTGTTCAATCCGGCCGGCAAGCTCATCGGCCGCATCGACCTGCCTGAGCGCTGCGCCAACGTCTGCTTCGGCGGCGTGCACCGCAATCGCCTGTTCATGGCGGCGAGCACCTCGCTCTACGCGCTATATGTGAACACGCAAGGCGTGGCGTACTGCTAAAAGGGGACAGACCTCATTTTTCTCATTTGCGAATCATGTGCAAATGAGAAAAATGAGGTCTGTCCCCATTTAAAACTCAATTACGCCTTTGCCTGAGGACTGCTGGTCGAACAGCCGGTAGGCCTCGTCGGCCTGGTCGAGCTTCCAGCGGTGGGTGAAGATGCGCTCGAGCGGGATCTTGTTGTCCGCGACGTAACGCGCGCACTCGGCCTGGCCCATGGCGCTGAAAGTCCATGAGCCGATGAGAGTCAGCTGCTTGCGCAGCAGGTCGCGCGACACGTCCAGCGTCACCTCGCCGCCCTCCCCTACGAAGCACACCGTGCCCCAGGTCTTCGCCGAGCGCACCGCGGCGAGCCGCGCCGCCGCCACGCCGGTGCAGTCGAGCGCCAGGTCCACGCCTTCGCCGCGCGTGAGTTCCTTCAGTACCTTCTCGGCATCCTGCTTCGAGGAATCCACGACTGCATCAGCGCCGAACTGCTTCGCCAGGGCGAGCCGCTCTGCGTTGGTCTCCACGGCGATGACGCGCGCGCCCATCTTCGCGCCGAGGAGCGTCGCGCTGATGCCGACCGGCCCCTGGCCGAACACCGCGAGCGTCGAACCTCCCGCGAGATTCATCCTGCGCAGGGCGCCATAGGCCGTTCCGGTGCCGCAGGCCACGGCGGCGCCCTCCGCAAACGAGAGCTCCTCCGGCAGCGGCACCAGCGTGCGCGCCGGCACCTTGAGGTACTCCGCGTGCCCGCCGTTCGCGGTCACGCCGTAGACCACGATCCCTTCGCGGCAAAGCTGCGACCAGCCGACGCGGCAATGCCGGCACACGCCGCAGCCCGCGTAATGGTGGTCCATCACGCGCTGGCCGACCGGCGCCTCGCGCGCCGAGACGCCCGCGCCGCGCGCCACCACCTCGCCGCAGGGTTCGTGGCCCGCGATGAACGGCTCGGCATTGCCGCCGAGCCCCAGCGCCTTCTGCGCCTCCCCGGGCGGCGGGCGGTAGAACTTGAGGTCGCTGCCGCACATGCCCGAGGCACGCATGCGCACAACTACCTCGCCCGGCCCGGGCGCGGGGTCGGGGAAATTGCGGATCTCGATCTTCCGGTTACCCAGGAACACTGCGCCGCGCATGCTGGATTGTCCTCCCTAAATCAGGCTGGAGCGCTGAGCGCGATGAGGTATCGTTCGGGCGTGCGCATCCTGGGAACGCGCACCGGGATGGGATTTCTCACCATTGGCGCGTATGCGATGGTCGGTGCCGGCGACACGGTTCCGGATTCTATCAAGGAGCGCGCCTCTTCCGCTTGCGCCGCGAGCAGGTGCAGGGTCGCCATGGCGCCCGGGCCGAAGTACGGCGAGTGCGGCGCGAGCTTCACGCCACGGTCTGCGGCGAGCGCCGCCACCTTGAGGAACTCGGTGATACCGCCCACCTTGGTGACCGAAGGTTGCGCGTACTGCACCGCGCCGGCATCGAACAGTGCCGCAAACCGAACCGCGAAGCAGCAGATCTCGCCCGCCGCGATGGGTATGCCGCAGGCCTCGCCCCGGCCGCTGATGCCGGCGTCGGTGTCCACGCGCACCAGGCAGGGAATGGAAAGCGGCACCGCTTCGACGCGAACGATGTTCATGTTCCCCGGCTACTTCTTTTCGCGATCCGCGGTCTTCCCGCCGTGGTCTCCGGCGATGCGGTCGATGTGGCTCGCGTCATAGCTCTTGGAATGCAGGTCGGCCGCGCGCTCTTCGGCCCAGGACTCGTCCACCGTTCCGGCTTTGTGGATCAGGTAGTGAACCGCGAACGCGACGCTCCAGGCGGCGAGCGGCCAGAAGGACCACCAGAGGCCGCCAGTGAACCAGTTGGCTGCGATCAGCGCACCGACGCCCGCACAGTAGGCCCAGGCATGGCAGCGAAATGCGCGCGCTGCGTTCATCGCAATGCTCCGCGCGCTCAGCCCGGCCCTGCGAGCCTCTGCCAGGCTTGCGCCACCGCGATCACCCGGCGCGAGTACAGCAGCCAGGCGATCGCGCCCGCGACCAGCAGCGCCTTGTCGCCGAACTCGAGGTTGGGATGGAAACCCCAGGTGCCGAAGTACGCAAGCACGGCAAGCGGAGCGCCCGCGCACCACAGCGCCGCCCAGGGATGCCGCGTCGCGCCCAGCAGGACCGCCGCGCAGCACACGCTGAAGGCATACAACGACACGCCCTCGGCCCCTGCGTGGGGCAGCTCCGGCGAGAGCGAGGCAATCGAAAGTACGGCGCCGACCACGCCCACGAGCAGGGCGTAGCCGAACAACTCATAGTGCGCCTGCCGGCGGCTGAGGTTCGCCACGCGCGTGAAATACGGCATGCGCTCGTCGTTCCACACATAGCGCTTGACCAGCTTTTCCCACTCGGAATCCACCGCTGCGGGTCAGGTCGGCCGCGCCGCCGCCTTCGCCCCTGCCCCGTCCGCGCCTCGCGCTCCGGCGAGTGCCGGGTCGGTGGGTGCGGCCGGATCCGACAGCTGCAGGCCGTAATCGTCCTCGAGCCGCACGCGCTCCTTGCCCTCGATCTTGGCGTCGGTCTCCGGCCAGTCCAGCGTCATGAGCGGAAAGCGCAGGTCCTTCGGCCCCCACAGGATGGTCGCCACCTGCAGCCAGGCGGCGATCCCGGAGGTCACCGCCACCAGCAGGCCGAAAATGAAGACGCTCTTGATGATCCAGCGATGGCTCAGGCCGACGGTCGAGTTCGAGGCTTCGTTGATCATGTACGACGCATAGGTGTAATCGAAGGCGAAATAAATCACGATCGCGCAATACGGAATCATGAAGAAGGTCAGGCCGGCGAATTCCAGCCAGGCCTTCTTGCGGAAATCCAGGCTGTCGCGGATGAGATCGATGCGCACATGGGTGTTGTAGACCACGCCGTAGCCCAGCACCAGCGCAAACAGGGCGGCGTGGAAGTGCCATTCCAGCTCCTGCAGGATGGTGGACTGGAAGATCGGGCCCAGGTTGTCCGCCAGCCAGCCCTGCAGGCGGTAGATCCTGCCGGTTTCCTCGTCCTCGTAGCCGATCTTGCGGCCGATGACGTCGATGCAGGTGAAGACGACCACCGGCACGATCAGCCAGCAGCCCCATGCCCCGACGAGGTCCACGAACCGCCGCAACCGGGCGGCCACGCGGACCGTCACCGGCTGCCCGCCACTTTGCACCCCGACGTCCTCAGGTTTCATCGTCTGCCTTCAATCGTAGCTCGCGTGCATCAGCCACAGCGCGAGCTGCGGATACGCCAGGACGAGGATCAGGCCGATCACCTGGATGATGACGAAGGGAATGATGCCGAGGTAGATGCTCTGGATTTTCACTTCCTTCGGCGCGATGCCCTTGAGATAAAACAGCGCAAAGCCGAACGGCGGCGTGAGGAACGAGGTCTGCAGGTTGATCGCCAGGCAAATCAGGAACCAGTAGGTGATGTCGGCCTTCGGCACGTGGTCGCCAAAGTCGAGCGTCGCGATGAGCGGCGCGAACACCGGCAGCACGATGAGGGTGATCTCGATCCAGTCGAGGAAGAAGCCAAGCAGGAACACGATCGCCATCACCAGGAACACGAAGCCCCAGCTGCCCAGGCCCGCTTCCTTGATCCAG
>JAQBXT010000051.1 GCA_027624175.1 Pseudomonadota bacterium | reverse complement strand
CCATGTCGCGCGCCGCCGCGCGCGCGCCCTGCCCAAGGCCCCGCACATAGGCCTTCACGTCAAGCTTTTGATCCACCTGCCAATCTTAACCCGAGGGCAGTGAATTGATCCCAGGCGTCGCCGCGCGCCACGCCCTTGATCACGCGGTCGATCAGCGCCGCCTGCGCGAGCGCGGCCTCGAGCGTGGCGCGCGCGTGGCGCCGCGCCGCGGCCTGCACGGCACGCTGCAGCGGCTTGTTGAACAGGCGATGCTCGCGGAACAACCGCTCGACGGGTTTGCCTTCGGCGGCGCCGCGCAGCACGAACAGCGCGCTCGAAATGGCGAACAGCACGAAGGTCGGCGCTTCCCCCTCGCCGCGCAGGCCCTGCAGCACGCGCGTGTAGCGTGCCAGGTCGCCCGCCACCAGCGCTTCGGCGGCGGCGTAGGGGTCGTAGCGCGCCACCGCGGCGACGGCGTCCTCCACGGTGTCCAGCCCGAGCTCGCCGGGCGGCGCGAGCAGCGCGAGC
This sequence comes from Pseudomonadota bacterium, assembly GCA_027624175.1. Classification (GTDB taxonomy): domain Bacteria; phylum Pseudomonadota; class Gammaproteobacteria; order Burkholderiales; family SG8-39; genus JAABQT01. The sequence continues at coordinate 13,377 of JAQBXT010000051.1, read as the reverse complement.
TTCTGCACTTCCTGGTGCGCGGCGAGCAGATTGCCCTCCACGCGGTCGGCGAGGAACTCGAGCACGTCGCGCGGCGCCTTCTGAGCCTGGCGCGCGAGGCGCGCGCCGATCCATTCGGGCAGGCGCGCGCGCTCCACCGGCCACACCTCCACCACCACGCCCGCGGCGGCGAGCGCGCCGAACCAGGCCGAGGACTGTCCCGTGCGGTCCAGGCGCGGCAGGCTGACCAGCGTCAGCATTTCCGGGTCGAGGCGCTCGCAGTACGCGGCGATGGTCGCGGCCCCCTCGGTGCCCGGCTTGCCGGTCGGCGCGCGCAGTTCGACGATCTTGCGCCCGCCGAACAGGGAGCGACTGGCGCCGGCGTGCGCAAACTCGCTCCAGTCGAAGCCGCGCTCGGCCGTGTACACCTCGCGCTCGTCGTAGCCGCGCTTGCGCGCCGCGGTGCGTACCGCGTCCGCCGCCTCCAGCGCGAGCAGTGGCTCGTCGCCGTGGATCACGTACAGCGGCGCGAAGGAACGCGCGAGATGCGCTTCCAGTTGCTCAGCGCGCAGCTGCATCGGCGTCGGGCGAGCGCGCGGCGGCGATGCGCCGCATGATCTGCTGCACCATGTCGATCTGCATTTCGCGAAACAGGAGCTGCTCCTCGGATTCCTTGGCCAGAACGTCGGCGTCGTCGTAGGTGACCTCGCGACTGAGCGCCACGGTGCTGAGCGGCAGGAATACGCCACCCTTGCCGTCGCTGACCAGAAAGCGCACGCGGTACACGAGGCGGAATTCGCGCACCCGCCCGCCGGCGGTGAGCGACAGGATCTCCTTGAAGCGCGCTTCCTCGGTGAACTGCAGCAGCGCCTGCGCGCTCTTGGCGTCGTCCACCACGCGCGTGGCGGTGCCGGACTGAATGTTGCGTTTCAACTCGAGCGCCATGCCGCCGGTGGCGTTCGGCAGGTAGAGGGATTCGAACGGCAGGCTGGCGGTGCCGCGCAGCTGGAAGCCGCAGGCGGCGAGCGAGAGGGCGAGCAGCGCAATGGTTGCGCGCATCACACCACGATATTGACCAGGCGTCCGGGCACGATGATGATCTTCTTCACCGCTTGATCGGCAATGTACTTTTGCATCTGCACGGTGGCGCTGCCTTCAATGGCTTTTTTGTCGGCCGATCTCGGCACCATCACCGTGCCACGGGTCTTGCCGTTCACCTGCACCACGTACTCGACCTCGTCCTGCTGCAGGGCGGCAGCGTCGGGCTCCGGCCAGGGCGCCACCATCACATCTTCGCCGAAGCCCAGGCTGCGCCACAACTGGTGGCAGATGTGCGGCGTGATCGGCGCGAGCAGCCGCAGCAGGATCGACAGGCCTTCCTCGGTCTCGCGGCAGCGGCCCGGCACCTTCTCCAGGGCGTTGAGGATCTTCATCGCCGCCGAGGCGACGGTGTTGAACTGGTGCTTGCCGAGATCGTAGTTCGCCTGCTTGAGCACCGAGTGAATTTCGTGGCGCAGCGCTTTCGCGTCGGCGGGCGCCGCGGCGCCGCCCTCGAACTTTGCCGCGTAGGCCCACAGCCGCTTGAGGAAGCGAAACGACCCCTCGACGCTTTCGTCGCTCCACTCCAGCGTATTGGTCGGCGGCGAGGCGAAGATGATGTAGAAGCGCGCGGTGTCCGCGCCGTACTTGTCGATCAGCGCCTGCGGGTCGACGCCGTTGTTCTTGGACTTGGACATGGTGCCGAGGCCACCGTACGCCACCTCCCTGCCGTCGCGCATCCGGCCGCCAACGATCTTGCCCTTCGCGTCGCGCGTCGCGTCCACGTCGGCCGGGTTGATCCATTCGCGCCGCCCCTGCGTTTCGCGGTAGTAGGAGTCGGCGAGCACCATGCCCTGGGTGAGCAGGTTGGTGAACGGCTCGTCGACGGCGAGCAGCCCTTCGCCTTTCAGCGCGCGCGTGAAGAAGCGCGAGTACAGCAGGTGCAGGATGGCGTGCTCGATGCCGCCGATGTACTGGTCGACCGGCATCCAGTGGCCGGCGCGCGCATCGAGCATCGCGCTTGCGTTGTCCGGGCAGGCAAAGCGCGCGAAATACCAGGACGAATCGACGAACGTGTCCATGGTGTCGGTTTCGCGCTTCGCCGGCTTGCCGCAGGACGGGCAGGTGGTCTCGTAGAACGCCGGCAGCTTCGCCAGCGGATTGCCGGTGCCGTCGGGGACCAGGTGCTCAGGGAGCTTCACCGGGAGCTGCTCGTCGGGCACCGGCACGTCGCCGCAGGCGGCGCAATGCACGATGGGAATCGGGCAGCCCCAATAGCGCTGGCGCGAGACGCCCCAGTCGCGCAGGCGCCACTGCAGTTGTTTTTCCCCCAGGCCCTTCGCCTTCAGGTCGGTGGCGATCGCGTCGACCGCGCCCTGGTAATCGAGGCCGTCGTACTTGCCTGAGTTGATGCAGTTGCCGTAGTCGGCGTAGTGCGGATTCCATGGTTCGGGCACCGCGTCGCCCGCAGGATGGCGGATCACGCACTTGATCGGCAGGCCGTAGTTCAGCGCGAAGGCGTAATCGCGCTCATCGTGCGCCGGCACGCCCATCACCGCGCCCTCGCCGTAGCCCATCAGCACGTAGTTGCCGACCCACACCGGCAGCCGTTCCCCGGAAATCGGGTGGGTGCAGAAGATCCCGGTGGGCATGCCCTTCTTCTCCAGCTGCGCGAGGTCGGCCTCCATCACCGCACCGCGCTTGCACGCCTCAACAAACTGGGCGAGCTTTGCGTCCTTGCGCGCCGCGAATGTGGCGATCGGGTGCTCGGCGGCCACCGCGCAGAAAGTCGTGCCCATCAACGTGTCGGCGCGCGTGGTGAACACCCACAGCAATTTTTTCTCGCCGCCGAGCTCGTACGGAAAGGCGAGGCGCACGCCCTCGGAGCGGCCGATCCAGTTCTTCTGCATCAGCTTGACCTGCTCGGGCCAGCCCGGCATCGCGTCCAGCGCGCCCAGTAGCTCCTCGGCATAGGCGGTGATGCGGAAGAAGTACATCGGGATCTCGCGCTTCTCCACCGGCGCACCGGTGCGCCAGCCGCGCCCGTCGATCACCTGCTCGTTGGCGAGCACCGTCTGGTCCACTGGATCCCAGTTCACCACGCCGGTCTTCTTGTAGGCGAGGCCCTTGCGGAACAGGCGCGTGAACAGCCACTGATTCCACCGGTAGTACTCGGGGCTGCAGGTCGCGAGCTCGCGCTCCCAGTCGAGCGCGAAGCCCAGCCCCTGCAGCTGGTGCTTCATGGTGGCGATGTTGTCGCGGGTCCATTTCGCCGGCGGCACCTTGTTCGCCATCGCCGCGTTCTCCGCTGGCAGGCCGAACGCGTCCCAGCCCATCGGCTGCAGGACATTGCAGCCGCGCATGCGGTGGTGCCGGGTGAGCACGTCGCCGATGGTGTAATTGCGTACGTGCCCCATGTGCAGCTTCCCCGACGGGTAGGGAAACATGGACAGGCAGTAGAACTTGGGCTTGGCCGGATCCTCGAGCGCGCGGAAGGATTTCCGGGCCTCCCAGAAGGCCTGCGCCTCCTGCTCGACGCTCCGGGGATGGTATTGAGGCAGCATCTGTGACGTAGTGCGCGGCAGGCGCGGATTCTAGCGCATCCACCCCGCGCCAAGTCCCGTATAAGCTTGCATTCGCGCAATCGGAGGACTCGATGAAACGTGTTCTGGCAATTCTCGGCGCCGTGCTGCTTTCGGCCGCGGCCGGACAAGCGCAGGCCGCGCCGGCGGCGGTGGTGGACGGCGTGCAGATGCCCGCCTGGGTGGAGCGCGCGGGCGTCGGCGCGGCGCGCCGCCTGCCGATCGCGCCCGGCATGGAGCTGCGCGGCGGCGATGAAGTGCGCACTGGCGCGGGCTCGCGTGTCTACATCAGGCTCGCCGAGGGCAGCCTGGTAAAGCTGGGCGAGAACGCTTCGCTGCGCATTATCGACATCGCGCCGGATCGCGGCGGCTTCTTCATGGCGGCCTTGAACGTGCTGGAAGGCGCATTTCGCTTCACTACCGATCTGCTTGCCAGGGAGCGGCGCCGTGATGTCAGCATCCGCATCGCCACCGTTACCGCCGGCATCCGCGGCACCGACTTGTGGGGCAAGTCGAGCCCCGAGCGCCAGGTGGTATGCCTGATCGACGGCAAGATCGAAGTCGGCGGCAAGTGGAAAGTGACGCTGGCGAGCGCCGATACGCAAGGAGCGGCGCTCGAGGTGTACGACCGCCTGCGCAGCGCGGGCTACGCGGCGGAGATCTACCCGACGAAATCCGGCGCGCAGCGCGTGTACCTGGTGCGCATCTCGCGCCTGCCCTCGAAGGCCGATGCCGAGGCGCTCGCCGAGCAGCTGCGCGGTACGGCGGGCGTAGAAGACCCGAAGGTCTCCAGCTAGGCGGCTATAATCGCAGCGCCTTGTCGCTGCACCTCGAACACCTCAACCCCGAACAGCTCGCCGCAGTCACGCTGCCCGAAGGTCACGCGCTGATCCTCGCCGGCGCGGGCAGCGGCAAGACGCGCGTGCTCACCACGCGCATCGCCTGGCTGCTCAAGGAGGGCAGCCTCTCGCCCGCCGGCGTGCTGGCGGTGACGTTCACCAACAAGGCGGCGCGCGAGATGCTCACGCGCCTCACCGCGATGCTGGCGGTGAATTCGCGCGGCATGTGGATCGGCACCTTTCACGGCCTGTGCAACCGCATGCTGCGCGCGCACCACCAGGAGGCCGGGCTGCCGCGCAGCTTCCAGATCCTCGACTCGCAGGACCAGCTCGCGGCAGTAAAGCGGCTGCTGCGCTCGATGAACGCCGACGAGGACCGCTTCCCGCCGCGCGACCTGCAGTACTTCATCATGGGCCGCAAGGAGGAGGGCCAGCGCGCGCGCGACGTGACGCCGGCCGATGACGTGCAGCGGCGCTTCACCGAGCTGTACGTCGCCTACGACGAGCAGTGCCAGCGCGAGGGCGTGGTGGACTTCGCCGAGCTCCTGCTGCGCAGCTACGAGCTGCTGTCGAGAAACGAGCCGCTGCGCGAGCACTACCGCGCGCGCTTCCGCCACGTCCTGGTGGATGAGTTCCAGGACACCAACAGGCTGCAGTACCGCTGGCTGAAGCTGCTGGCCGGGCCCGGCGCGAGCCTGTTCGCGGTGGGCGACGACGACCAGTCGATCTACGCTTTTCGCGGCGCCAACGTCGGCAACATGGCCGACTTCGAGCGCGACTACAAGATCGCGAAGGTAATCCGGCTGGAGCAGAACTACCGCTCGCAGGGCAACATCCTCGACGCCGCGAACGCGCTCATCGCGCACAACGCGAAGCGCCTGGGCAAGAATCTGTGGACCGCAAGCGGCGCCGGCGAGCCGCTGCGCGTGTTCGAGGCACAGTCGGACGCCGACGAGGCGCGCTGGATGGTGGAGGAGATTCGGGCGCTCAAGCGCGAGGGCACGCGCCTGGATCAGATCGCGGTGCTGTACCGCTCGAACGCGCAGTCGCGCGTGCTGGAACACTCCCTGTTCTCCGCCACCCTGCCCTACCGCGTCTACGGGGGGCTGCGCTTCTTCGAGCGCGCCGAAGTGAAGCACGCGCTCGCCTATCTGCGGCTGATGGCTTCGCCGGCGGACGACAATGCCTTTCTGCGGGTGGTAAATTTCCCCGCGCGCGGCATCGGTGCGCGCAGCGTGGAGACGCTGCAAGACGCGGCCAAGGCCGGCGGCCGCAATCTCTACGAAACCGCACTGGCCGCGCCGGGCAAGGCTGCGCCCTTCGTGGCGCTGATCGAAGCCCTGCGCGAGGAGTGTGCGGGCCTGACGCTCGCCGAGCAGGTCGAGCTGGTGGTGGCGAGGAGCGGCCTGCTGACGCATTACAAGTCGGAGCGCGAAGGCGCCGATCGCATCGAGAATCTGAACGAGCTGGTGAATGCCGCGGCAGCGTTCGACAGCGAGGAGCGCGATGCCGAGGCAGGCGAAGACATGGATCCGCTCACCGCTTTCCTGACCCATGCCGCGCTGGAGGCGGGCGAGCACCAGGCGGGCGAAGGCCAGGATGCGCTGCAGCTGATGACCATGCACTCTGCCAAGGGGCTGGAATTCGACGCGGTGTTCGTGAGCGGCCTGGAAGAAGGACTATTCCCGCACGAGCAGAGCCTGCTGGACCGGGACGGGCCGGAGGAGGAGCGCCGCCTGATGTATGTCGCCCTCACGCGGGCGCGCCAGCGCCTGTACCTGTCGTTCGCGCAGACGCGCATGCTGCACGGCCAGACGCGCTACAACCTGCCCTCGCGCTTCCTGGACGAGCTTCCGCAGGGACTGTTGAAGTGGCTGACGCCGCGCTTCGCCGAGAAGCGCAAGCCGGTGTCCAATTTCACCGCCGGCAGTTTCACGCGCGCGCCGAAACGCGATCTGCGCTTTGGCGGCGCGCCGGCGGGAACCGGCGGCGCGCCGGGCGCCTATCGCATCGGCCAGAACGTGAGCCACGCCAAGTTCGGCGCCGGAGTGATCGTGGATGCCGAAGGCCAGGGCATGGACGCGCGCGTGCAGGTCAACTTCGGCCGCCAGGGCGTGAAGTGGCTGGCGGTGGCGGTGGCGAAGCTGCAGGCGGCGTAGCGTCAAGGCCAGGCCCGGCCGGCAGCGTGCGCTGGGCGGGAAAGCGGGCCGTGCAGCGGCTGCCTGCGCCGGGGCGGCTGTCGATCTCGAGTGTTCCCTGGTGGCGCGCCAGCGTGTGCTTGACGATGGCGAGGCCCAATCCCGTGCCGCCGGTATCGCGCGAGCGGCTCCGATCAATGCGGTAAAAGCGTTCCGTGAGGCGCGGAATGTGCTCCGCCGCGATGCCCGCACCGCTGTCCTGGACCGCGAAGCTGGCGCCCGCTGCGGATTCGCGCCAGAGGAGCTGCACCTTGCCGCCTGGCGGTGTATAGCGGATCGCGTTGCTGACCAGGTTGCCGAAGGCGCCCAGGAGTTCGTGCTCCGAACCCGCGAGGTCGAGGGTCGAGCTGCCATCCAGCGAAACCTCGTGTCGCTCGCCCGAGAGCGCCCGGGCGTCGGCCAGCAGGCGCTCGAGTAGCGGCCGCACGGGCACGCGCTCGGCCGCCGGAGGCGGCGCGGACTCGAGTACCGACAGCGTCAGCAGGTCGTCGATGATGCGCTGCATGCGCGAGGACTGCTCGCGCATCATGTCGAGATAGTCGCGCCGGCGCTGCGCGTCGAGGTCGAGCTCGCGCACGGTCTCGAGGAAGCCAAGCAGCACGGTCAACGGGGTACGCAACTCGTGCGAAACGTTGGCGACGAAATCGCGCCGCATGGTCTCAACGCGCTCGGCCTGCGTCGTGTCGCGCGACAGCAGCAGCTTTTGCTGCCGGCCATAGGGAATCAACTGCAGTATCAGTGCACGCCCCGCGCTGCGCTCGATGCGCACCGGCGGCGCGTCCTCGCCTGCGGCCAGGTACGCCACGAAGCGCGGCTCGCGCACCAGGTTGGCGAGCGGCTGGCCGTGGTCGGCACGCCCATCGAGCTGCAGATGCATTTCGGCGGTGGTGTTGCACCACTCAATCCGGTTTTCGGCATCGAGGATCACCACGCCGTCGGGCAGTGCCTGGGCGGCGCGGCGAAATCGCACCAGCGCATCGGCGAGCGCCGCCTCGCGCGCCGAGGCGGCGCGCTCGTACCGGTGCAGTGCAGTGAGCACTTCGCTCCAACTTCCCGTGCCTTCGGGCACCTTGCCTGCCGCCGGCGCTTCGAGCCAGCGGGCAAGGCGCGACAGGTGCAGCAGGTGATGCAGGAGCAACGCACCCAGACCGGCGGCCAATACCCCCCAGCCCCAAGCGGCTCCGGACAGCGCGCCGGCGATGCCGGCGAGCGCGGCGATCGCCGCCGCGGCGTGGCGAGCGACGCGCCTCAAGCGGCCCGCAGCGCGTAGCCTGCGCCGCGCACGGTGTCGATCAGCCGATCATGCGCCGAGGGCTCCAGCGCCTTGCGCAGGCGCCGGATGTGCACGTCCACCGTGCGCTCCTCGATATCGACATGGTCGCCCCAGACCTGGTCGAGGAGCTGGCTGCGGCTGTAGACGCGGCCCGGGTGCGTCATGAGGAAATGCAGCAGCCGGAACTCCGCCGGCGAGAGCTCGAGCATCCGCTCGCCCGCGGTGACGCGGTGCGCGACCGGGTCGAGCCGCAGGCCGTCGACCTCGACGCTGTCGCCCGAGGACTGCGGCGCGCGCCGGCGCAGAACCGCCTTGATGCGTGCCGCGAGCTCCCTGGGGGGAGAACGGCTTGGTGAGGTAGTCGTCGGCGCCGGCCTCCAGGCCCGAGAGCTTGTCTTGTTCCATGGCGCGGGCGGTGAGCATCAGGATCGGCAGCTCGCGCGTGCGCTCGGACGCGCGCAGCCGGCGCGCGAACGCGAGGCCCGACTCGCCCGGCAGCATCCAGTCGAGCACCACGACGTCGGGCAGCTGCGCGCGGATGGCGGCGTCGGCTTGCTCGGCGCTGGCAGCGCGCACCACCTGGTAGCCGGCATGCTCCAGGTTGACCGCGACCAGCTCCTGGATCTGCGGTTCGTCTTCCACCACGAGGACCCTGGCGGCCACTAGAGCCTCGTATGCCTGACGTCGGTGCCCTTGACGATGTAGATCACGTACTCGCACATGTTCTTCGCATGGTCGCCGATGCGCTCGATCGCCTTGGCGATCCATACGATTTCCAGCGCGGTGGTGATGGTGCGCGGATCTTCCATCATGTAGGTGATGAGCTGGCGCAGGATGGCGCGGAACTCGCTGTCGATGCCGGCGTCGTCGCGGATCACCTGTGCCGCGCTGTCGCAGTCCAGGCGCGCGAACGCGTCCAGCGCCCGGCGCAGCATCGAGATCGCGAGTTCGGCGGCGTGACGCACGTCGACAGTGGGCGGCGCCTGCGCGGCGCCGCGCTGATGGATGCTCTTCGCCATGCGCGCCATCTTTTGCGCCTCGTCGCCGATACGCTCGAGGTCGGTCACCGTCTTGGCAATGGCGAAGATCATCCGCAGGTCCGAGGCCGCCGGCTGGCGCTTGACGATCAGCTGGCTGCAGTCGCCGTCGAGCGCGACCTCCATGCCGTTGACGCGATGGTCGTCGGCGATGACCTGGTCGATGAGGGCGATGTCGCCCGAGCCCAGGGCGTCGATGGCGCGCCGGATCTGCGATTCGACCAGGCCGCCCATCTGCAGCACGCGCGCGCGGATCGAGCCGAGGTCGAGGTCGTACTGCTTGGAGGCGTGGTCGGTCATCCGAAGCGCCCGGTGATGTAGTCCTCGGTCTGCTTCATCTGCGGTTTGATGAACAGCTCGTCGGTGACGCCGAACTCGATCAGCTCGCCCAGGTACATGTAGGCGGTGAAATCCGACACGCGCGCCGCCTGCTGCATGTTGTGCGTCACGATCAGGATCGTGACGCGTTCCTTCAGGTCGTGGATCAGCTCCTCGATCGCGGCGGTGGCAATCGGGTCGAGCGCCGAGGTCGGCTCATCGAACAGCAGCAATTCCGGGTCCGTGGCGAGTGCGCGCGCAATGCACAGGCGCTGTTGCTGGCCGCCCGACAGGTTGTAGGCCGGCTGGTGCAGGCGGTCCTTGACCTCATCGAGCAGCGCCGCGTCCTCCAGCGCCTGCTCCACCTTCTCCTCGAGCGCGCGGCGCGAGCCCTCGCCGCGCACGCGCAACCCGTAGGCGACGTTCTCGAAGATCGACTTGGGAAACGGGTTGGGTTTCTGGAACACCATGCCGATGCGCATGCGCACCTCGATCGGGTCCACGTCGCGCGAGAGCAGGTCCGTGTTGTCGGGCTGCAGCACGATGCGCCCGTCGTAGCGGTTGCCCGGATAGAGGTCGTGCATGCGGTTGAAGCAGCGCAGGAACGTGGACTTGCCGCAGCCGGAGGGGCCGATGAGCGCGGTGACCTTGCGCTCGTGCACCGGCATGCTGATGTGCTTCAACGCCTGGAAATCGCCGTAGTAGAAGGACAGCGCGCTGACTTCGGCCTTGGCGGCGAGCTGCGTGGCGGGGAGGTCGTTCACCATTTGATATTACGGCGCAAACGGTAGCGCAGCCAGATCGCGAGCGCATTCATGGCGAGGGTCATGGCCACCAGCACGAAGCCCGCCGCCGCGGCGTTGGCCTGGAAGGCGGCCTCCGGGCGCGAGGTCCAGTTGAACATCTGGATCGGCATCACCGTGAAGGGCGAAAGCAGCCATTCGAAAGACAGATAGGGCGGCTCCGCCTGCAGCGGCGCGGGCGGCAGGAAGGCGATGAAGGTCAGCGCGCCGATGGTGATGATCGGCGCGGTCTCGCCGATGGCGCGCGCCATGCCGATGATGATGCCGGTGAGGATTCCGGCCGAGGAGTAGGGCAGGATGTGATAGCGCACGGTCTGCCACCGGGTGGCGCCCAGCGCGTAGGAACCCTCGCGGATGATCTGCGGGATCGAGCGAATCGCCTCGCGCGTCGCGACGATCACGACCGGAAGGATCAGGAGCGCAAGCGTGAGCCCGGCAGACAGGATGCTCTGGCCGAGGCCGAACTGGTAGACGAACAGGCCGAGCGCGAGCAGCCCGTAGACGATGGAGGGCACGCCGGCCAGGTTGGTGATGTTGATCTCGATCAGGTCGGTGACCCAGTTCTTGCGCGCATATTCCTCGAGATACACGCCGGCGGCGACGCCCAGCGGCACGGCGAACGCGGCCGTCACCGCCATCACCAGCGTCGAGCCGACCCAGGCCGAGAGGATGCCGGCCTGGCCGGCGTGCCGCGACGGGAAGGACGTGAAGAAGTCCAAGTCGAGCCGCCCGAACCCCCGGAGCGCCATGTCGACGAACAGTGCCGCGAAGGTGAGGATGCCGATCATCAGTGCGAGCAGGCCGAGGAGCGCGAACAGCACGTCGCGACGCTTGTGCTTCGCGATCAACGCGCGCATTTCAGTAGGTTTCACGGAAGCGCTTTCGCAGGACATGCCCGGCGACGTTGAATACCAGCGTCAGCAGCATCAACGTGAGGCCGGCGGCAAAGATGGTCTGGTAGGCGATCGAGCCGTGGGGCACGTCGCCCAGCGCCACCTGCACGATGTAGGTGGTGATGGTGGCGGCGGGCTCGAGCGGATTGAAGGTGAGGTTCGGCTGCATGCCGGCGGCGACCGCGACGATCATGGTCTCGCCGACCGCGCGCGAGATGCCGAGGATGTAGGCCGCGGCGACCCCGGAGAAGGCCCCGGGGAACACCACGCGCAGGGCGGTCTGCATGCGCGTGGCGCCCATGGCATAGGAGCCCTCGCGCAGGCTCATCGGCACCGCGCGCATCGCGTCCTCCGAAATGGACGCGACGTAGGGGATGATCATCACGCCCATCACCAGGCCGGCCGCGAGCAGATTGAAGCCCGGCAACCCGGGGTAGAGGCGCTGCAGGAGTGGCGTGACGAACAACAGGGCGAAGTAGCCGTAGACGATGGTCGGAACGCCGCCCAGCAGTTCGAGCAACGGCTTGGCGAATTCGCGCAGCCGGTACGGCGCGAACTCGGAGAGATAGATGGCGATCACGGTGCCCAGCGGAATCGCGATCGACAGCGCCACCATCGAGCTGGTCAGCGTGCCCGAGAGCAGCACCATGATGCCGAAATGCGCGTCGTCGAACAGCGGCGTCCATTGTGTGTCGGTCAGGAACGACCAGACCGGCACGTGCCGGAAGAACAACACCGATTCCTTCACCAGGATGTAGACGATGCCGGCGGTGGTGAACACCGAAACCAGCGCGGCGAGGAACAGCAACGCCTCGATGGCGCGCTCGCGCAGGACGCGCGAGCGCCGGTTCGCGCGCCGTTGCCCGCTGGACAGCGTGGCGGCGCTCAGAGCCGGGCCTCCCGCCGCAGCAATTCCTCGATCGTGACGCCGACTTCCGCTGCGCCGCCGAACACCGTGCCCTTCTTGCCGTTGAGCACATGCGCCCAGGCCGTCTTGTAGGCATGGTCGGGGAGCGGCACGTACTTCACTTCGCGCGCCAACTTGGCGCCCTGCGTCATGTAGTACTGGACGAACTCCTTGACCTCCGGCTTGCCCAGCGATTTGACGTTCACGTAGATGAAGATCGGGCGCGCGAGCGGCGTGTAGCTGCCCTTGAGCACCGATTCCATCGAGGGTGTCACCGCCTGGCCCTTGTCGTTCACGATCGGCACCGCCTTGAGCTTGTCCTGGTTCTCGATGTAGTAGGCGTAGCCGAAGTAGCCCAGGCCGTTGACGTCGCGCGACACGCCCTGCACCAGGACGTTGTCGTCCTCCGAAGCCGTGAAGTCGCCGCGCGAAGACTTGGACTTGCCGACGACCGCCTCGGTGAAGTAGTCGAAGGTGCCCGAATCGGCGCCCGGAGCGAACAGATTCATCGGCGCATCCGGCCAGGAAGGATTGACCTGGTTCCAGCGCATCACGCGGCCTTGCGCCGCCGGCTCCCACATTTTCTTCAACTCGGCGATCGTGAGTTGCTTGATGAAGGCGTTCTTCGGGTTGACCACCACCGTGATCGCATCGAACGCCACCGGCAGTTCGAAGTACTCGACGCCGGCCGCCGCGCAGGCCTGCATCTCCTTCTTCACGATCGGGCGCGAGGCGCCCGAGACGTCGATTTCGTCGCGGCAGAACTTCTTGAAGCCACCGCCGGTGCCGGAGATACCGACGGTCACGCGGATCGCGCCCCGCTTTGCCTTCTGGAAGTCCTCGGCCACGGCCTCGGTGATGGGAAACACGGTGCTCGAGCCGTCGATCTTCACGATCTGCGCGGTTGCGGGGGTCGCGGCGGCCAGCGCCGCGGCAATCAGCCAGTACTTCATCTCAGGTCTCCTCATCTTGGTTGGGCGCAGCCTAACGCGGGCTTGTTACCGCTTCATGACCGCCGCGGTACTTCAGGCCAGAGCCGCAATCACCAGGTACCGCGCCAGGCGCCCCACCGCCATGAAGCCGAGCACGGCGAGCCAGTTCACGCGCAGCCAGCCCGCCGCCGCGCACAGCGCGTCGCCGACCACCGGCAGCCAGGCGAGCAGCGTCGCCGGCGCGCCGTAGCGCTGCAGCCAGCGCAGCGCCCTGGAATCCGGGTTCCTCTGCGGCAGAAGCCTGCCGATCAGGTAGGTGGTCATGCCGCCCAGGGTGTTGCCGGCAGTGGCCAGGGCCACTGCCAGCGCCGCGTGTTGTGGATGCAGCTTCAGGTAACCGAACAGCACCGCCTCGGAAGAAAACGGCACCACGGTGGCGGCGAGAAAGCTGGCGACGAACAAGCCGGCGAGGCCGCCTTCGGGCGTGAGCAGTGTTTCCACGGATTGGTGTGCTAGGGAAACACTGAACAAGTCTCTCGATGCGTTGTCGAAGTACGAGACGCGAACGGGAGGGATTG
>JAQBXT010000050.1 GCA_027624175.1 Pseudomonadota bacterium | reverse complement strand
TCACAATCAATCCCTCCCGTTCGCGTCTCGTACTTCGACAACGCATCGAGAGACTTGTTCAGTGTTTCCATAGGTGGAAGGCAGGGTCATTGTAACGCCCGCTCCGCCGCCACGGCGAGTCACGCGGCCAATGGCGCTGCGTCGAAGAACTCGACCACGCCCGACGCCAGCGAGTATTCGGCGCCGACGATCACCAACCCGTCCTCCTGCACCAACTGCTCGAGCAGCGGCGAGCCATGGCGCAACTGATTCACCGAGGCGCGCACATTGGCTCGCACAGCATGCGTCACCAGTGCCTCCTCATCGTTCCTGAGATCGGTCGCCAACAAAGTTTCCACCGAGGGCCGCACGCGGTCCACGATCGAGCGCAGATTGCGCGACTGGTTCTCCGTCGGCCGCCGCAACTCCTCCAGCGTGGCCAGGATCGCGCCGCACTGCGAATGGCCGAGCACCACCACCAGCCGCGTACCGAAGCGCCCGGCGGCGAATTCCACGCTGCCCACCTGCGAGGGCGCGACGATGTTGCCGGCGACCCGGATCACGAACAGATCGCCCAGGCCCTGGTCGAACACCATCTCGGCGGGAACGCGGGAGTCGGAGCAGCCGAGGATGATGGCGAACGGCTCCTGCCCGCTCGCCAGTTCGGCGCGCTGCGCATGGCTGAGGAAATTGTCCGGACCGCGCTCGTTCGAGGCGAACCGTAGATTGCCTTCCTGCAGGCGCTTGAGTGCTTCGCTTGCGGATACCATTGATTGCGCTGTCCATGCCGTTTGACGTACGTTCATTATGCAAGCATCGCCGTGACCAAGGAAGATCGATCGATGTTCTTCGACGGCTTCACCCTGGAACACGTCGCCATCGCCAGCGGCAAGATCCGATTGCGCCGCGGCGGCAAGGGCCCGCCCCTGCTGCTGCTGCACGGCAATCCGCAGACCCACGCCATGTGGCACAAGGTCGCACCGCAGCTCGCCGAGCGCTTTTCGCTCATCCTGCCCGACCTGCGCGGCTACGGCGGCTCGTTCAAGCCACCCGTCACGACCGACCACGCGCCCTACGCCAAGAAGGAAATGGCGCAGGACCTGGTCGAGGTGATGGAGCATTTCGGCCACCAGAAGTTTTTCGTCGCCGCGCACGACCGCGGCGCGCGCGTCGCGCACCGGCTTGCGCTCGACCACCCGGAGCGTGTGCAAAAACTTGCGCTCATGGACATCATCCCCACGCTCGAGCATTTCGAGCGCACCGACATGGCGATGGCCATGGGCTACTACCATTGGTTCTGGTTCGCGCAGCCGCATCCGTTTCCGGAGAACGTCATCAGCGCGGCGCCCGAAGCCTGGTGGAGAGCGCACACTTCGCGCGAGCCCAAGCCGCCCGATTTCTTCGAACGGGAAGCGCTCGCCGACTATATGGCGGCGATCCACGACCCGGAGATGATCCGCGGCATGTGCGAGGACTATCGCGCGGCGGCGACGATCGACCTCGAGCACGACCGCGCGAGCCGCGCGGCGGGAAAGAAGATTCAATGCCCGCTGCTGGTGCTCTGGGGCAGGAAAGCAAAGATCGAAGCCTGGTACGACGCGCTCGCGATCTGGCGCGGCTACTGTTCCGCAGAGGTGAGCGGCGGGCCCGTGGACTCGGGGCACTACCTCGCGGAGGAAGCGCCGGAGGCAGTCGTCAAGCGCCTGGGCGCGTTCTTCTCAGTATGATTTCGGCAGCCCGAGCACCCGCTCGGCGATGAAGCACAGGATCATCTGCGGGCTCACCGGCGCGATGCGCCCGACGAGCGACTCACGCAGGTAGCGCTCGACGTGGTACTCCTTGGCATAGCCGTAGCCGCCATGGGTCATCACCGCCTGCTGGCAGGCATCGAAGCAGGCTTCCGCGGCAAGATACTTCGACGCATTGGCTTCCGCGCCGCTCGGCTTGCCCTGGTCGTAGAGCCAGGCCGCCTTGAACACCATCAGGTTCGCCGCCTCCAGCGCCATCCAGTTCGCCGCCAGCGGGTGCTGGATGCCCTGGTTCTTGCCGATCGGCCGGTCGAACACGATGCGCTCGTTGGCGTACTTCGCGGCGCGCGCCACCGCGCAGCGCCCCAGGCCCACGCACTCCGCGCCAATCAGGATGCGCTCCGGGTTCATGCCGTGCAGGATGTATTCGAACCCCTTGCCTTCCTCGCCGATGCGATCTTCCTCGGGCACCGGCAATCCGTCGAAGAACACCTGGTTGGAGTCCACGGCCTTGCGGCCCATTTTCTCGATCTCGCGCACCTCGATGTATTTGCGGTCGAAGTCGGTATAAAAGAGCGTGAGGCCCGCGGCAGCCTGCGTCAGCACCAGGATCTTCTCGGCGACCTGCGCGGTGGAGATCCAGACCTTCTGCCCCGAGACGACGTAGCGCTTGCCCTCCTTCTTCGCCATGGTCTTGATCTTGCGCGTATTGAGCCCCGTGTTGGGCTCGGTGACCGCGAAGCAGGCGCGCTCCTTGCCGGCGATCAACCCGGGCAGCATGCGCTTCTTCTGCGCGTCATTGCCGAACTTGACCACGGGATTCAGGCCGAAGATGTTCATGTGCACTGCCGAGGCCCCGGAAAACCCGGCGCCCGATTCGGCGATCGCCTGCATCATGATCGCCGCCTCGGTGATGCCCAGGCCCGAGCCGCCGTAGGCCTCCGGCATGGCGATACCGAGCCAGCCGTCCTTGGCCAGCGCCTGGTGCAGCTCGCCCGGAAAGCCCCCCTCCTTGTCGCGCTTCATCCAGTACTCGTCCGGAAAACGCGTGCAGATTTTCGCGATCGCCTCGCGGATCGCTTCCTGCTCCTCGGAGTAGGCGAAGTCCACGCTATCGATTCCGTAGGGTGGGCCGTTGGCCCACCCTACGGCGGTCGCGGTTCTCCTCGTACGGCGGCGCATAGATCACCATCACCTTCGCGCGCGCGCTCGTCGCAGTGAACACGTGCGGCACGTCGACAGGAAAGAAACAGGCCTCGCCCGGCGCCAACTCGAACTGCTCGCCGCCGACCTCGACGCGCGCCGCGCCCTCCAGCAGGTAGCACACCTGCTCGATGCCGGGATGCGCGTGCGGCAGCGCGCCCTGGCCGCGTTCGATCTCGCCGATCAGCATCTCCACCTGCTTCGCGCCCACGGTCTCCCGGCCGATGAGGCGGAAGTTCCTCGTTCCGGTGTGATTTGCCGGCGAATACGGCGTGACGTCCGACTGGCGAACGTGGTACCTGGAGCCCGCCATCAGCGTCTCTCGATCCAGTTGTGCAGGGCGATGCCGCCGTCGACGGCGATCGTCGTGCCGGTGACGTAGGCGCCGAAGCGCTCGGAGAGCACGGCGAGTGCCATCGCCGCGATGTCGGCCGGTGTGCCAAAGCGTCCCATCGGAATGGTGGCGAGCAATCCGGGATTCTTCGCAGCGTCGAAGCCGCCGCCCGGAATCGCGCCCGGCGCGATGGCGTTGACCCGGATGCCGTCAGGACCGAGCGCGCGCGCGAACTCGCGCACCAGCATCGTCTGCCCGGCCTTCGCCGCGCTGTAATGCGGCAGGTTGCGCGGCGCGTAGGCATGCAGCGACGTGATATACAGCATGCGCCCACGGATTTTCTGCTCGCGCATGTGGCGTCCGAGCGCCTGGCCGAGCAGAAATCCGGCGTTCAGGTTGACTTCCTGCATCGCGCGCCAGGTCTCCTCGCTCACTTCGAGCGCGGTGTCCTCTTCCCTGCGTCGCGGGCTTGCGCTGTGCACGAAGATCGATACCCTGCCCAGTTTCGCGATCGCCTCGGCCGCCAGCCGCTTCGCCTCGCCCGGCCGCGACAAGTCGACGTCCAGGTCCGAGCCCTTCAGGTCTGCGCCGAGCACGCGCACCCCCTCGCGCGCAAGCGCCTCGGCGATGCCGCGCCCGATGCCGTTCGCTGCGCCGGTGACGAGCGCGGTGTCGCCTTCAAACAATCGCTGCGCGGATTCGGCCACGGTGTTCTCCTTCAGTCCTTGTATGGCGCCGCAGGTGCGTGCGCGGGCGGCATGCCGCCCGCGGGCGCGGGGGCATCGGCGTGCACCTCGCCTGCGAGCAGCGCGTAAGCGGTCGGGATGATGAACAGGGTGAAGAAGGTGCCGAGCAGCAGTCCGCCGACGACCACCCAGCCGATCGTCTGGCGCGACTCGGCCCCGGCACCGGTGGCGAGCGCGAGCGGCAGCGCGCCGAGCACCGTCGCGCCGGTGGTCATCAGGATCGGGCGCAGGCGCAGCGTCGAGGACTCGATCACCGCCTCGATCCTGGCCATGCCGCGGCCGCGCAGCTGGTTGGCGAACTCGACGATCAGGATGCCGTTCTTGGTGATCAGGCCGATCAGCATCACCAGCCCGATCTGCGAGTAGACGTTGAGCGTAAAACCCTTCAGCGTGAGCGCTGCCAGCGCCCCGGTCATGGCGAGCGGCACGGTGAGCATGATCACCAGGGGCGAGCTAAAACTCTCGAACTGCGCTGCGAGCACGAGATAGATGAAGGCGAGCGCGAGCAGGAAGGTGACGTAGAGCGCCGCGCCCGACTCGCGGAATTCGCGCGACACGCCGTCGAGCTCGGTCCTCGCCGAGGGTGGCAGGATCTCCTTCGCCGCGCCCTCCATGACTTCAAGCGCCTCGCCGAGCGAGTAGCCCGGCGCGACGTTGGCCGAGATGATCGCCGCGCGCAGCCGGTTGAAGTGGTTGAGCTCCTTCGCCGCCACGGTCTCCCTCACCTGCACCAGGTTGGAAAGCTGCACCATCCGCCCGTCCTTCGCGCGCACGTAGATCGAGGTGAGGTCGCTCGGGGTGCTGCGGTCCTTCGCCTCGAGCTGCACGACGACGTCGTACTGCTTGCCCTCGCGCTTGAAGCGCGTCACCTGGCGCCCGCCGAGCAGCGTCTCCAGCGTGCGGCCGATGGTTTCGACGTCCACGCCGATCGCCGCGGCCTTCTCGCGGTCGATGTCGAGGGCGAGCTGCGGCTTGTTCAGGCGCAGGTCGCTGTCGGGGTTGGCGATCGCCTTCGACTCGCGCGCCCGGGCGAGGAGCTTCTGCGTGATGCCGTCCAGCTCCTCGTAGGAGTTGGCCTGCACCACGAACTGCACCGGCGGGTTGCGGAAGCTCTGCCCGAGCGAGGGCGGGTTCACCGGAAAGGCGAGTACGCCAGGGAGCCCGCCGAACATTTTCGGCGCCAGTTCGGCGGTGACCTGCTGGGTGGTGCGGCTGCGCTCGTTCCAGAGTTTGAGCTGGCTGAAGGTGATGCCGGTGTTGACCGGGTTCGGACGCTCGAGGCCCGGCGCCACGACGACGAAGTAGGCGCGCAGCTCGGGAACCTGCGCGTAGAGCTTCTCGACCTGGCGCGCGTAGCGATCCGTGTACTCCAGCGAAGAGCCCTCGGGCGCGATGATCAGGCCGATGAAAAAGCCCCGGTCCTCGAGCGGCGAGAGCTCCTGCTTGAGCCCCTTGAACAGCACTCCCGCCGTCGCGGCCACGGCGATGAACACCAGCACCCCCAGCCAGCGTACGCGCAGGGTCGCGGTGAGCGCGCGCCGGTAGCCCGCAGTCATGGCGTGGAAAAAGCGCTCCATCGACTCGTACAGGCGGCCGTGGGATTCCTTTTCCTTGAGGATCCTCGAGCACATCATCGGCGTGAGCGTGAGCGCGACGAAGCCCGAGACCACCACCGCGGCGGCCACCGTGAGCGCGAACTCGGTAAAGAGCTTCCCGGTGTTGCCGGTCATGAAGGCGAGCGGCGCGAACACCGCGACCAGGGTGAGCGACATGGCGATCACCGCGAAAGCGATCTCGCGCGAGCCGTCGATCGAAGCCTGGCGCGGGCTCTTGCCCATCTCGATGTGGCGGTGGCAGTTCTCCAGCACCACGATGGCGTCGTCCACCACCAGGCCGATGGCGAGCACGATGCCGAGCAGCGTCAGCACGTTGATGGTGAAGCCCATGACGAACAGGAAGAAGAGCGCGCCGATGAGCGACACCGGGATGGAGACAAAGGGGATCAGCGTCGAGCGCACCGAGCGCAGGAACACGAAGATCACCAGGATCACCAGCAGCACCGCCTCGGCGAGCACTTCGTAGACCGACTCGATCGACTTCTCGATGAAGATCGAGGAGTCGAACGCGATGGCGAAGTCCATGCCCGGGGGCAGCGCCTCACGCACGCGTAGAATCTCGGCCTTGACCGCCTGCGCCACCGAGAGCGTGTTGGCAGTGGACTGCTTGACCACGCCCATGCCCACCGCGGGGTTGCCGTTCACGCGCACGATGCTGCGCTCGTCCAGCGCACCGAGGCGCGCGCTGCCCACGTCCTTCAGACGCACCGGGTAGCCGCGCGCTTCGTCGACGATCATCTCGTTGAATTGGCCCGCGGTACGCAGGTCGGATTCCGAGAGCACGGTGAACTCGCGCTCGGCCGACTCGATGCGCCCCGCCGGGATCTCCACGTTCTGCCGCCGCAGCGCGGCCTCCACGTCCTGCGGGGTGAGGCTATAGGCGGCGAGCCGGTCGCGGTCGAGCCAGATGCGCATCGCGTACTTGCGCCCGCCGCCGATGATCACCGAGGCGACCCCGGGGAGGGTCTTCAGCCGGTCGGCGACGTAGCGGTCGGCGTAATCGGTGAGTTCGAGCGAGGAGTGGGTCTCCGAGGACAGGCGCAGCCAGATGATCGCCTGCGCGTCGGACTCGATCTTCGACACCACCGATTCGTCGGCCGCGGCGGGCAGCAGCGCGCGCACGCGCGCCACGCGGTCGCGCACGTCGTTTGCCGCGCTGTCGACGTTGCGCTCGAGCACGAACTCGACCGTGATCTGCGACACCTCCTCGCGCGACACCGACTTGATGGTGCGCACGCCTTCGATGCCGGAAAGCGAGTCCTCCAGCGGCTGCGTGACCTGCGACTCGATCACCTGCGCGCTCGCGCCCTTGAGCACGGTGCGCACCGAGACCACGGGCGTGTCGATTTTCGGGTACTCGCGCACCGTCAGGCGCTGGAACGAGATCACGCCGATGAGCACGATCATCAGGCTCATCACCGTGGCGAATACCGGCCGGCGGATGCACAACTCGGGTAGCTGCATCGGTCGCAGGGCGGGCCCGGGCCCGCCCTAGCCTTTCTTGTCGGCCGCCGCCGCCGCCGGCGCGGCGGGCTTGTCGCCCATCACCGTGACCGGGGCGCCCGGGCCGATCTTCTGCGTGCCTTCGGTGACCACCAGGTCGCCAGCGGCAAGGCCCCCGGCGATCTCGACCTCGCCCACCTTGCGCATCCCGGTCTGCACCTTGACCAGTTCGGCCTTGCCGAGCGTCACGCGATACACAAAGCTGTCCTGGCCACGCGGCACGATCGCCTGCTCCGGGATCCACACCGCGTTCGGGCGCACGCCGAGCGTGAGCTGCACGCGCGCGAACATCCCGGGGCGCAGCTTCATTTGCGCGTTGCCGACGCGCGCGCGCACCAGCACGGTCCGCGTCTGCTCGTCGATCGCCGGCTCAATGGCGTAGATCGCGCCGCGGAATTCCTCGCCCGCGTAGGCATCGACGGCGATCCTGACGGCCTGCCCGGACTTGAGCTGCGCGAGGAAGGTCTCGGGGACGCGGAAATCGAGCTTCAGCTGGTCGAGCTTTTCCAGCCGCGCGATGTCGGTGCCGGCGGCCACGTAGGCGCCTTCGCTCACCTGGCGCAGGCCGGCCACGCCTGAAAACGGCGCGCGAATCTCCGACTTGGCGAGCCGCACCTGGTCCTCGCGCTGCTTGGCGGCCGCGCGCGCGTGATTGGAGCGCTGCTCGTCGAGCGACTGCTGGCTGATGAACCCCTTCCTGAACAGGTCTTCGGAGCGCTCCAGGCGCTGCTTCTCCAGCGCCACCTGCACGCTGGAGGATTGCACCTGCGCCCGGGTCTCTCCCGCGTCCAGGGTGACGAGGAGGCTGCCCCCCTTCACCTGCTGGCCTTCGGCGAACTTGATCTGGTCGATGCGCCCGGCGACCTCGGGCCGGATCATCACGCCCTCGTCGGCGCGCAGCGTGCCGATGGCGCCGGTTTCGACGACCGCCGGAGCGACCTTGGCGGGGACCGCGCGCACCGGCATCGAGGGCCGCGGCTTTTGCTGGGCGAGAACCCAAGCCGACGACAGCCCCAGCAACAGACATAGCAGCAGGCGCATGGTAAGCGCCTGATTCTACTTGAAGCGCTAGCTCTGAAGGGGCGGCGCCCCGGGCGGACTCGAACGCTTTTTCGCCAGCCGCTGCCGGGTCTTTTCCACATCGACGACGAAGCGCACGTGCTCGCCCTCGCCGCATTTCTCCACGGCGTCGTGCACGGTAAACGCGCACCGCACCTTGCGCCCGTCGACTGCGAGCACCCGGTACTCGAAGGTCACCGCCATGCCCACGGGCGTGGCGGCGAGATGGTCGATGACCACGCGCGTGCCGACCGTGTCTTCGCCCGCATCGAGGTGCTGCAGGAGGAAGTCGCGGATCGCGTACTCCGCATCGCTCACCATGTGCGGCGTGGCGTACACCGCGTTTTCCGGGCCCATGAATGCGATGCAGCGCGCGGCGTCCACCTCAAGGGTTTTCCTGCCGGCGATGCCCGGCTGCAGCGTGGTCTTCATGGCAGCACCTTGTAGCCCGCCCGGTAGATCGCGGCCTTGAACGCCTCGACGTTCGTCTTGGCCGGATCGTAAGTGACGCGGGCGCGTTTCTTCATCAGAGAAAAATCCGCCTTGGTGACGCCTGGGATCGCGCTCAGCGCGACGATCAGGCTGTTGGCGATGCCCACGCCGGTCACGCCCTCGATCTTGAGGTCGACGGTTTTCATCGGTGGCTCATGCCGGCTCGGCGAGCCCGCCCTGCCAGGCCTTGAGCACCTGCGCCAGCGCCTGCGCGGCACGGCCGCGGATTTCCTCGTCGGTGAGCGAGCTCAGGGGATGCTCGATTACCACCGGCACCAGTCCCGTCATGCCGAGCGCCGCGCGCTGCACGCGCGCCTCGTGCAGGAAGGCGGAGGTGACGATCACCGCGGTCGGCACGCCGAGCGACTCGAGGCTGAAGCCATCATGCATACAGCACGATGTGCAGGAGCCTCAGTCACCGATGGCGGTGACGACGATGTCGCATTCGGCGCGGATCTTCGCGACCAGCGCCGGGTCGGCGAAGCGCGAGAAGCTTTCCTTGCGGTAGTAGTTTGTCGCGGCGAGCCGGTGGCCGGACTGCAGCTGGTCGCGCAGCTCGCGCAGCAGCTTGTTGGCGTTCCACTTGGTGTTGTCGAGGATGCCGAGGCGCAGGCCGTCGAGCGAGCGGATGCGCGCTGCGACCTCCATCTTCTCGGCGCCGACCACGCCTCGCGGGTCGTATACGGTGAGCATGAAGAGTTTCCTTTCTCAGAGATAACAGGTGCCGTCGACGCAGCGCGGGCCGGCAGGCCCGGCGTTGCCGTGGATTTCGCGCAGCACGGGCGAGGACATGTGGCCCCAGCCCGGGATGAAGGCAGAGAAGCGACCGGCCTCCCCGCCGATGACGAACAGGTGGATATGTTCCGCGCTCGGCACCACCGGGATGCGCGAATCGAGCTCGCGCTTGTACCAGACCGGCAGGCTGCGGTTGTAGACCTTGCCGTAGCGGTGGTTGAACGCCACCTGGCCGAAGGTGTTGCCCGCGTTCATCCACAGGTAGTTCCTGACGTCGTGGCGCTTCCAGCCGTGCTTGGCGATCGTCGTCGCGTGCTCGGGGCCGAGCACCACGGCGCAGTGGCCGCTGGAGACGGCATTGTTGTGCGCGAAGGTGCTCATCGCCGAACAGATGCTGTCGAGGATGCCCTGCGGATCGTTGGCAACGTGGTTGGTGACGCTGTGCGGCGGCTCCGCGGCCATCACGAACACCGTCGAGTCCTCGGCCTTGAAGCCCTTTTCGACGTGGTAGGGCGCGAGCAGGCCCAGTTCCTCGTTTTCGGCAACGGCGTAGGTGTACTTGCCGGGATGCCCGAGCGTGCTCTTGTCCAGATCCCCCGGCCAGCCGCCGCCGACGTTGAGCAGCACCAGCCGGATGGCGCGGCCGATGGTGGCGTTGGCGCGGTTGCCCGAGCCGAAGGCGTTGCAGCCGCCGTTCATGCCGATCTCGCGTGCCATGGGGCCGTTCACCACCAGCAGCGGGCAGGCCATGTGCGTGGTGGCCTGCACGCCGTTCAGATTGAACGCCGGCTCGCACAGCGCGAGCAGCGCGGCGCGCACCACCGGCGCGTACGCCGGCTTGCAGCCGGCCATCACCATGTTGACGGCGAGCACTTGGCGCGTGAGCCCGCCCCAGCGCGGGGGCACGCGGCACTCCACCTTCTCGGGCTCGCCGCCCAGCGCGGCCAGCATCGCCGCCATCTTTTCCGGCGTGGGCGCCGCCACCGGCAGCCCGTCGGAGTAGCCCTGCTCGTAATACCACTCCACGAGGTCGGTGTTTTCAGGTAGCGCGGCGGTCTGGGCGGCAGCGGCGGCAGAATTCATGTTTCAAAGAATACCCCAGCATGGGTACGATGGTCGCCATGCGGCTCGCAGCCATCCCGTCGGTCGACCGGATCCTGCAGGATCCGCGCCTCGAACCGGCCATCGCCCGGCATGGGCGCTCCCTGGTGGTGGCCGAACTGCGCCAGCTGCTCGACGAACACCGCGATGCCCTGAAGTCAGGCGCCGCGCCCGCGCCCGCCGCCGAATTGGTGGCAGCGCTGCTCGCGCGACTGCAGGTTTCCGCGCGGCCCTCGCTGCAGCGCGTGTACAACCTCACCGGCACCGTGCTGCACACCAACCTCGGCCGGGCCCTGCTGCCTGCCGAAGCGGCGCAGGCCGGCGCGCGCATCCTGGTCGAGCCCGCCAACCTCGAATACGACCTCGAACGCGGCGAGCGCGGCGAGCGCGACGCGCACCTCGAGGCGCTGCTGTGCCGCTTGACCGGGGCCGAAGCCGCGATCGCGGTCAACAACAACGCGGGCGCCGTGCTGCTCGCGCTGCACGCGCTCGCGCACGGGCGCGAAGTGCCGGTGTCGCGCGGCGAACTGGTGGAAATCGGCGGGTCCTTTCGCATCCCGGACATCGTAGAGGCCGCCGGTTGTCGCCTGCGCGAAGTCGGTACCACCAACCGCACGCACCTGCGCGACTACGAGAACGCCATCGGGCCGCAGACGGCGGCGATCCTGAAGGTGCACGCCAGCAACTACGCGGTGGTCGGCTTTACTGCCGCGCCCGCCGAAGCAGAGCTGGCGTCCCTCGCGCACGCGCGAGGACTGCCGTTCGTCAACGATTTGGGCAGCGGCAGCCTGACGGATCTCACGCGCTGGGGCTTGCCCGCGGAGCCCACGCCGATGGGCTCGCTCGCCGCGGGCGCAGATCTCGTCACCTTCAGCGGCGACAAACTCCTCGGCGGGCCGCAGGCCGGACTCATCGTGGGCAGGCGCGAATTCGTGGACAAGCTGCGCAATAACCCGCTCAAGCGCGCGCTGCGACTGGACAAGGCGCGCATCGCCGCGCTCGAATCGGTGCTGCGCCTGTATCTCGATCCCGAGCGGCTGCCCGAGCGCCTGCCGACGCTGCGCCTGTTGACGCGGACGGTCGCGGACATCTCCGCGCTGGCGGAACGCCTGCGTCCCGCTCTGCAGACGTACTGCAGCGCGCAGGCCGAGGTCAGCGTGCAGCCCTGCGTGAGCCAGGTGGGCAGCGGCTCGCTGCCGGTGGACCGCTTGCCGAGTGCCGCGCTGCGCATCGCCTCCGCGCGCCTGAAACCCACGGCGATTGCGCAGGCGCTGCGCGCCTTGCCGATCCCGGTGATCTCGCGCGTGCACGAGGACGCCGTGTGGCTCGACCTGCGCTGCCTCGAGGACGAGGCCGGCTTCTCCGCGCAGCTGCAGGGTCAGAGCCTGTGATCGTCGCCACCGCCGGCCACGTCGACCACGGCAAGACTGCCCTGGTGCGCGCACTCACCGGCGAGGACACCGACCGCCTGCCGGAGGAAAAGCGCCGCGGCATGTCCATCGATCTGGGTTTCGCCTACCTGCCGCTCGAGGGCCGCGATCCGGTCGCGTTCGTCGACGTTCCGGGCCACGAGCGCTTCGTGCGCAACATGGCGGCGGGCGTGGGCGGCATCGACCTCGCGCTGCTGGTGGTGGCGGCCGACGACGGCCCGATGCCGCAGACGCGCGAGCATCTCGAGATCCTCGACCGGCTTGGCGCGCCGCGGCTGCTCGCGGTGCTCACCAAGATCGACCGCGTACCGCCCGAGCGCATCGCCGAGGCCAGCGGCGAAACGCAGGCGCTGCTCGCCCGTGGAAGGTTCGGCGGCGCCGAGATCCTCCCGGTTTCCTCGACGACCGGCGCCGGCATGGAGGCGCTGCGCGCGCGGCTCGCCGCGCAGGCCGGGAACATCGCGCCGCGCAGCCTGGCGCAACGCTTTCGCATGCACGTGGACCGGGCGTTCGTCATCGACGGACTTGGCCTGGTGGTCACCGGCACTGCGCTCTCGGGCGCCGTCGCGGTGGGCGACGACGTGCAGGTGCTGCCCGCGGGCCGGCGCACGCGCGTGCGCAGCCTGCGCGCGAACCACGGCGAGGCCGAGCGCGCCCGCACCGGCCAGCGCTGCGCGCTCGCGCTGCACGGGCTGTCGCGGGGCGACGTGGAACGCGGCGACACCATTGCAGACGCGGCGGACGCGCCGCGCGCCAGGCAGATCGACATCCTGCCCGAAGCACTCGACGGCGCGTCGCTGCGCGACGGGCCGGTGAACGGGCACCTGGGCACCGCGCTGCTGTCCGCGCGCCTGAAGAAATTTTCGCGTTTCGCGCGCCTCAGCTTCGCGCGCGACGTCTCGGCCTGGCATGGCGACCGGCTGCTGTTGCGCGATCCGGGTACCCGGCGCCTGGTCGCCGCCGGCACGGTGGTGGACGCGATGCCGCCTGAGCGCGGCGCGGCGCGCGCGCAGCGCGTGGAAATTCTGGAAGCGATCGCGGGGCGCTCGGCGGACGAAGCCTTCGACGCCCTGCTCGACGCCGCGACCGGCATGGTGGACACGGACTGGTTCGCGCGCGGCTGGCACTTGCCGCGAGCGGAACTGCAGCGCATCGAAGCGGCGCGCGAGCTCGCGGCGTTCGAGGTGCGGGGCGCGCGGCATGTGATGCGCGCGCGCCAGTGGAAAGAGCGCTGCGACGCGCTCGAGCGCACGGTGTCGGACTGGCATGTCGCGCAGCCTGATTCCATCGGCCCGCGACCCGCCGAGCTGCAGGAGCCGCTCAGCGCAGTCATCGATCAGCTGGTGGAGACAGGACGCCTGCTGCGCGCAGGCCCCTGCCTGCACCTGCCCGGGCATCGGCCCGAGCTCTCGGCGAAGGACGAATCGCTGTGGCACAAGACCGCGCCGCTGCTGGAAGGAAAAGACGGGCGGCCGCCGCGGGTGCACGAGCTCGCGGCCCTGCTGGCGATGGAGCCGAAGGACGTCGCCGATTTCCTGCAGCGCGCCGCGCGCGCCGGCCGCCTGCACCGCGTGGCGCCGAACCGCTTTTTCCTGCCCGAGGCGCTGGCGCGGCTCGTGGATCTCGCCGTCGCGCTGGACGAAACGTCCGCGGGCGCGGGCTTCGCGGCTGCCGCGTTTCGCGATCGCTCGGCGTTGGGCCGCAATCTGAGCATCGAGGTGCTGGAGTACCTCGATGCAGCCGGCTACACGCGGCGCGCGGGCGCGCTGCGCCGCGTGAGAAAGATTTCCATGGAAGAGAAACGTCCCCGGTGGGGCGCACGGACTTCAAATCCGGAGAGAGGCGTCTGACGTCTCTGGCGAGTTCGACTCCCGCCTCTTCCGCCAAATGTCAAGCATTTACGCCTGTTCCAAGGCGTCAGTGCGAGTTGTTCCCTCAGTTGTTCCCTCATCACTCTTGGGTAGGCTTGCTTGATGTTTGTGAAATCGAGCATTGGAGATGCCCCATGCTCGGGCAGCTGAGCAGCCCCATCCAGCCCCCGATCAAGCCCGGCTAAGCCACCCCCAGCAATCCCGCCAGACCGACCCCCACCCACGGGGTACCCCCCCTGTGAAGATCGTCCGTAGCGCCT
>JAQBXT010000049.1 GCA_027624175.1 Pseudomonadota bacterium | reverse complement strand
CCCTTCTGGCGCCGGCGGCCGCGGCGCGCGAACTGCCCCGGGCCGTCCGGGACGCGCTGCGCGCGGACGCGGTCCCCACCGCGAGCGTCGCCGTACTTGTGCAGGAGGTCGGTGCCGCGCGTCCCGCGCTCAGCGTGAATGCCAGCAAGGCAATGAACCCGGCGTCGGTGATGAAGTTAGTGACCACTTTCGCCGCGCTCGAGCTCCTGGGCCCCGCCTACCGCTGGAAGACCGAAACCTATGTCTCCACCGCCTTGCGCGATGGGGTGCTGGAGGGCGACCTCGTGCTCAAGGGCTACGGCGACCCCAGACTCGACTACGAGAGTTTCTGGATGCTGCTGCGCGCGCTGCGCGGCAAGGGTTTGCGCGAGATCCGCGGCGACCTGGTGCTGGACCGCAGTTTCTTCGCGCCATCCAACGCCAGCCCGGCGGACTTCGACGGCGACGCGCTGCGCCCGTATAACGTGCTGCCCGATGCGCTGCTGGTGCATTACAAATCGCTGCGCTTTGCTTTCGTGCCGGAGCCCGACCAGGGTGCGGTGCGGATCTACGTGGAGCCGCGGCCCCCGGGCTTCGAGCTGAGGAACAGCCTGCGCCTGTCGGCGGGCAGCTGCCTGGAGGGGCGCGCGTTCCGCGACATGCTGCAAGCCGACTTCGCGGCGGGCCCGCCGCCGCGCGCAGTCTTCGCCGGGCGCTATCCCATCGCCTGCGGCGAGAAGGAGGTCAACGTCGCGCTGCTCGCGCCTAACCAGCATGTCGCCGGCGTGCTGCGCGAACTGTGGAGCGAGATGGGCGGGTCGTGGACCGGGGGCGTGCGCGAAGGCACGGTGCCGCCTGAGGCGCGTCTGCTTCACACGCATGAATCGGCGCCGCTCGCCGACGTGGTGCGCGACATCAACAAGTTCTCCAACAACGTGATGGCGCGCCAGCTGTATCTCACGCTCGCCACGGCCGGCAGCGAGCCTCCGGCGCGCGCCGAACTTGCCGCGGAAGTCGTGCGCCACTGGCTCCGCGTGAAGGGCATCCCGGCAGCCGAGCTTGCCATCGAGAACGGCGCCGGACTGTCGCGCAGCGACCGCTTGAGCGCGGCGAGCCTTGGCGCGCTGCTGCAGGCGGCCTGGAGGAGCGCGGTGATGCCCGAATTCGTCGCCTCCCTGCCGCTGGCGGCGCTCGACGGCACCATGAAGAAGCGCCTGATCGGCGAGCCCGTCGCCGGGCAGGCGCACGTCAAGACGGGGCTGCTGTCGGACGCGCGCGCGATGGCGGGGTACGTGCTCGACCGCAACGGCCGCCGCCACATCGTGGTGATGCTCATGAACCACCCCAACGCGCCCGACGCCGAAGCGGCCAACGACGCGCTGCTGCGCTGGGTGTACGAAGCCAAATAGGCCAAATAGGGACAGACCTCATTTTTCTCATCTGCAGATGAGAAAAATGAGGTCTGTCCCTATTTACGCTGCAGGCGCGGCGCGGCCGGGCGGTCGCCATCCGCCTACGCCTTCAGCGCAAACGGGTTGAAATCGGTCGCGCGGTCGTAATAGTCCTCGTGCTCCGCGCGCTTGAGAAAGGCCACCAGCTTGTAGGTGAGCGGGGTGAATGCGATTTCGACCAGCACCTTGGCGACGAACTGGAACGCCATCACCTGCAGCAACCGGTCCTCGGGGATGATGCCCGTGCCGTAGAAGGCGAGCGGGTAGAACAGCGCCGAATCCACCGCCTCGCCGGCGATCGTCGAGCCGATGGTGCGCGTCCAGAGCCAGCGGCCGGCGGTGGCGATCTTCATCTTGGCGAGCACGTAGGAGTTCACGAACTCGCCGCAGAAGTAGGCGATCATCGACGCACCGGCCACGCGCCAGGCAGTGCCGAAGGCGATCTCGTAGGCTTCCTGGTTCTTCCAGAACGGCGCCGGCGGCAGCGCCACCACGACGCTCGCCATGAACGAAGCGAAGGCGAGGCCGGCGAATCCCGCCCAGATCACGCGCCGCGCGCGCGCGTAGCCGTAGACCTCGGTGAGCACGTCGCCGAACACGTAGGAAATCGGGAAGAACAGCACGGCCGCGCCGAACACCAGCGTACCGACCAGGGGCAGCTCGACCTGCGCGATCTTCGCCGGCCCGATCAGGTTGGCGCAGATCAGCACCGTGACGAAGGCCGCCATCACGAATTCGTAGTAGCGGTACTGGCGGGACTGCGCGCCGCCGGAGCCTGCAGACGCGCTCACGGCAGCCTGGGTGCGTACTCGCGCGCGTCGGGCTCGAGCTGGATGCGCATGGCGTCGAGCATGCGGCCGACCATCGCGTAGAACGCCGCGGTCAGCGACAGTTCGACGAACATCGCGTGGTCGAAGTGCTTGCTCACCGCGGCGTAGACCTCGTCCGTGACGTTGGCGTTGGTCACCGCCTCGGCGAGCAGCAGCGCCGCCTTCTCGCGCTCGGTGAATTCCTTCGAGCCGCGCCAATCCGCCAGCGCCGCGATCTGCGCTTCGCGCACGCCGAACTTGCGCGCCATGCGCAGATGCTGCGCCCACTCGTACTCCGAGCGCATCAGCTGCGCGCCGCGCAGGATCATGAGTTCGCGCAGTTCGCGCGGGCTCTTGCTCTCATGGCGGATGCCGCGCGCGAACTCGGTCCAGGCGGCGGCAAGCGCCGGGTGGTTGGCGAGTGCGCGGTACAGATTGGGCGGATCGCCCCACAGCGCCTCGAGGCGCTTCTTCAGCGCGGGCTCGAACTCGGCATTGGGGGTGCGTTGCATGGCGGCATAATAGCCGAATGATTTCCGCCGCAGCGGTCCGTGACTTCCAGTTCACGCGCGTGCCGCCGGCCTTCCTCGACGACCCCTACCCCTGGTACGCGGCGCTGCGCGAGCAGGATCCGCTGCATGCGCTGGAGGGCGGCGGGGTGTTCCTGTCGCGCTACGAGGACGCCATCGCCGTGTACCGCGATCCGCATGCCAGCTCAGACAAGAAAGCGGAGTTCCGCCCCAAGCTCGGCGACTCGCCGCTGTACGAGCACCACACCACCAGCCTGGTGTTCAACGACCCCCCGCTGCACACGCGCGTGCGCCACATCATCATGGGCGCGCTGAACCAGAAGGCCATCGCGCGCATGGAGGGCAATGTCGCGCGGCTGGTGGACACGCTGGTCGCGGAGATGGCGCAGAAGGGCGCGGTCAATTTCATCGACGAGTTCGCCGCGCAGATCCCGATCGAGGTGATCGGCAACCTGCTCGACATCCCGCACGCCGAGCGCGCCCCGCTGCGCGGCTGGTCGGTCGCCATCCTCTCCGGGCTGGAGCCCAAACTCACGCCGCAGATGCTGGACGCCGGCAATCGTGCGGTGAGCGAGTTCGTCGCTTACCTCAAGGGGCTGGTCACCACGCGGCGCAGGCATCCAGGCGACTACGAGACAGACGTCCTCACGCGCCTGATCCAGGGCGAGAAGGATGGCGAGCAGCTCACGGAGAAGGAGCTCTATCACCAGTGCATTTTTCTGCTCAACGCCGGGCACGAGACCACCACCAATCTGATCGGCAACGGCCTGTGGGCGCTGCTCAACAACCCGGGCGAGCTGGCGCGGCTGCGCGCCGACCCTGCGCTGGTGCCCTCGGCGATCGAGGAGATGCTGCGCTACGACGGCCCGATCCAGCTCAACAACCGCCGCCTCACCGCACCGACGACGCTCAGCGGCAAGACCCTGCCCGAGGGCACGCTGATCACCATCGGCATCGGCGCCGCGAACCACGACCCGGCCCAGTTCCCGCAGCCCGGGCGCTTCGACGTCGCGCGAAAACCCAACCAGCACCACGCCGCCGTCGCCGGCGGCAAGCTCGAATCGGCCATCGTGCTGAGCTTCCAGTGGGGCGGCACGATTCCCGAGATGAACGTCACCATCATTCCGTACTTCATGTCCTCGGTGGCGAAGATGAAGAAATTCCGCGACTCCGAGGCGGCGAAGATGCTCGACGCGAAGATGGAAGCCAAGGGCGTGAAGAACATCGCCTGGTTCATGGATGCCAACGACGGCATCTTCACCTCCGCCAAGTCGCCGCTGGTCAGGCCCGAGGACTTCAAGGGCGTGAAGATCCGCGGCCTGTCCAAGCTCTGGGACGAAGGCCTGGTCGCGGTGGGCGCCGCGCCCTCGTCGATGCCGGGCTCCGAGGTCTACCAGGCGCTGCAAACCGGGGTCATCGACGCCGGATTCACCGGCGTCAAGGCGGCCAACAGCCGGCGCTTCTATGAAGTGCAGAAGTTCGGCGTGGCCTCCAACATCATCCTCGCCTACGACAACCTGATCGTGAATCCGGCCTGGTGGGACAAGCTTCCCGCGGACGCGAAGCAAGGCATCCTGAACGCGGTGGCAAGCGCCGAAGCGCGCGCGATCCCCGCCTCCGACGGCATCCCGGACGCGGACATCAAGGCATTGCGCGACAAAGGCATGAACGTCACCGTGCTCACGCCGGCGCAGGAAAAGGTGATGGCTGACGCAATGCAGCCGGCCGTGATCAAGGCGTTCAACGCCTCGAGCCCCGACGCACCGAGGCTGATCGAGCTGATCCGCGCTCTGTGAGCGGCGCCGCGCGGCCGCGCGGCGTTCTCGCGCTCCTCGCGCGCGTGCTCGGCGCGCTCACGGACGCCGCGCTCGCGGTGTCCGCGCTGGGCGTGCTCGTGTCCCTCGCGCTCATCGCCTGGTCGGTGGTGATGCGCTACGTGTTCAACCGTGCGCCGGTGTGGGTGGACGACGTGGTCGGCTTCATGCTCGTGGGCATTGTCATGCTGGCGGCGGCGCAGGCGCTGCGCCGCGGCGAGCACATCGGCGTCGACCTGCTCACCGGCCGGCTCTCGCCGCGCCAGCGGCGCTGGGCCGACGCCTGGTCCGCGCTCGCCTCGCTCGCGGTGTCGCTGATCCTGCTCGTCAACGGCTGGCAGTCGGCGATGTTCTCCAGGTCTCCAGGAAGCTCGGCATCGTCGCCGAGGGCCAGGTCGAGATTCCCGTGTACCTGCTGATGCTCCTGCTGCCGCTCGGCGGCGCGATGCTGGCACTGGTGTCGCTCGAGGCGCTGCTGCGGCTTGCCGCGGGCGCGCCGTCGCTCGCGGCGCCGGCGCAGGGCGTGGAGCGGCCCGAGTGAGCGTCGCGCTGATCCTCGCTGGCCTCGTGCTGCTGCTGTTCACCGGGCTGCCGATCTTTGCGGGGCTCTCGCTGTTCGGCGGGGCGCTGCTCATTGCCACGCAAGGCGGCCTAGGCTCGATCACCGAGGTGATCTTCGGCGAACTGAACCGCTACCTGCTGGTGGCGATCCCGCTGTTCGCGTTCATGGCCCACATCATGATCCGGTCGCGCATCGTGGACGACCTGTACGGCACGGCCTACACGCTGACGCGGCATCTGCCCGGCGGCGTGGGCGTGGCCACCATCGCCGCCTGCACCGTGTTCGCCGCCATCTCCGGCTCGAGCGTAGCCACCGCGCTCACCATCGGCTCGGTGGCGATCCCGCAGATGATCCGCTTCGGCTACGACCCGCGCGCGGCCTACGGCCTGGTGGCCGCGGGCGGCACGCTCGGCATCCTCATCCCGCCCTCGGGGCCGATGGTGCTCTACGGCGTGGTGAGCGACACCTCCATCGGCGGGTTGTTCATGGCCGGGCTCCTGCATCGAGGCACGGCCGCCGTTGATCACCAACCCCCAACTCCGCGGCGACTACACCCGCGCCGCCCCCGACTACTCCGTCGAGCAGGACTGGGCCGCCTACACGCGCGAGGACCACGCCCTGTTTCGCCGGCTGGTCGAACGCCAGTCCAGGCTCGTGGCGCGCTACGCCTGCCCGGAGTGGTTCGAGGCGGTCAGCGCCCTCGATGCCGGGCGCGAGATCCCGAAGTTCGACGACATCAACCGCGGCCTCGCCAGGGCGACCGGCTGGCGCATCGTCGCGGTGCCGGGGCTGATTCCCGACGGGCCGTTCTTCACGCACCTCGCCAACCGGCGCTTCCCGGTCACCGTGTGGCTGAGGAAACCCGAGGAGTTCGACTACATCGTCGAGCCCGACGTGTTCCACGATTTCTTCGGCCACGTGCCGCTGCTGTTCGACCCGGTGTACGCCGATCACCTCGCCGAGTACGGCAAGGGGGGCCTGAAGGCGATGCGCCTGGATGCGATCACGATGCTGTCGCGGCTGTATTGGTACACGATCGAGTTCGGGTTGATGAAGACCGCCGACGGCGTGCGCGCGTACGGCGCGGGGCTGCTGTCCTCGGGCGGGGAGCTCGCCTACTGCGTCGACGACCCCAAGCCGCACCGCCGGCCCTTCGAGCTCGAGCGCATCCTGCGCACCGAGTACCGCATCGACCGCTACCAGGACAGCTACTTCGTCATCGAGTCCTTCGAGCAGCTGATGCGCGACACGGCGCCCGATTTCACGCCGATCTACGCGCGCCTGAAGCACCTCGGGCCCTTCCTGCCGGACGCCTGAAAATCGGGGCCGGAGCCCGATTTCCGGAACACAGCGACAGACTTTCTAGGCGAACATCTCCTGCAGGATGCGCAGCGCGGGACGCGCATCCACATGCGCGATGTACCGCACGAGCCGCTGCGCATCCAGGCAGCGGATCTGGTCGAGCGCCACCGAGCTCGTCCTGCCGCGCAGCCGGATGGCGCAGCGCGTCGGCCATGGGCGGGCCGCGGCGGTGATCGGCGCAGCGACCACGGTCGACAGCATGCCATTCATCTCGTCCGGCGACACCACCAGCACGGGGCGGCGCTTGCGGATCTCGCGCCCCAGCGTCGGATCGAGGTTCGCCCAGAACACGTCGCCCTGCCGCGGCGCGTTCATCGGTCGAGGGCCTCGTCCACCGGTACATCGCCCCACAGGTTCTCGCGCACCCGCCCGGCGCCGGCGCGGCGGAACCGCGCCTCCCATCCGGCGCGGCGCTTCGGTTCGGTTTTCTGCTCCAGCACGATCCTGCCGGCGCTCGCTTTCACCTCCAGCGGCTCGCCGGGCGCCAGGCCGCTCTTCTCGATGGCGGCCTGGGGCAGACGCACGCCGCGCGAATTGCCGATGGCGACGATCTTGGTTTCCATGCCCCTCTCCTGTAATTACGGCGTAATTATACCGGCGGAGCGGGGCCGGTCCCCGCAGACCTTGAAGATCCCGCATCGCGAGCGGGTTCTTCAAGGTGCTTTGAGCGGTCTGTCCTCTGCATTTCCTTCGGCGTTACCATGGCGACGCCATGGCCTCCACCACGACCCTTGAGCTCCCCGCGAAGCTCAAGGCGCGCATCGCGCGCCTTGCGAACCAAACCGGACGCTCCGCGCACGGCGTGATGCTCGAAGCGCTCGAGCGCGGGGCGGCGCGCGCCGAGCGGGTGCGAGAATTCGTGCGTGCGGCGCTTGCCGCCGACGCCGCCGTCGAAGCCGGGGCCGCCGTGTACCGGGCGGAAGACGTCCACGTGTGGCTTGAGCACCTCGCGGCGGGCGCAAATCCTGTGAGGCGCTGCTTGTCGGCGGTCATGACCTGGTCGGCCATCGCCTTGCCCGCTTTGCCCTTACCGCGCCAGGCCCTCGCTCCATGCCTGCGCCTCGTTCTCGCGTGCGGCGTCCTTGGCGGCCTCGCGATACTGGGCGCTCAGGTCGCGCTGCGCCACGTGCGGCCGCGCCAGATCCTCGATGAACTTGCTGATGCTGCCCCGCCCTACGACCTTGTGCAGGCCTTCGTAGACAGCGTCGTCGATCAGAATGGTGAGTTTCTTGGCCACGGAGGCGCTCCTTGTCGATACGTATGATCATACGTGCGGGAGGGGGTGGCGCGCCAGCCGGCGCAGGCGGGCACCGGGTGGGGACAGCCCCCTTTTCTTTGCTCTTGGGGGGTCTGTCCCCCTTTTTGAGAGCTAGAATCCCCGGCATCCCTGTCACCCGGGTACCGACGATGCGCCGCGCTCTGCTTTTCACTCTCGCTTTCGCGTTTCCGGCCGCTCACGCCCAACTCCAGGACAGCACCCTGGGCGCGACGTCGCCCGCTCAGGCGCCGCCGACGATCAGCAACGCGCCTGCGGTGCAGGGGCAAGGCGTAGGGCGGGCTGATCAGCCCGCCGGTCCCGCGCTGCTGCATGTGCCGGTGCCCACGGACCCTGTAGGGGGGGCCCTCTGGCCCGCCGAGAAGAACGACTTCCAGGAATTCATCAACCAATCCACCGGCCAGAAGCTGCCGCTGTACGGCTACGATCTCTTCCGCCGCCCGCCGTCGACCTTCGCGCCGCTGGCGAACATCCCGGTGACCTCCGACTACCTGGTCGGGCCGGGCGACGAGCTGCTGATCAGCGCCTGGGGGCAGATCGACATGAACTACCACGCCACCGTGGACCGCAACGGCGCGATCAACATCCCGCGCGTGGGCACCGTGCAGGTGGCCGGCCTGCGCTACCAGGACCTCAGCGCCGCGGTGAAGCAGGCGGTGTCGAAGAACTTCCGCAATTTCGAGCTGATCGTGACCCTGGGCCAGCTGCGCTCGATCCAGATCTTCGTCGTAGGCCGGGCCCTTCGGCCCGGCGCTTACACGGTCAGCTCCCTCTCCACCCTGGTGAACGCGGTGTTCGCCGCCGGCGGGCCCTCGGTGACGGGCTCGATGCGCGCCATCCAGCTGAAGCGCGGCACCCAGGTGGTGACCGAATTCGACCTGTACGACCTGCTCCTGCGCGGCGACAAGTCGAAAGACGCCGCGCTGCTGCCCGGCGACATCATCTACTTCCCGCCCGCGGGGCCCCTGGCCGCGGTCTCGGGCAACGTCAAGAACCCGGCGATCTACGAGCTGAAGGGCCCGGCCTCGCTGGTGACGCTGCTCGACTACGCGGGGGGGCTCACCACCACCGCGCAGGTGAAGAACGTGACCATCGAGAGGATCGAGAACCGCGACACGCGCGTGGTGGACAAGTTCACGCTGGACGCGGGCGCCATGGCGCGCACCGTCAAGGACGGCGACCTGGTGTCGGTGTACCCGATCTCGCCCAAATTCGAGAACGCGGTCACCCTGCGCGGCAACGTGGCGTTGGCCCTGCGCCATCCCTACAAGGAAGGCATGCGCATCCGCGACCTGATCCCCGACAAGGAAGCCCTCATCACGCGCGACTACTACCTGCACAAGAACAGCGCCGTGCGCACGGACTCGGTGCGCGACGCGGGCGCCGACAGAGACGGCCGCGCCACGCGCGACGACTACCCGCGCAAGAACAACGCCGCGGACTTGGTGCGCGACGCGGGCGCCGACAGAGACGGCCGCGTCACGCGCGACGACACCCCGCGCAAGACCGTGGCCGCGGGCGAGCTCGCCGCGTCGGTGCGGCGGCTGTTCGACGAGATCAACTGGGATTACGCGGTGATCGAGCGGCAGAACGAACAGGACCTCTCCAGCATCCTGATTCCGTTCAACCTCGGCAAGGTAGTACTGGAAGGCGACCCGGCGCACAACCTGCCGCTCAAGCCCGGCGACATCGTCACCGTATTCTCCAAGAGCGACATCAACGCACCCGCCGGCCGGCGCCCGGTGGTGGTGAGCCTCGAGGGCGAGTTCAACAACTCGGGCGTTTACCAGGCGCTGCAGGGCGAAACCCTGCGCCAGCTCATCCTGCGCGTGGGCGGCGTGACGCCGCAGGCCTACGTCTTCGGCGCGGAATTCATGCGCGAATCCACCAAGAAACAGCAGGAGGAGCGGCTGCGCCAGGCGCTCCTCCAGTTCGAGCAGGATCTGCAGCGCGCCTCGGCCTATCGGGCGAGGAACGTGACCAGCGGCGAAGACGCGGCTTCATTGAGGGCCGAGGCGGAGGCGCAACAGTCCGTCCTTGCGCGACTGAAAAGGTTGCAGCCTACCGGGCGGATCGTACTCGAGCTGAACCAGGACGCGACGCTCGCGAACATCCCGGACCTCCCGCTGGAAGACGGGGACCGGCTGCTCATACCCTATCGGCCGGGGATGGTAAGCGTGTTCGGCACGGTGTACCAGGAGTCCGCGTTCATCCACAAACCCGACAAGACCGTGTCGGACTACATTGCCCAGGCGGGCGGCGTGCGCAAGGAAGCCGACCAGAGGAGCATGTACGTACTGCGGGCCGACGGCTCGGTGATCAGCAACCAGGGCCGGTTCTTCTTCAGCAGCCTGCACGGCGCGCGGCTGATGCCGGGGGATGCGATCGTGGTGCCGGACGACCTGACGCGGACCACGTGGATGAAGGATCTGAAGGACTTCACGCAGGTCTTATATCAGTTGGGGATGGGGGTGGCGGCGATCAAGGTGTTGCGGAACTGACGGGCGCGCACCCCGTGAGACGCTGAACCTGCGCATTCCGGCTGCCGGGCGCGGTCTGATAGGCGAGGCCGGCACGCGAGCCGGCGAGCGTTCGCGCCTCCGGGGCGCGTCGGGTAGAATATTCCAATCAATCTGATTGAGGTTGACTGACCGATGCAAACACGTGTCGTCACCAGCCACCTGCCGGCGGCCCTCGCCGAGAAGCTCGACGGTCTCGCCGAGCGCCTCGATCGCCCCAAAGGATGGATCGTGAAAGAGGCCGTCTCGTCCTATGTCGCGCTCGAGGAGGAGCGGCGCCGCATGACGCTCGAGGCGCTCGCGGACGTGGCGGCGAGGCGCACGCACGATCACGCCGAGATCGAGGCCTGGGCGCGCGCCCTTGGCAAGCCGAAGCGCAAGCACCGTCGCTGAGCGTGGCGTTGCACTGGACGAGGAGCGCACGCGCGGACTTGCTGCGGCTGTACGAATTCCTCGAGCCGGTCAATCCCGCGGCGGCGGCCCGTGTCGCGCGGCAGCTGGTCGCGGGCGTGAAGCGGATTCCGGAGCGCCCCCGGCTCGGCGCGCGGTCCCGGGAATTCGGCGCTCGGGAGGTTCGCCGCATCCTCGTCGGTGACTATGAGATCCGGTACGAGGTGGCCGAACGCGACCTGTTCGTGCTGCGGATCTTCCATACCCGCGAAGACCGCTGACGCTCGGCGAGCGGAATGACCGCCGCTACCCGACAAAGCAGGTCGAGGCCTATGCGGTTGAGGAAGGTGACGGCTGGCTGGCGATCACGGTGGTCGTGAAGTTCTTCTGACGAGTGGAGTTGCCATGAAACTTAGCTACGATCCGAAACACAACGTCGCTTACATACGATTCCATGAGAAACCGGGGCAGGTGACGACGATCAAGATCAGCGACGACGTGAACATCGACATCGCCGCGGACGGGACCGTCTATGGTGTCGAGTTGCTGAACGCAAATGAACAACTGACCAGGGACCACGGCGCATTGATTGTCGAGTCAGGTGGCCGTCGCCAGGAAATAGCCCTCGTGGAATGACATGCCCGGGTCGGGGGGGCGGCGGCGATCAAGGTCCTCCGTACTGCGTAATTGACGAGCGCGCCCGCAAGCCGCCGGCCGGGAAGCCGCGGGACCCGCGCGACGGGGTATCGGCGTCAGGCGGCGAGCGCGACCGCCTGCCGCAGAAACTCGGGAGCGAAATCCGCTCCGTTTGGCCAGACCAGCGTGCCCAGTTCGGGGTGGACGACAAAGCGCCGGAAGTACTCGATATTGCGAAGCGGCTCGAACACCTGCCCATGGAGCTCGGTCGACAGATCGACCTCGCCCTCGGCTCCGTCGCTGAACCGGAGCCAAACGGTGTATCCCGAGACGTATCGCGCGCCAGTGACTCTAGGAAGCATGGGTCTCACTCCAAGGGGTCGATGCGGGGAACAGGTCGCCGCGGCGCAGGCTCATTCAGGCAGATGGATGAACTGCTGCCAGTTGTCCCGGCGGTCGGCCTCGTTGGCCAGCCGGCACTGGCGCCGCAGCGCGGGGAGGAAGGCACGCGAGCGCCGCGGCCCGCGCCTACCGCGGTTTTTGCGCGAAGGTACCAGCTGGCGTCTGGACTGGCGGGCGTTCATGCGGGCCTCGCTGCGGGTGGGAGCATCTTAGCATCGTGAGGGGCCCGTCGCCCCGGGCACCGGGGGTTGAGGGATAGGATCCCCGGCATCCCGTGTTCTTGCGGGGAGAGGATGATGCGCCGCGCTCTTTGTTTCGCTTTGGCTTTCGCCTGGACGCCCGCTCACGCGCAGGCGGGCGGCTCGGGCGGGGCTGCGCCTTCCGCCCTTCGGTGCGTCCAGGTTCCGCGCGGTGATAAAGGACTGGTCGGCGGTGAAGGACGAGGCGGCGCGCTTCGAGAACCTCGTCGCCTCGCACCTGCTCAAATGGGTGCACTACCGCATCGACACGCAGGGCGAAGACCTCGAGCTGCGCTACTTCCGCGACATCGACGGCCGCGAGGTGGATTTCGTTGTCACCGAGGACCGCGCACCCGCGCTGATGGTCGTGTGCAAGTGGGGCGACGCGCCGCCCGCCGCGGGCCTGCGCTACCTGAAGGCGCGCTTTCCGCGCTGCGAGCCCTGGCAGGAGCGCCGCCCGAAGGCCTGCGCGCCGCGCCGGCGCTCGCGCTCCTGCGGCGCCTGGCGTAGGGCGGCCTTGCCCCGCGGCCCGGGGTCGGCCAGAATGGGCCGAGCATGAGATCACCCCAGAAATCAGCAATGGTGTCCGTCTTCGGCTCGGTCTATAACGAATCCGCGTTCGTCCACCGGCCGGAGAAGACCGTTACCGATTACCTGGAGCAGGCGGGCGGGCCGAAGAAGGAGGCGGATCGGCGGAACATGTTCCTGCTGCGGGCCGACGGGTCGGTGGTGCCCAATAAGGGCGGGTGGTTCGGGGGTGGACAGTTGGCGTCGCTGACGCCGCTGCCGGGGGATTCGATCGTGGTGCCGGAGGATTTGTATCGGACGACGCTGACGAAGGATCTGAAGGACTGGACGCAGATCTTCTATCAGTTCGGGTTGGGGGCGGCGGCGATTCAGGTCATTAGGAACTAGGCATGGAGGAGACAGGCGCGACCTCTGCTAACACGGACGACGACGAGATCAGGTCTGCTCGATCTCGCGCTCGTCGTCGCGGAGAACTGGCGCACGCTCGTCTTTGCGCCGCTCGGCGCGGGACTGGTGGCCCTTGGCATCAGCTTTGGGATCAAGCCGACCTTCACGGCGACCACCCGCATTCTTCCGCCCGCGCAGCAGCAGAGCACTTCCGCGGCATTGGCGGCGCAACTGGGAACCTTTGCCGGGCTCGTCGGCGGCGCAGTCGGGCTCAGGAATCCGGCGGACCAATACGTCGCGCTGTTGAAGAGCCGCAGCGTCCACGATGCCATCGTTCAACGATTCAAGCTGAAGGAGCTGTACGAGGCGAACTATCTCGAGGATGCGCGCAGGGCACTTGAGCAGCGGACCAAGGTGTCCGCAGGGGCGAAAGACGGCATCATCTCGATCGAGGTCGAGGATCACGATCCGAAACTGGCGGCCGCGATGGCGAACGCCTTCGTCGAGGAACTGCGCAACCTCACCAAGACGCTGGCCATCACCGAAGCGGGCCAGCGGCGGCTGTTTTTCGAGGAGCAGCTTAAACAGGCGAAAGACAACCTCACCAGGTCCGAGATCGCGTTGCAGGGCAGCAGTGTGAGCGAATCGACCCTGAGGACGGTGCCGCAGTCCGCGCTCGAGGCCCTTGCCCGGCTGAAGGCTCAGATCACCGCCCAGGAGATCAAGCTCGCGTCGATGCGCACCTTCATGACGGACGCCAATCCCGAGTTCAGGGTGGGCATTCAGGAACTCGCCGCGTTGCGGACCGAGCTTTCGAAGGCGCAGCAGGGCGTCCCGCGTCCCGACGCCGAGGAGCCAGTGCAGCAGGCCGCTGTCGGCGACGTAGACCTTGGGCGACTTGACCAGCCGCTTGCCGAGGTT
Source organism: Pseudomonadota bacterium (assembly GCA_027624175.1). Lineage (GTDB taxonomy): Bacteria > Pseudomonadota > Gammaproteobacteria > Burkholderiales > SG8-39 > JAABQT01. The sequence continues at coordinate 413 of JAQBXT010000049.1, read as the reverse complement.
CTGGTGCCAGGGCGCGAGCTGGCGGGCGAGGTAGAGCGAGCACAGCAGGTCGAGGTAGCGCCGCACGCTCACGTCGCTCATGCCGAAGGAGCGCGCGAGATAAGAGCGGGGAAAGCCGCCCCGCAGCCACAGGCGTTCCGCGTTCGCGGCACCCGCCTCGTCCAGGCCGAGCCCGGCGAGCTCGTGGTAATGGATGCGCCCGGCGAGCGACTCGGAACTCTGGCGCAGCAGCTCGGGCGCGGCGCTGCCCGGGACGAGGAAGCGGGCGGGCAACGGCCGCCGGTCCGCGAGCACGCGCAGCACCGGGAACAGGCCCGCCGGCGCGCCAGTGCGCGCGCCAGCGTGGTCTTGCCGACCTGCCGCGGGCCGAGGATCGCCACGACGGGGACGCGGAGACGCGCGGCGCGAAATAA
>JAQBXT010000048.1 GCA_027624175.1 Pseudomonadota bacterium | reverse complement strand
GCCGACAACCCGTTCTATACCAAGCGCTTCGCCCATTACGTGGGTCAGCGCTGCCGCTCGAGTTCGATCGCGGGCGTCGGCACGGCGGTGGGCATCGGCGTGGGGGCAGCGATCATCGGCGTCTCCGTGGACAACGGCTCGAGCGCCACGACCCACCACTAAGCGACTTCGAGCAAGAACTGCAAAGGCCCCCGCGCGGGGGCCTTTTCTTTGGCCTTCGCGCCGCATGGCGTCCCTGGGGCCAGCGCTATAATCCTCGGCCACCATTCGCGCAGACGAGGACTCGAATGCCGGACACGCTCGCGGAACTGAAGGACAAGGCCTCCCGGTTGCCCGAATCCGAGCGGGCCACGCTGGCGCTGGCGCTGATCGAATCGTTGGACGGTCCCGCCGATCCGCAAGTCGAGGAAGCGTGGCGCATCGAGATCGAGCGCCGGGTGGCCGCCTACGAGCGCGGTGAAGTGAAGCTCGTACCGGGCGACGAGGTGTTCGCGCGGCTGCGCCGCCGCCTGGGGTGATCCCCTATTCGTTTCACCCCGAGGCGGCAGCGGAACTCGAGGACGCCTCGGCCTTCTACGAATCCTGCAGTACCGGCCTCGGCAGCGTCTTCGCCGCCGAGGTCGAGCACACCATCGATCTAGTCCGGCAATTCCCCGACGCGGGCGCGCCGGTCGGCGCGGGACGCAGACGGGTGCTGGTGGCGCGCTTTCCCTACTCGGTGGTCTACCGGCACGAGCCGGAACTCATCGCCGTTTTCGCCGTCGTGCACCAGCGCCGGCGCCCAGGCTACTGGCGCCGTCGGAAGTAGATGAGAAAAATGAGGTCTGTCCCCATTTGTTTTCTTTTCCTCGCGTGCGCCGCGCAGGCGCAGGAGCCGGTGGGCCTGCCCTCGCTCTCCGGGCAGACCGGCCTGATCAGCATGCCCGATGCGCGCCTTGCGCCCGATGGCACCTGGCGCACGGGTTACGCCTATTTGAAGCCTTACCCGGCGGTCTGGTCCAGCCTCTCGCTCATGCCCTGGCTGGAGGGCTCGTTCCGGTTCTCGCGCATCATGTACGTCCAGGCCTTCCCCGGCCGCCCGGACGCCGTCGGCTACGGCGACTACAAAGACAAAACCTTCGACCTGAAGCTGCGCGTGTTCCCCGAGCGCGGCGCGTGGCCGCAACTCGCCCTCGGCGTGCAGAATTTCGAGGGCACGGGCCTGTTCAGCAGCTTCTACGGCGTGGCCTCGAAGAAACTCGGCGACTTCGACCTGACCCTGGGCTACGGCAGGAAGCGCATCGACGGCGTCTTCGGCGGGCTGCGCTGGCAGCCGGCGAGCCTCGGCAAGTGGAGCGTGGTGGCCGAAGTCGACGCCTACGACTACAGGAACGATCCCTACGCCGCGCAGTCCGGCGCCGCCGAATACAAGAAAAGCCCGGCCCTGGGCGTGGAATACCGCTCGCACTGGTGGGGCGCCAAGGCCTTCGCCGCGCACGGCGAAGCCGGCATCAACGCCTGGGTTTCGGTGCCGCTGCAGGAAACCAACTGGGTACCCAAGTTCGACGAGCCCGCGCCCTACACGAAGATCAACCCGCGCCCGACCGAAGCGCAGTGGCAGGCCGACGCCGCGCACCAGGCGCGCCTGCAGAAAGCGCTGCGCGCGCAGCATTTCAGGGACATCGACATCGGCTACGACAACGGCCGGCTCTCGGCCACGCTCACCAACACCCGCATCGCCTCGATGCCGCGTGCCGTGGGCCGCGCCGCGCGCACCATGCTCTCCTTCGCGCCGCTCGAAGTGCGCGAGCTGCGCATCACCTGGCTGGAAGGGCCGCTGCCGGTGGCTACCTACAGCTTTGTGCACATGCCCACGCTGCAGCGCTACTTCAACGGCATGACCACGCGGCAGGACCTCGCGCAGACCGTGGCGATCGATTACGCCAGCCCCGGGCAGGCGAACGAGGACGCGGACCGCGACGCGGCGCTCGCCGCCTTCGCCGAACCCCTGCCCACCGGCATCGTGGTGGACCGCGAAATCCCGCAACTCTTTGGTTTTCGCGGCGAGAACGTGGCCGGCGGGCGTTTCCGCATCCGCCCCGGCCTCTCGACCTACTTCAACGATCCGAGCGGCGTGCTGAAGTACGACCTCTCGGGGCTCGCGACCTGGGACCGCCGGCTCGCGCCGCGCACCGAATTCCTGAGCGAAGCCAAGCTCACCCTGGTGGAGAACGTGAGCGACGTGACGCAGCCCTCCAACAGCCTGCTGCCGCACGTGCGCACCGACATCGCCGAGTACAACCGCGCCACCAATTTCAAGCTGATCAGGGCGCTGTTCAACCAGTACTACCACCCCGCCCCGCGCCTGTACGCGCGCGCCTCGGCCGGCATCTACGAGGAGATGTACGCCGGCGCCGGCGGCCAGCTCCTCTACCTGCCGCGCGACGGCAGCTGGTCGGCCGACCTCGCGGTGGACGCGCTGCGCCAGCGCGACTTCGAGGGCTGGTTCGGCTTTCGCGACTACGACACGGTGACCGCGATCGCCTCGCTCAACTACCGCATGGCGCATGGCGTCACCGGCACGCTGCGCGCGGGGCGCTTCCTCGCCAGGGACGAGGGCGTGCGCGTGGAAGTGAAGCGCCGCTTCGCCTCGGGCTTCGAAGTGGGCGCCTGGTATACGGTGACCAACGGCAACGACACCACCTCGCCCGGCTCGCCGGAGAGCCCGTATTACGACAAGGGCATCTACATGCAGATGGCGCTCAACGCCATGCTCACGCGCGACACCCGCGTCACCGCGAACATGTCGCTCGCGCTCTGGACGCGCGACGTCGGCCAACTGGTGGTCTCGCCCGCGGACCTCGCGCGCATGATGGAAAAAAGCGTGGTGCAGATGCACACGCGCGACGCCCTGGTGCGCTTCGGCGACATGGAGGACGACTACGACCTGCCGTCGCTCGGCACCGGGCCGCGCGACCGGCGCTGGCCGGATTTCGTTGCCGAGGATGCGCAGGCGATGGGCCGCGCGAGCGGCAAGGTGGACTGGGTGGAGAGCGTCGTGCTCGGCGCCGGGCTGGTGCTCGCCTCCACCGCGCTCGACAAGGGCGCGTCCGACCATGCCGCGCGCCACCAGGACGAGCGCTGGTTGCAGCGCGGCGTGAAACTCGGCAACGCGCTGCCCTTTGTCGCGGTGGGCCTCTCGGGCGTGTTTGCCTTCGAAGAGTCCCGCCCGCGGCTCTCGGACGCGGGCGTGGCCGCGCTCGAGGCGAGCGCGCTGGCGGTGGTGGGCGCCGAAGTGCTCAAGCGCAGCGTGGGCCGCGCGCGGCCGGAGGCGAACCTGGGGCGCGGGGAATTCGATACCTTCAGCAAGGAGGATCGCTTCCACAGCTTTCCCTCGCGGCACGCGGCGGTGATGTGGGCGGCCGTGACCCCCTACGCGCGCGAGTTCGACATGCCCTGGCTCTACGGCCTCGCCGCGCTCACCAATGCCGCGCGCGCCGGCAGCCGCGAGCACTGGGTCTCGGATACGGTGGCCGGCTCGCTGCTCGGCTATTGGCTCGGCAGCGTTGCCTGGGAGGCGCGCCGCGATGCAAGATCGGGGCGGAATGCGGCCAGGGTGGCCGTTGGGCTCAACAATGTGAGCGTGGCATGGAATTTTTAATTGGGGACAGACCTCATTTTTCTCATTTGCAGAATCGGACTCGGCCCTCGGTCAGCCCAGCGACGCGAACGGGCAGGAGCCTTCGTTCCATTCCCCATGATCTCCGCTTTTCTGGCCCGATGAATCTCCGGGCCACAAAAGCGGAGACCGTTTTGAAGGGCAAAGGCGCGCTTGCTGCTCTCCTCTTCGTCGTCGCCTTCTCCGCCTCAGCGCAAGACTGCAAAGTCCTCGACCCCGAGCTACAGGCCGCCTACGCCGGCCCCTGCGTGAACGGGCTCGCCGAGGGCGTGGGCAGCGCGCGCGGCAGCGCCGAGTACCGGGGCGGCTTTCGCGCCGGGCGCAAGCACGGGCAGGGCGTGAAGAGCTGGCCGAACGGCGATCGCTACGAGGGCGCCTTTGCCGAGGATCATAAGGAGGGCGAGGGCAGGTACGTCTGGGGGCGCGGGCCCTGGGCCGGCGAGCGCTACGAAGGCACGTACTTGAAGGACCAGCGCCACGGCACCGGCACCTACCGCTGGCCCACGGGCGACGTGTACCGCGGGCCGTGGGTCGAGGACGTCATCGCGGGCTTCGCCACGCCGATGATGATGGCGCAGCGCAAGCACGCCGAGGAAGCGAAACAGGCGGTGGGGCAGGACGGGCAGAAGGTGTGCCGCGAAATGCCGGTCGGCATCGCGCTGGGCGAATGGATCCGCGGCACGGTGGTCGGCGTCTCGGGCGATCAGGTGGGCGTGCGCGTGGACCAGCCCGGCACCCATCGGCACGTGGTGGCGGGCGTGGAGCTGCAGGTGGGTGATATCGTCTGGGACAAGCCGACAGCGTGGACGCCATGCTACTGAACAAATGGGGTCTGTCCCCTTTTATGCACTTTTATGCAGCAGGCACTCGTCATCCTTGCGTTGCTGGCGCTGGGCGCGGTGCTCGCGCAGTACCACGTCGCCAACCAGAGCTACTTCCCGGTAACCAAGCTCGCCTCCGCCGACGGCTACACTTTCCACATGGTGCAGGACCGCACCGCGGAGCGCAGCGACTGCGGCAAGGCGAACGATCGCTTCCTCGCGCCGCTGAAGCAGGCCTGCAGGTATTGCGAGGTGGTGTACGCGCGCTGCGAGCGCGAGCTGCACGGACTGGAACTGGCGCTGCTGATGGGCGACCCGGTGCCGATGCACGTGGTGGTCGCGCCGGGCCTGCGCCTGGCCATCGAGGGGCCGGAAAAGAGCGTGCGCCGCGACTGCGAGTACATCGCCAACGACCTGGTGAAGGGCGGCGCGGCCGCGGCGAGCTGCGTGTTCCCGGGAACGCTGCGCCGGCCCTAGAAAGGCAAAGGCCCCTTGCGGGGCCTTTGGGGGTCTTGCCGGCAGGCGACTAGTGGTGGGTCGTGGTCGAGCCGTTGTCGACCGAGACAGCGATTATCCCCGCCGCCACGCCGACGACGACCAGCGTGGTCGTCAACCCCACCGTGCCCGCCGTGCCAGCCGCACCGGCAGTCGATGCCCCGGTTGAAGCGCCGCCCGCGGCTGCACCACCCGCCTGCGCCACCAGCACGGGCGCTTTGGTCGTTGCCGCCGCGCCCTGGACGCTCGTGCCGCGCTGCACCGTCTGCGCCACTGCGGCGCTCATGCCCAACGCGCAAACCACTGCGACTGAAATGCTGGTTACCTTGTTCATGCTCGCTCCCCCGTTGACTGCTTGCAGCCCAAATATCAACTACCAAACGCGAAACGTGAATTGTGCACGGTCTGTTCCATGCGATTCGGCAAATACAAGCCCGCTCTCCCATGGGCATGGGAGGCACACTGAAAATATTTGCAGGGCGCACGCTCCCGCTTATCTCTCCGTCTCGCGGCCAACAGGGCCGCTTACGTGGTAACGTCCTCTCCCATATGAAGATTTTTCAGCTATCGTTTCGACAGATGGCTGCGGCGGGCGCCGCGACCTGTGCCGCCCCCCTCGCCTCCGGCTATTTCCTGCAGTACTTCCAGGGCCAGGATCCCTGCCCCCTGTGCCTCCTCCAGCGGGGCTTTTATTACGGCACCGGGCTGGTGCTCCTCGCGGGGGCGATCCACGGCCCGGGCCGGCTCGGCGCGCGCATCTACGCGATCGCGGCATTCGTATTCGCCGCCGGCGGACTCGGCACCGCCGCACGCCACGTTTGGCTGCAGCACCTGCCGCCCGAGCAGGTGCCCGCCTGCGGCCCGGACCTGTTCTTCATGCTGGACAATCTTCCGCTGGGGCGCACGGTACAGCTCCTGCTGCGCGGTTCGGGCCAGTGCGCCGAAGTGCATTGGAGATTTCTCGGCCTGTCGATCGCCGAGTGGTCCCTGGCGTGGTTCGCGATGCTCGCCGGCTACGCGATCTGGCTAGCCGTCAGGGGCCGGTAATTGGGGACAGACCTCATTTTTCTCATTTGCAAATGAGAAAAATGAGGTCTGTCCCTATTTAGCTGCTATTTAGCTGGTAGCAGCTGCAGGCTCTTCACCCCGCCCGCGACGATGCGCTCGCGCGAGGCCAGCATCGGGATGTACTCGCCGCGCGCCCAGGCCCGCGTGAATGCGCGGTAGTGCGCCGAGAGCACGTTGCCCGACTGGCCACCGGAGTGGATGTAGAGCGAGTTGTCGGGCTCGGCGAGGTCGTAGATCGCGCGCAGGCTCGGTGCGTGCGTGTTGGCGTAGGGCCGGGCCTCATCCTCGAGGCGGCTGCGCCCCACGTTCACGGTGTAGGCATCGCCCGGCGTCGGCACGGTGATGTCGAACAGCGGCGCAAGCCAGGACACACGCCCGAAGGGCTTGTGCTCGTGGCGCGCGAAATGCGCCGCGCCCCAGCGCCACATGCCCATGTCGTCGCCGTAGCGCTTGCGCAGGTCGGCGAGCGCCGCCTCCAGCGTCGAGGCCAGCACTTGCGCGCAGCTCTCCACAGGCTTGGTGCGCACGTCGTCGCACCAGCGCCCCTGGCGGTCCTGGTCGGCGAGCACCGCGGTGAGGAACTGCGCGCGCGTCAGCCAGTTGCCGCGGAACGCCTCGCCGAGCTCGTCGGCGTACACCGCACGCGCGAGCTCGCGCCACCAGGCGGCGAGGATCAGCGGCTCGGCGCGATCCTCGGCCATCGCCCCGTCCCAGGCCGCGAGCTGCGCGAGCGCGCGCACGGCTTCCGCGCTGGCGGGCTGCACTGCGGCGAGGCGCGGCAGCAGTTCCTTCGCCGCCAGCGACACCACGTCGCCCTGGATGCGCGCGAAGCTGCCGACGGAATGCTTGCGCACGGCACCCAGCAGTTCGGCAATGCGCCGCGCACGGTAGGGCGGCTGCCATTCGCTCGTGATGTGGTGCGCGTAGCCTGGCGGCGTGATCCTGTGGTTGGCGCTCATCAGCGTGCCGTCGGCCGGGTTGTAGGCGTGCGGCAGCTCGGCGAACGGAATGAACCCCGCCCAGTCGTAGCGCGCGAGCCAGCCCGGCGCCGGCGCGAGACCCTTGAGGTCGTTCTGGGGCTTGCGCACCGGCACGCGGCCCGCGGCGACAAAGCCGATGTTGCCCGCCGTGTCGGCGTACAGCATGTTCTGCTGCGGCGAGTGGAAGTCGCTCAGCGCGGCGAGGAACTCCGGCCAGTCCGTGGCGCGCGCGAGCTTCGCCGCCGACTGCATGCTGAGGTCGTCCTCGCGCAACGCGGTCCACTGCAAGGCGATGACGTGCCCGCGCGGCGCGGCCGCCTGCGCGATGCGCGACACGTCGGAAATCACCGGGCCGTGGCGCGACACCCGCACCTGCAGGCGCACGTCGTCGCCGCCCTTCACCTTGATCAGCTCGTCGCGCACGACGAAGGGTTTCGGGCCTTCGGGCGTGAGGTAGTTCCCGGCGCCGTCCAGCCGCTCGATGTACAGGTCCTGCACGTCCGGCCCGGTGTTGGTGAAGCCCCAGGCGAAATGCGCGTTGCGCCCCAGCACGATCGAAGGCACGCCGGGCAGCGTGGCGCCGATGACGTCGAACCCGGGCGCCGTGATGTGCGCGAAGTACCACACCACCGGCGCGGTGAGGCCGAGGTGCGGGTCGTTCGCGAGCAGCGGCTTGCCGGTGGTGCTGCGGGCGCCGGAGACGGCCCAGTTGTTGGAGCCCAGACCTTCGTTCTGGGCGTAGGCATCGAACCACGGCAGTGCCTGCGTTTGATTTCCCATGGTCTCCGTTTTTTTGGCGGCATGAATCTCGCCGCCAAAAAAACGGAGCTCGTTTTGAAAGGCAAATGCGGGCCGCTGGTTCTCGCTTTCCTCCGCCAACCTCACCCCTTCCTTCTCCATCCCGCCGTAAAGCTTCTTCAAATCCGCGATCTCCGGCGCGCTCTCGCCGGGATAAGGCGGCAGGAACTCCGCGATGCGCGCGTTGGAAAGGGTTTTCGACAGGCGCATGCGCAGCAGCTCGTTCCTCCAGTTGCCGCCCAGGTCCCAGGCCATCATCTTGATCCAGCCAAGCGAATCGGCGGGCGTCCAGGGCTCGAGCTTCGCGCCGGTGATCCAGAACTCGACCGGCAGCACGGGCCGCGTATCGATGAAGGCGTTCACGCCCGCGGCGTAGCTCTCGAGCAGCGCGCGCGTCGGCGCGTCGAGGCGCTTGAAGTTGGCCTGGGCCGAGCGGCGCACGCCGAGCGTGCGCAGGAAGCGGTCGGTCTCGAGGGCGCTTGCGCCGAAAATTTCCGCCAGCCGGCCCGCGGCAGTGCGGCGATTCACCTCCATCTGCCACAGGCGATCCTGCGCGTGCACGAAGCCGAGGGCGTAGATCGCGTCCTCCAGGCTCGCCGCAGTGATGTGCGGCACGCCGTAGCGGTCGCGCAGTACTTCGACCTGCTTGCCCAGTCCCGCGAGGCGGATTTCGCCTTCTTCCTGCGGCAGCGACTGGCGCAAGTACACATAGGCGGCGGCGAACACCACGGCCACGAGCACCACCAGCGCAAATGCCAGCCTGAACAGAATCCGCACGGGGAAAGGATACGTTCTCCGCGTGATTTCTGCCAATGGGGCACCGCGGCAAATCTGCTATAAGCAATGAGTTACCCACGGCAGCGGGAGGCCGATCGGTGCTCTACAGCCTGTTCGAAGCGCAGCACGCATGGCTCACGCCTTACCGCTACCTGGCGGAGGTGCAGCGGGGCTGGTTCGCCAACCCCTTCATGCCCTGGGCGCAGGTGCCCCTCGCCAAGCAACTCGCGGCCTCCAATGACGTGTTCCTGCGCATCACGCAGCGCTACGAGAAGCCGGAATGGCGCATCGAGAACGCCGACGTGGAAGTTGCGCTCGAAAAACCGTTCTGTCGGCTGCTGCATTTCACGCCGCACGCCGCGCGCGCGCGCAAGGTGCCGAAAGTCCTGCTCGTCGCCCCGCTCTCCGGCCACCACGCCACGCTGCTGCGCGACACGGTGCGCACGCTCCTGCCGGAGCACGACGTGTGGATCACCGACTGGGTGGACGCGCGCATCGTGCCGCTGGCGACGGGACCGTTCCACCTCGCCGACTACGTGGACTACGTGCGGGAATTCATCCGGCTGCTGTCGCCGGACGCGCACGTGATCTCGGTGTGCCAGCCCACGGTGCCGGTGCTGTGCGCGATCGCGCTGATGGCGGAGGATCCGCAAGCGCAGCAGCCCAGGAGCATGGTGATGATGGGCGGGCCGATCGACGCGCGCAAGAGCCCCACCGCGGTGAACAACCTGGCGATGAACCGGCCGCACTCCTGGTTCGAGCGCAACGTCATCCAGCGCGTGCCGCCCAAGTATCCCGGCTACATGCGCCGCGTCTACCCGGGATTCCTGCAGCACATGGGCTTCGTGGCGATGAACCCCGATCGCCACCTGGATGCGCACTGGGAGTACTTCAACCACCTGATCGCGAACGACGACGACTCGGCCGACCGGCATCGCGAGTTCTACGACGAGTACAACGCGGTGATGGATCTTCCCGCCGAGTACTACCTCGACACGGTGAGGGCGGTGTTCCAGGACTTCGCGCTGCCCAAGGGGCGCATGTTCATCCGCGAGCAGCTGGTGCGCCCGCAGAGAATCCGCGCCACGGCGCTGCTCACCATCGAGGGCGAGCTCGACGACATCTCGGGCAACGGCCAGACCGAGGCCGCGCACCTGCTGTGCCTGAACATCCCGCGCGAGCGGCGCAGCCACTACCTCGCGCCGCGCGCCGGCCACTACGGCATCTTCAGCGGCCGCCGCTGGCGCGAAACCATCTACCCCAGGGTCAGGGACTTCATCCGCGCGGCGTAAATGGGGACAGACCTCATTTTTCTCATTTGCAACTTAGAACGGCACGAGCGTCGGCTTTAAGCGAGCGCCTTTCAAAACGGTCTCCGCTTTTCTGGCCCGGAGATTCATCGGGCCAGAAAAGCGGAGATCATGGGGAATGGAACGAAGGCTCCTGCCCGTTTGCGCGCTTGGCTGATCGAAGGCCGAGCCCGACTGCGTAAATGAGAAAAATGAGGTCTGTCCCCATTTAAAGTTTCAGCTCGCGCCACATCGCGTCTACCTTCTTTTTCACCGCGTCGTCCATGGCGATCGGCCGGCCCCAGGTGCGGGAGGTTTCGCCCGGCCATTTGGAAGTGGCGTCGATGCCCATCTTGGAGCCCAGGCCCGCCACCGGGCTGGCGAAGTCGAGGTAGTCGATCGGCGTGTTTTCGACGATCAGCGTGTCGCGCGCGGGATCGACGCGCGTGCTGATGGCCCACACCACTTCCTTCCAGTCGCGGATGTCGATGTCGGCGTCCACCACCACGATGAACTTGGTGTACATGAACTGGCGCAGGAAGCTCCAGATGCCGAACATCACGCGCTTGGCGTGCCCCGGGTACTGCTTTTTCAGGCTCGCCACCGCGAGGCGGTAGGAACAGCCCTCGGGCGGCAGGTAGAAGTCCGCGATCTCCGGGAATTGCCTGGACAGCAGCGGCACGAACACTTCGTTCAGCGCCACGCCGAGCATCGCCGGCTCGTCGGGCGGCTTGCCGGTGTAGGTGGAGTGGTAGAGGGGGTCGCGCCGCAGGGTGACGCGCTCCACCGTGAGCACCGGGAACTGCTCGGCCTCGTTGTAGTAGCCGGTATGGTCGCCGTGCGGGCCTTCGAGCGCCATGTCCCATTTACGATCGCCGCCGGCGATGGGCTGGATCGCGCCCTCGAGCACGATTTCCGCACGCGCGGGAACCTGCAGGTCGCTGCCGATGCATTGCACCAGCTCGGTGCGCGCGCCGCGCAGCAGTCCCGCGAACTGGTATTCGCCCAGCGTATCGGGCACCGGCGTCACCGCGGCAAGCGTGGTTGCCGGATCGGCGCCCAGCGCCACGGCGACGGGGAACGGCTGGCCCGGATGCGCCATCTGGTGGTCGCGGAAATCCAGCGCGCCGCCGCGGTGCGCGAGCCAGCGCAGGATGACGCGGTTCGGTCCGATCACCTGCTGGCGGTAGATGCCGAGGTTCTGGCGCGCCTTGAGCGGCCCGCGCGTGACCGTCAGGCCCCAGGTGATGAGCGGCCCCGCGTCGCCCGGCCAGCAGGTCTGCACCGGCAGGCGCGAGAGGTCCACGTCCTTGCCCTCCCACAGCGTCTCCTGGCAGGGCGCGGACGACACCACTTTCGGCGCCATGTCGAACACCTTGCCGGCCAGGCGTGCCAGTTGCGGCAGCTTCTGCGCGACCTCGCGCAGACTCTTGGGCGCATCAGGCTCACGCAGCGCGGCGAGCAATCGCCCGATGTCCCGTAGGGCGGGCGTGGGGTTTACGCCCGCCTCCACGCCCATTGCCATGGCAATGCGCTCCACGGTGCCGAACAGGTTGCCGAGCACCGGCATGGCGGGATCGGCGTAGCCCGCGGGCCGCTCGAACAGGAGCGCCGGCCCGCCCGCGCGCAGCACGCGGTCGCAGACCTCGGTCATCTCCAGGTTCGGAGACACCGGCGCGCCGATGCGCTTCAGTCCGCCCAGCGCCTCCAGCTTGCCGAGGAACTCGCGCAGGTCGGCGTAATGCACGTCAGGGCGCGCGCTTGGCCACGCGCTCGGCGAGCAGCTCGGAGAAATCGAGCAGCGCGCGGTTCTGGCCGCGCACCGGGTAGGCACGCTCCGCCGCAGGCAGCATGAGCACCAGCGTGGTGGTGCCGATCCAGCCGAACACGATCATCGCCGCACCGCCGGCAAAGCAGGCGAACGCCGCCACCGGCAACAAGGCGGCGAAGGCCTCGACCGCGCGCAGGGCGCCGCGCAGCAACTCACCGATGGACTGGCCCTCGGTCACCTCGGCCGCGGCTGTCGCGGCAAAATCGCGCAGCGGCCCGGACACGGCAAACAGCGCCAGCGCCACCAGCATCAGCACCACGCCCCCGCCGATGCGCTGCTCGTGGCGCTCGTAGGAGACGCGCACCGCGGCGATGGCGGCCAGCGGAACGCTCTCCATGTAACCCACGCCGTGGTGCAGCAGGCGCGAGGCGTAGAGCGACAACTGCGTGCCGCGCAGCGGCCCGGAGGCGAAATTGAAAGTGACGAGCGGAGTTTCGGTCGACAGGCTCATGTGATGGCGTATGCGGCAACGATGCCGCCGAACACCGCGGCGCCCACCCAGTTGTTGTGCCGGAAGGCCTTGAAGCAGCCTGCGCGCGAGCGGCCGCGGATCAGGAGGAAATGATAGCCCATCAGGACGCCGGCGAGCGCGAGGCCGGCGTAAAAGGGCCAGGAAAGATCGCGCATCATGCCGGCCGCGGCAAGCAGCAGCAGCATCCCCGCGTAGCCCATCATCACGCCCGCGACGTCGTAGCGCCCGAGCGTCAGCGCGGAGGTGCGCATGCCGATGCTCGCATCGTCGCCGCGATCCACCATCGCGTACTCGGTGTCGTAGGCGAAGGCGTAGCACACATTGGCGCCGAGCAGCACCCAGCATTCCGCCGGCAGCCGGTTTTGCAGCGCCGCGTAGGCCATGGGAATGCCGAAACCGAAGGCCACGCCGAGGTAGAGCTGCGGCAGGGCGAAAAAGCGCTTGGTGAGCGGATAGGTCAGGGCGATGGCGAGGGCGATGAAGGAAAGATAAAGCGCCAGCCGGTTGAGCATCAGCACCAGGCCGAAGGCGGCCGCGGCGAGCAGCGCCGCCAGCACCAGGGCCTCTGCGGGCCGCATCTCGCCCGCGGCGAGCGGCCGGTCGCGCGTGCGCTCGACCTGCGCGTCGAAGCGGCGGTCGAAATAGTCGTTCACCGCGCAGCCCGCCGAGCGCATGAGCAGCGTGCCGACGCAGAAGATGGCGATGATTTCCACCGGCGGCAGGCCGCGCGCGGCGAGCCACAGCGCCCATAGCGTCGGCCACAGCAGCAGCAGCGTGCCGATCGGCTTGTCCAGCCGCAACAGCCGCTCGTAGGCGTCGATCCGCTGCTCGACCAGGGCCCAGTTCATCGCCACAGTCTAGCCCGCGCCTCTAGACCTTGTGGTATTCGGCGCGCGCGCCGAGCCAGCGCTCGATGTGGCCGCGCGCGAACGCCTCGTCGGCGTCGAGCAGTTCCTCGGCGGCGGCACGCGCCGCTTCTGCCAGGTCCGCGTCCGCGACCGGGTCGGCGAAGCGCAGCAGCGGCTCGCCGCTCTGGCGCTCGCCCATGAATTCCCCCGGGCCGCGCAGGCGCAGGTCCTCCTGCGCGATGGCAAAGCCATCGGCATTCTCGTAGATCACCTTGAGGCGCGCGCGCGCCGCTTCGGACAGCGGCTCCACGAACAGCAGGATGCAGTCGCTCGCGCGCGCGCCGCGGCCGATGCGCCCGCGCAGCTGGTGCAGCTGCGCCAGGCCGAAGCGCTCGGCGTGCTCGATCACCATCAGCGAGGCATTGGGCACGTCCACGCCGACCTCGATCACCGTGGTGCACACCAGGAGCTGCGTCTGCCCGAGCGCGAACGCCTGCATCGCCGCCGCCTTTTCCGCCGGCGACAGGCGCCCGTGCACCAGTCCCACCGTCAGTGCCGGAAGCTCGCGCCGCAACTCCTCGAACGCATCGAGCGCGGCCTGCAGGTCCTGGTCCTTCGATTCCTCGATCACCGGGCACACCCAGTAGGCCTGCTGCCCGTCGGCGCAGGAGGCGCGGATGCGCTCGAGCACCTCGCCGCGGCGCGCCGCCGAGGCGAGGCGCGTGGTCACCGGCTTTCTCCCCGGCGGCAGCTCGTCGATCACCGACACGTCCAGGTCGGCGTGATAGGTCATGGACAGGGTGCGCGGGATCGGCGTCGCGCTCATCATCAGCTGGTGCGCCGCGGCGCGCTCGCTCTTGCGGCGCAGCTCCAGTCGCTGCTTCACGCCGAAGCGGTGCTGTTCGTCGACGATGGCCAGGGCGAGGCGCGCGAATTCGACGCCCTCCTGGAACAGCGCCTGCGTGCCGATGGCGATGCGCCCCGTGCCCGCGGCGATCGCCTTGCGCGCCGCCTTGCGCTCGGCGGCGGGCAGCGCGCCATGCAGCCAGGCGATCTCCACCCCGAGCGGCGCGAGCCAGGACGAGAACTTGCGGTAATGCTGCTCGGCGAGGATCTCGGTGGGCGCCATCACCGCCGCCTGCGCGCCGGCGTCCACCGCGGCGAGGCAGCAGATCGCGGCGACGATGGTCTTGCCGCTGCCGACGTCGCCCTGCAGCAGGCGCTGCATCGGATGCGGTTGCGCGAGGTCGCGCAGCAGCTCGGCCATCACCCGGCTCTGCGCGCGCGTGAGCCGGAACGGCAGCTTGCCGAGGAACCGCCGCAGCAGCGGGCCGTTCGCCGGCAACGCCGGCGCGTCGCGCGCGCGGCGCTTCCTGTAGGCGAGGCGCAGCTGCAGTTGCTGCGCCAGCAGCTCGTCGAATTTCACCCGCCGCCAGGCCGCAGCGACATCC